>CAZAKG010000088.1:0-9937 GCA_964485755.1 uncultured Candidatus Bathyarchaeia archaeon | reverse complement strand
TTTCTTGTGGTTGTGTGGTTTGTTTTGGATTTGTGTTTTGTTGTTGCGTGCACGTGGGGGGAGGGGGGGTGTAATCACCACCACCACGATTCTCCATTTTTAGGTTTGTTTTGTGGAATAGGGCCTTTTTAGGGGCTTCTAGGCGGTGACGGATGTCCGTGGAGTATTACTTGTTCGGCTTGGTGAGAGAGGGGAGCTATAAAGAGGCTGCATTAACATGTGTTAGGTTTTTTTTTTCCTCAACGCGATTAAAGTACTCGGGGTAGTTGTTGACGTCGTCGTGTATCGGCCGTGGGATGTTGGAGAAGGGGAAGTAGGCGTCCCTCTCTTTGGGGAAGCTCAGCGGGTATCTGGGCACCTTTTCCTTTACGAAGCGGTTGTACAGCACCAGGAAGGCTAACAGGGATGACGAGAAGAAGTAGGCCCCGAACAGGACGTTGTTCTCTAGGGCCATGATTATTGATTCGATGAGCATGGTCGAGGCAGCCACTAGCCCGAAGACGAGTATGAGGGGACGCCTCACAGGATGAAAATCGTTACGCTTTCATTAAAATGTATCTAAATGGTTCAATCCGGTGCATCAAAGGGGATCATGCTTCACCGTCCCTTGAAATTCCGATCTGTTGAAACCTTATTTGCCTCATAGAGACGGCGAACGCGATGAGGGACAACGCGAAAATGGCGTCGAGGAGGGGCCAAAGGTAGACGGTGATTACAGAGTATGCGGTGCCTAGATACTCTGCTGCTATCGCCATAAACTCATCGAAGCGGAGCAGGTACGTGTCGATAAAGGTGATCAGATCGTCGATGCCGTATAGGAACACGGCGCCCCGGAGCAGCGTGTACTCCCTGATCCGTGTAAGATTACTAAGATCAAAACTGGTCTTCCCGGATGCTGACATAAAAGCGGCGAAGGCGAGGCCCATGGAAACCGCGTACAGGAACTGCAAGAGCCAGATGGGGTTGACGGAGCCGCTGAGAGGCACCGAGATGAGGTAGTCTAACTCAATGGATTGGAGTAGCGACGCGACGGCTAATAGGGCCAGAGCCGTGAACGTCGAGCGGCCCAACGTGAGGCTTCCACGCCACAGCCCCACGCCCAAGTATATTGAGAGGAGGCTGTAAGCGATGCTGGCTAAGAATGGCAGTTGCGAGAATGGGAACGCCGGATCTGGAAACCTGAGGAAATAGGCGAGTGCGATGACCATAACCCCAATCCCAAGGGAAAGGAGGAGAAGGCCGAAGAGTCTCACGTGCCTACGGGTGAGGAACGGCGCATAAAAAATGACCAGAGCTAAGGCGACCGAGACAAGCCCTGTGGACGCCGCAAAGAAACATGTCGCAGCCCTCACCATCGAGCTTACGGTGTCTCCCGCGGGGGCCCAAAGCGTCCAGACGGCTACCAGGGCCAGGCGGCTCACGCCGTACGCGAGCAGCCCGGCGGAGGCCGAGTAACGGGGACCTGAACCCAGAGTCAACCCGTTTTTAGGAAACTGTTCACCCCTATTATCCATCATTTAATTTTAAAACTTTGAACATATATTTGTATCGCGAGACTATATGATGCAATCTTATTCATCAGACACGTATAGAAGGATGGTGTAACGAGCTCTATGAACCACAGGATCAGGGCCGTGACCTTCGACCTCTGGAACACGTTGATCGAGGTGGTCAGCTACGCAGAGGACAGGGTAAACGCGCTGTACGAGGCCGCCGTGCGGGCGGGGTTCACGGGCCCCGTCGAGGCTGCGGCTGAGGCATACAGGGGCTCCGCTGCGTGGTATGAGAGGGAGTGGAGGACGCGGCGCGTCCAGGTGGATTCGGGGGCCAGGCTGGACTACATGCTGGGTGAGCTGGGCGTCGAGTTAGCCCCCGCAGATAGGGAGGCGTTGGCCGAGGAGTTCGAGAACGTGTTCCTGAGGAGCCCGCCGCCCCTGAAGCCGGGGGCCTTGGAGACCGTAACCCGGCTTTCACCCAGGTACAGGCTGGGCGTCATCAGTGACACGGGGATCACGCCGGGCCGAGCCATGAGGCGATACTTCGAGGACAGGGGTCTGATGAACCATTTCACGTCCCTCGTGTTCAGCGACGAGACGGGACTCTGTAAGCCGCACCCGGACATCTTCAGGCGGGCTCTGCGTGAGCTGGGAGCCGAGCCGTGCGAGGCGGTGCACGTGGGGGACCTCCTGAGGACGGATGTGGCGGGGGCAAAGGGAGCGGGGATGAAGGCGGTGTGGGTGAGGAGCTCGTACCAGGACGGGGAGTCCGATGCCGAACCCGACTTCACAATCGACTCGCTGCACGAGCTGCCGAGGATCATTGAGTCGCTGGACCGCTGAGCTTCATATACCGGGAACCCTATAAATGGGTAATTTGATCAGGGCCGTCACCTTCGACCTCTGGAACACGCTGGTTTACAACAGAAACTACGGCGAGTTCAGGCTGCCAAGGCTCAGGGAGTTCCTCAGCAGGAACGGCGTGGAGCTGGACGACACCCGTCTCCAAGAGGTCTACCAGGCCGGGTTCAGGTACAGCTCGGAGCTCCACAGGGGCAGCGGCCGCAGGCACGTGATGACCGACGAGATAGTGGGCCACGTCATGGACCAGGTGGACCTCAGGAACAGGTGCGACTGGGCGCCGCTGGTGTACGCCTACGAGGAGGCCGTCCTGAACGATCCACCGAAGCTGAAGGAGGGTGCCCGTGAGACTCTGGAAGCGCTGCACGGTAAGGTCAGTATCGGCTTGATAAGCGACACTGGGACGAGCCCGGGCCGTGTCATTAGGCGTATCCTAGGCGAGTACGGGGTCCTTGATTACTTCGACGTGACGGTGTTCAGCGACGAGGTGGGTTACTGCAAGCCCAACGAGGTCGTGTTCAGGGTGGCCTTGGAGGTGCTTTGCGTGGAGCCCGGTGAGACCCTGCACGTGGGCGACCTGGTCAAGAACGACGTGGTCGGGGCGAAGAGGGCGGGCATGCGTACGGCGTGGCTCAGGACGGTCGATCAGGAGTACCTGCCGGAGGACGCGCCCGACTACATAATATCGAGCCTCACTGAGGTCATCGGGATCGTCGAAGCCGCGGGGTGAACCGACCCGTCGCCTCCGCGTAGCGCCTGTACTCGTCGCCGAACCGGGCCACGAGGAGGCTCTCCTCGGCGTCCACGAGTCTGGCGTACCCGGCCACAGCGAGTATTGGTACCAATACGACCAGGTTGTTGACCATCATCGCCAACCCAAGGAACATCAGGAAGTAGCCCGAGTAGGAGGGGTGCCTCACGTACCTGTAGGGGCCCCACGTGACCAGCCTGTGGTCTAGGGGCATCTCCCAGGAGACGGAGTACCGTCCCCGGGCCGCCACGCTCCACAGGAAGACGAGAACCCCGGCAGCCACGAGGGCGAGGCCGAGGACGCTCACGGCGCCGAATAGACCGGGTATTGGTACCAATACCGTCTGGACGGGGTCACCGTACCCCGACAGCCCGAGGAAACCGTAGACAGTGGCCTCGACGAAGAAGCTAATGGTACCAATAAACGCCAGCGTGGCCCAGAGTCCGCTGGGACGCGGAACCTCTGCGCCGCTGGCCTTGCCCCTCCTAGCCCTGGCCCCCGTGACCACGTTGTGGATGTTGACGCCGAAGAAGAGGAGCAGGAGCCCCAGCAACGCGGCCGAGGCAGCGAACCCTGGAACCATGACTATGATCAGCGATAAGCAGAAAATAAGGTTGGGCTGTCGGTCAGTCCACGTGGACGCTTATCCTGTCCTCGTCGCACGTGAAGCCGTAGCCGGCGGCGTTAAGCTCCTCCATGGACAGCCTGAGCCAGTCCCCGAACTCGCCGCTCCGCTTGTTGTCAGGGTCCATGCTGGACGTGTCACCCCACCCGTTGGCCTCACAGACGGCACAGAGAATGCGCTTCGCAGCCCAGTAGTCGAGAGCCACCGGGTCCGTGCTGGCCGCTATCACGTTAACCTCCGATGCGTCGCCGTAGGTGGTTCTGGGCCCTGCCTCGGGCCGGGCGTTCACGTATACGGCGTCCAGTATGTTCAGGTCAGGCACCCTGGTCTGAGCCATAAGTGTGCCCATGCCGCCCCTGCCAACGGAGCTGTGGGCGCTGTATCCAAGGCCGGAGGTCAGCTTGTCGGATGTGACGCCCATGTAGTGCTTCACTGCGCCCGTGACGCCGTATATCATGTGGGTCTTGAGTACGGGGACGCTGATGACCTTCAGCTTACCAGCGTCATAGTCGTTGTCAGCGGGCACGTAGACGCCGTGCCTGAAGCTGATCATTGTGCCGTACTCTGTCCTGAACTTAGGGTACGCCGAGATGGATGACGTAGACGACGCTACCCTGGTGGAGACCACGTAGCCGTCCTCATAGTCCCCGTCCGCGTACTCGGAGACGACGTTGGTCGTTATCGTATCCCATTGATAAGCTGAGACCCTGAACGTGGGCTTGAACCCGTTCACTACATCTACGATGCTCTGGCCGCGGTCCTGGGCGTTGTTGCTGGCCCAGTCCAGGCTTCCGCCGCGGCCCTGGGCACCGTACTGGGCCTGGCCGTTGTCAGCCACCACCACCTCGCCCCTGAACCCGTCGGGGTGGTCCACTATCGCCTGTATTATGGACTTCACCAGGTCCGTGTTTGTCCCGCCGCGCTGGTCCCACTGGCTGTTTACCTTGATGAGTACCACGTCTTCGGCCGAGATCAGGCCATCCGGGCCGCCGAGCCTCGTCACCTTTGACGATCTATAGAACTTAAGGCCGTTCCCGGCCATCTGGCCAATCAGCCTCTCCACGCCGTCGTCCGCACCGTCCGTGCCGGTGACCACGTAAATATCGGAGGCAGGAAGGACGGAAGCATCGGCCGGTTCCAACTGCAGCTGGTTTGAGGGATTCAACGAATTATCAATACCTGTTCCTCCCCGGAGACTAATATACCCGACACCGACCAACAGGGCGGCGACCGCCAGCAGGGCCACCCACTTTCCACTCAGACGCGCCCTTATAGGACAAGTCTGGAGGACGGGAAGCACATAGGCAGCCAACCACAGGTCCGCGTTCATCCTCGCTGCCACCTGACACGGGTACTGTGACCGGGACGGCTTCAGCCCCGACCTCAACAAAAGCCAAGCGAAGCATAGGAGCCCGTAGACGAAGAAGCCGCGTCTAAGCCCCCTGGAGCCCATCAAGGGATTCTCCGCGGCGCCGCCTTATCTCAGTTAAGGTTGAGTGCCCCTGATGCCGCCTGTGACCAGGGCTTGCAAGGCGCCCAAGTTACACGCTAACCCGACAGCGCCCGCTATCATGGCCAGCTCCGACGCCGTCTCGACGCCGAGAAGCTTGAGTACCAATCTGGCTAGCCTGTGTGCCTGAACCACGCCGCCTACGGTTCCCACGGAGAGCGGCATCTCGAGGGACCCCACCATCAGGTCATCCTTCACTCTCCACGTGGACAGGGGCCTGTACCGGCCCGAAAGGGCGGCGTAGGCGTGGGCCCCGGCCTCCACGGCCCTCGTGTCGTTGCCCGTGGCTAGCAGCACACCCACGACGCCGTTCATTATCCCCTTGTTGTGGGTCACGGCCCTGTAGGGGTCAGCCTCAGCGAAGCTGCAAGCCTCAGTGATCCTCATCGCCACGCCCTCGCCAAGCTGCGAGGCAGGGACCGCGGCTTTGACCCTGACCATCCTCTCCGTGGCCAGGTTGCTCAGTATCCTCATGTTCACGCGGCCCCCCGTCAGCTTCTCCACGGTGGGGGCTATGAGCTCGCACATGGAGTCCACCAGGTTGGCGCCCATCGAGTCACGCACGTCGACGAAGAGCTCCACGACCATCATGGGGCCCACCGCTGACTGCAGGGTCCTCACTTCTATGCCGACGGCTTTCCTCGTGGTGGACACCGTGTTGGCGTCCAGCAGCAGAGTCTCCTTCTCCGCCAAGACTCTACTCGCAGCCGTTTCCATGTCGGGCACGTCCAGAACCTGTACCTGGCCCCTCATGATGTTACCCGTGTACTTAGCAGAGAAGCCCCCGCCCAGGGCCGCGAAGCGGGCCCCGGTGGACGCCTGAGCCACGACGCCCTGCTCCTCCGTCGCAATGGGCACATCCAGACATCTGCTATTGACGATCAGCCCCTCCACGAGGCCCACGGGTATCCTGATGACGCCGATCACGTTCTCCCTCATCTGGTCTGCGGCCTCCAAGGTGAGGCCGCCCGTGGAGGTGAACAGCTCAAGGTCCTCGCCCGACAGCGCGTCCGCGAGCCTCCTCCTGGCTTCACCTGAGGGATTCATCTCAGTATCTCAGCGGCGCACCCGCATTAAAAGCAGTGGCGGCGCCCGGATCGGTTATATCGGAGGCCCGCATGAGGAGCACTCATGATCAGCAGGGCCGGCATACCCGTAGTGGACGCCCACAGCCACTACTTCGGGTCCCAGACGCTCAGATCGTGGGCCGAGAGGGGCCGCACTATGGAGAGCTTCACCAAGAGGCTTAACACGCGCACAGACATGAAGGGCTTCGAGCTGCCGGACGAGAACTGGGACACGGCGAAGCGGTGGGTGGACGAGCTGGACAGGTACGGCGTCGAGGCCATGGGCGTCATGGTGGGCGACGACGCCTACGCGGAGTTCAAGGAGGCCCAGCGCAGGTTCCCGGGCAGGTTCATAGGTTTCAGGAACATCGATCCGGCGCAGCCCGAGGCGCCCTCAGAGGTCAGGGAGGCGGCCCGCGACGGGTTCAGGGGCATCAAGCTGTACCCCAGCTCTTGGAGGGGCATGAGGGTCTACGACGAGGCAGTCTACCCCGTCTATGACGAGTGCCTCAGGAACCACATGGTGGTCATCCTCCACTTCGGCATCACCATAGGCGGCCAAGCCGACCTTAGGAACGGGAACCCCATAGACATCCAGGTGCCCAGCCGCGACTACCCCGACCTCAAGTTCATCATAGCCCACTTCGGCGCCGGCTTCTTCAGGGAGGTCCTCCTCATGCAGTACCAGGCTGACAACGTCTACATGGACAGCAGCGGCAGCAACAGCTGGATGAAGTACATGCCCTACGACCTGGACCTCAAACAGATATTCAGGAAGGCCGTGCAGGCGGGGGGCAGCCACAAGGTCCTCTTCGGCACCGACAGCACCTTCTTCCCCAGGGGCTGGAGGTTCAACGTCCTGGAGGCCCAGGTCCAGGCATGCAGGGAGCTGAAGGCAGAGGGTGTACTCAGGGACGAGGACATAGGGCGCATCTTCCACGACAACGTGCTGGAGCTCACCGGCATGTCCAGCCCAACCCTTTAAACCCGCGCACCCGAGTCATCCGTGATGCCCAAGAGAAGGCGAGGGTACCCCGTAGCCGTTCTGATTGGCCTCGAAAAGGGGGAGTCACGCATCTGGGACGTGTACAGTGAGTCGGTTAAACCGGGTCCACGGATAGCGTCTAGCGGGACCGATTATGGCTTCCTTGAGGCCGTCGTTGACCAGCTTAGACCCCGATTGAAGGAGGGGGTCAAGACCGTGCTGGTGGCCACGGAGGACAGGGGCCTCTACAATGAGTTCATGAGCCATGTGGGCAAGCATCACGGCTGGTTGCTCAGAGGATGGGAGCTGAACACCGTGACCCTCACACACATCCAGGAAAGGGCACGGACAGCGAAGGAGGTCAGAACACTCGCGGCGTCGGATGAGTTCAGGTCCAGGCTCTCGGAGGCATCCGAGGGCGACCTGGACAAGGTCATGGGTGTCCTGGAGAAGCGGCTGAACACCTCGGATGGCATAGACACCCTGATGCTGTCCCTGGATGATGCCGAGGCCATGGTCTACGGTGAAGAGTATCCCGAGTACATTCTCGTGACAGAGGAGTTCACGAGGAGGCACCGGGGTAGAGCCCAGAGGCTGCTACAGGTGGCGCAGAGCAGGGGAGTAAAGACGAGGACCGTGCCCGCCGGGTCGCGGCACGCGTCGAGGCTTGTGCAACTCGGTGGGATCGTGGGCATGGCCAGCGAGAAGAACATATGAGGATAACCTCAGGCCATGAACGGCGTTGACCACCGCAGACCGTTATGTTACTGGTTTGATGACGTTGAAGCCGTAAATGTGATGACTCATCTGATATCATTTAAGGTTCTGTGCAGGGAAAATCCGCTAAGATACGCCTCCATTCGCTTTACAAGTCACACGAATGGACAATGCTGACATCTGTTTATCATTGACCACTGAGAAAGATCGATGATATTTCCCTGCAACATGAGAGCTTCCCAATTGTTATGTTATTTTCTCTTTTAGTTATTGATCTACAATGAGAGTAAAATGATTAAAATACAGAATAAAAACGAAGAGGAAATCCTTATAGAAGGAAAGCAACTAGAGGCTAGCCTTCCTCGATAAAATCATGTACCTCGTCTAAGAACTTGTTAGGCTTATAGGTGTCAATCATCTTGATGCCTATCATCTTCAGCTTCTCTAGGCTATCCTTTGTGTAGGGCCTAAAGATGCTCTTCCTGGCAAGGGGCGACACGCAGGCGCAAACGCGCACTCCCAGCTCCGTCATCCGTTCTATGATGTGGTAGTTCTGGACGTTCTGCTCCGTGGCCTCACCGGGCTGCGTCAACACGAAGTCGCTGAAGATGAACACCATCCTGTCGCTGCGGTCGCTTATGTCCGTGATCTCCTCGTACGCCCACTGCAGGCTCTTCCCTGGGACAGTGCCTCCCCAAGCCATGCTTGTGAAGCCGCCGCTGAACTTTCGCTCCATCTCCGTGGTGGTCATGGTCACCATTGTGATGAGGTCCTCCATGACGTTGTTCAGGTTGGCCTCCTCGAAGAAGTCTTTGATGACGTGGCTGTTGGACTCGTATAGGCAGAGCCCGTATTTCTCCCGCCGCAGCCCCCATATGAGGGGCACCATGCTGAGGACGCTGTAGCTTATGCTGTTGATGCCCTCAAGGTCGTAGAACATGGTGTTGCTGATGTCCAGGATGAATATGATGTGCCTCTTCTGCTTCTCTCTCTGCCGCATCAGGAAGTCGTCGTACCTTATCTCCTCGATTTGGCGCCCCAGGTCAAGGATGTTCTCCAGGCTGCTCTCTTCGTCGATGAGGTCCGGGTCCTCACCCGGCTGGAAAGGCGTAAGTGTTCTGTGTTTGGCCCACTCCTCTCGGCGCTCGAACTCGCGGCCGATCTTCAGAAGCTTCTCCTTCAGTATCTCGGCTAGGAGCCTCCGCGTCTCCTCGTCCTTGGTGCCCTTCATGATTTTGACGCCGGCCTTGATGAGCTCGTCTTCCCCCGGCCCGACGCCGATGTCGGGCTCGTTCTTGTACTGGGTGAACACGTCCACATCGGAGTTGTGGGCGGCCGCGAAGTCGTTCTCCTGGCCCTTGCCGAAGGGCGTCACGTACACCGTGTCCTGGGCGGCCTTGGTGAGGAGGCCGAGGAGGTCGTCGCCGCTCATGTCGTACTGGGGCTTGTCGTCCTCGTACTGGGCGTTCACCATTATCTCGACGGCTATCTTCTCGGCGATCTTCTGGCTGTCAGCGCCGCTCGTGACCACAGCCGTGTTGAGCAGGTCGCTGAAGCTCAGGTAGCCCTGCCTCAGGAAGGGCGGCAGGAGTAGCTTACCCATGGTGATGCCCTGCCTGGGGCTGGGCTTGTTCTCCACCTCCCGGTGCATCCTCATCCGGGTTATGAACTCTGGTATGAAGTAGTGAGCAAACTGGAAGGGGTACTTCATGTAGGCGTTATCGGACACCTACGCGAGTCTCCTCTCCACGATCTCCTCCACCAGCATGGAGACCGTCTTACCCTCTTCCCTGACCCTCATCTCCTTGCTGAGGACTGAAGGCGCGAAGAACCTGATGGCCGCGTTCTCGTCCTCGAACCTTGAGAGGTACTTGTTCACTAGCTTGGTGAGGAAGATGCCTGATCGTGGGGACGCAGGGATCTCG
>CAZAKG010000087.1:0-9996 GCA_964485755.1 uncultured Candidatus Bathyarchaeia archaeon | reverse complement strand
ATGCACTCTGGATGCTACACGGCAGCCTCATGGACCAGTACAAGGCTTTAGAGGCCGACTTCGACGCCGAGGGAAAGAAGCCTAAGCCCGTTGAGCCCAGCCTCATGTCCCTGAAGACGCTCATCGCCCACAGGATGATGCAGCGGTGCGGGTTCTGCGAGCGCCGCTGCGGCTCCGACAGGCTACACGGCGAGAAGGGGTACTGCAGGGCCGGGCGCAACTTCAGCCTGTTCTCGTCGTTCCCCCACATGGGCGAGGAGCCGGAGCTGGTCCCCTCGGGCACCATATTCACGGGGGGCTGCACCATCAGGTGCCTGCACTGCCAGAACTGGGACATCAGCCAGTGGGGTGGCAGCGGCACCAGCGTCGCCCCGGAGCTCATGTCGCTCCAGGTCCGGGAGCTGGCGGCCCAGGGCTGCAGGAACATCAACATGGTGGGGGGCGACCCGACTCCGGTGACCTGGCACTGGCTTGAGACCATGGGCAACGTGGACCTGAACATGGCCACCGTATGGAACTCGAACAGCTACTACTCGGAGGAGACGGCTAGGCTGCTGGCCGGGTTCATCGACGTGTACCTCCTGGACTTCAAGTACGGGAACGACGGGTGCGCGGAGGAGGTCAGCGGTGCCCCCGGGTACTGGGAGGCGGCAACAAGGAACCACCTGTACGCGAAGGAGAACGGCGAACTCATCATCCGTGTGCTCGTGCTGCCCGGCCACAACGATTGCTGCACCCGGCCCATACTCCAGTGGATACATGATAACCTGGGGCCGATGACGCGGGTCAACCTCATGTTCCAGTACCACCCCGAGTGGAGGGCTAGGGAGAGGGCCGAGCTGGGCAGGAGGCTCAGGGCAGAGGAGATATCCGAAGCCTCACAAATGGCGAAGGATATTGGTTTGGTCAACCTGGTAAAAGGTTGAATTTAGGAGCCTTTAATCATAAATGAGCGCCTTAAAATATCATTTCATCTCCTTGATTTTCGCGATTACTTCTTTGAAATCACTCATTTCTTGATGATTAATTCCCTCGTTTTTACAGAATTCGGCCAGTCTCGATCCTTTTATCACGAAAACATAATCTGCGCCTCTAACAGCGCCCTTATCAGACATTCCATCCCCGATGAAGAGCACAAAATATTTTTTGTCTTTATAGTAATCCACAAGGTCGCGCTTGAAATCAATGGATTTTCCATCGTGCAGTTCTATGGAGTCTATTTCAATGCCGTCACTGGTAAATCTGGTTCTGGCCGCGCAAACCCTGGCTTTACCCTCTAATCCTCTGACCTCAAGTAGGTGATTGATCACGAAGTCCAGGCCAGCACTCACGATTTCAATGGATACCCGATTATCGTTACAAAAATTAACTAACTCTTCAAAACCCGATCTAAAAGAGACATCCAGCTCAGCTTCATCTAGTATCACTGATTCTGGAGCCTTAATCATCGAAAACTGTTCTCTTATGCATTGCTCGAGTGTTATTTCGCCCCTATCCAGTTGTTCATTGAAAATTTTCCAGTCTCCGTTTATGAACTTGTTAAACACGATCACGGTGGTGTCTGTCTCTGTTATGGTTCCGTCGAAGTCGCAGAGTACCGCAATATCCATACGTATGTCACCAATCTCTATTGTAAAGAGTGGATATCATATTTTCCAAAAATTTTTTGTTGCACAATCAATATACACATGTTCTTAACATTGTAAATTCTCTTTCGATATGTTTTTTATTTGTTAGTCGAGCACGATGGTTGACACCATGTTTACCAAGCCTCTCGAGGATTCAACCTGTTTGGGGTTAGGGTTGGAAGACGAAGGGGGCGATCGAAAGTATTTCCTTCACAGGGGCGCTAACGAGGGGTTCAAAGGCATCATGGTCGGGTACTACGAGTGGGGCCAGGGCGTCGTCATTCTGACGAACAGCGATAACGGTGACCTGTTTTACGATGAGGTCTTGAAGAGTGTCTCGTTCGAGTACGGGTGGGTCAGGGAAGGCTTCAGCTATACGCAGGGCATTATTCTCTTGTTTGGCATCGTTTCTCTCTTTTTCGTGGTTAAATATGTGCGATCGAGAAGTGCTTCCTAACACCAAGCGTGCGTACTCGCCTCATACTCCAGTGGATTCATGATAGTCTGGGCCTCATGACCCGATTCAACCTCATGTTCCAGTACCATCCAGAGTGGAGGGCCAGGGAGAAGCCGGAGCTCAGCAGAAGGCTCAAGGCAGAGGAGATATCCGAGGCCAGGCAGATGGCTGAGGATATTGGTTTACTCAACCTAGTTAGAGGATAGAACAAAGGATACTGTTCAAACTCGCACTTTAGTAGAGATGAGGCATAGTCAGCGCGGGCGAAGCATGTTTAGAAGATAGGTTACTACCGCGCTGAACACCAGCGAATCAGCGAATATCTCCAATCCATGGACGACCCTCAAGGTTAAGGGGAACGTTTCAACTACAACGAAAATTGCCAACCCTCCGCCGATGTACATCAGGCCGGTCAGAGTGAGAAGCATGCCCCTCGCTGTAAGGCGCAGGCTAGATAGAAGCGGGAGTAGCGAGACCACATAGATAAACCCACGAAGAACCTGAACCATCAGGATTGTGCCGAGGCCGGGTAGGACGAGGTAGTATGGTGACTGTGGATCGCTATAATACGGTGAGACTATGGGGGATATGATTGGACCGAATACGAAGTAGATGAGTGGCCAGGATAAGGCAGCTAAAATCAGCTTGAGTAGGTTCGGGAGCTCCCGGAAATTTAGGTTCTTATAATCCTCACTGAGCTCCGCCAAAGAAGCCTCAGGTGGGAAGATGAGGGACGCGGCAACGGAATAGGTTAGTGCCAGTATGAAGCCGAATATTATTGCTCCGAGAAGCGTCGCGGGCGAATTGAGGCGTGTCGTGAAGAAGTAGCCTTCTAGCACGGGGTTGAGGAACTGGATGGCGTAGACTGGAGCGGCGACGATAAGTGTTCTCCTGACCCTGCTGACATGGAGCCGACTTTCCATGTATAGTAGTACGGTCCCATACAGTAGACCCGTGATTAGGGCCCCGAGCATGTATCCGACGGTTGGCGTTCCCTGCTGAAGGGGCACAAGATAGGCGACTGCTAGGTAAATGATCGAGAACGATGCGACCCTGGCCAGATGTTTTGAGCCTGTTTTATTCAACATCCATCGAGAACCTTACTCTATCCCTGCTTAAAAAGGCTCAAAAATGCGCGTTTATGCCCGCATAGACATTTTCCATGTAACGATGTACTGCTATGCAGGGTAATGTAGAAATACATTATAGCCTTAGGTCTAAATTTAACTTTATAAACCTAGGTTAAAGAGAGCCAAGTATGAGAGGACAGTACGAGACCATTGACGAGTACATCGAGACCTTCCCCAAGGACGTTCAGAGCATCCTCCAGAAGATGAGGCAGACCATAAGAGACGCGGCGCCGGGAGCCGTGGAGGCCATCAGCTACCAGATGCCCACCTTCAAGCTCAACGGCAGAAACCTGGTCCACTTCGCGGCCTTCAAGAGCCACATCGGGTTCTACCCGATACCCTCCGGCATCGAGGCGTTCAAGGAGGAGCTGTCACCGTACAAGCAGGGCAAGGGCTCGGTGCAGTTCCCCCTGGACAAGCCGATCCCGTACGGCCTAGTGGAGAAGATAGTCAGGTACAGGGTAAAGGAGAACATGGAGAAAAAGAAGGCAGGAAAGTATTGATCGGCCTTACTCTCTCGATAGACGCGGTTCGGACCATCCCTGATTAATTCACCATGGTTTATGAGCCACCATATTCCAGTTGGACTCGGTGGTCGCCTTCAACCTCACAGAGATCAGGACGGCCCTGACCCGTTCAAGGCGGGCAATAATCTCCGTTGCCCTGGTATACGCTATATCAGTCGCAGTGGGGGCAATAATGGTTCACGCCGGGTTCCAGCCGGCCCTCCAGTACCGCGACTCGCTGATCGCCAGAGCCAGGGCGAACGACCCCGCCCTAATAGCATACAACAACGGCGACATGCTCCTGGCCGCCCTCATCGACTTCACACAGAACCTGCTGGTGGGGGCCGTGCCCAGCACCCTATCCGGCATGGGAGTGGTATTCGCCTACCCGTTCATCGCCCACAGGGGGTGGGTAGGCGGGATCGTCTCCGTCAACGACTTGCACGTGAGCCGCCTGGCCACGCCCTACGGAGCGCTGTACTATCTCCTCACCCTTACCCTGCAGCTAGTACCCTACTCCTTGGCGGGAGGCGTGGGAGTGAACATGGGGTTAGCCTACTTCCGGACACCCGCCCATTACCAGGGTGAGAGGTGGCTCGGCATCCCCAAGGAGGCGGTGCTGGACACGCTGAGGGCCTACGCCCTGATCGTACCCTGGTTTCTGGTTGCATCCCTATGGGAGTTCCTCGCCACCTAGTCTGCAGTAGAATTGGTTAGGCTCGGTGCAGTTCCCCCTGGATAAGCCGATCCCGTACGACTTGGTGGAGAAGATAGTCAAGTATAGGGTAAAAGAAAATTTAGCAATGCGTAAGAGATAAACAAAAACGGTGGGGGAGATTTTCTACCGCCGACCTTGAGCATCATAAATTAACTATTCGTATATGATCTGAAAAATATTCATAGAAATGTTTAATTCGTATCCCGACAATTAATTTCAGGGGCCAAAAATGGAAACCGTAACACTGAACGAGAAGGGCCAGGTGACTATCCCCGCCAGAATAAGGAAGGAAAAGGGTCTATCAAAGGGAGCGCGCATCGCCATAGTCGAGATCGGGGAGAGGATCGAGCTCGTCCCCATACCCGAGGACACCGTCCAGGCCCTCATAGGGCTCGGGGACCAGCTCCCAGCCATCGAGGAGATGGAGGCCGAGGCGGACAAGGAGTGAAAGTATTCTTCGACACAAGCGCCTTCCTAAAGGTGCTGAAACGGGAGGAGGGCTACGAGAGGACCATCGAGTATCTGAACAAGGTCCGGGACGGGGAGCACCAGGGGTACACCGACACCATCGCCATCGGGGAGATGGTATACGCCTTCCTCTCCAGGGGCCTCAACGACGAGGCGGTCAAGGCGAGGGCATACGTCGAGGGGCTGCCCAATATGACGGTGGTCAGCGACATCCCGGCGTCTGTCTCCCACAGGGCTGCTGAGCTGAAGAAGCGGTACTATAGGAGGCCCGAGAAGACGTTCTTCTCACTCTACGACGCCCTGCACCTGGCCCTCGCAGAGAAGCACTGCGAGCTGCTGGTTACATCGGACTCGGACTTCCGGGACGTGACAGAGGTCAAGGTCGATCTCGTGTAATACGGGTTAGCCTCATTGAACCGAAGACAGTGACGACTCCGAGTGTAGTAGCAACCTAAATGAGGCAATGCTTAGGGTTGATTTGAATCGCCTCCCTATTTTGTTGTGTGTATTGGACGCATTTTATTAACATCCAAACCCATGGGTGAGGCTGATGCCCGCCATACCCGTGAAGATCGCCGAGATCAGGCAGGCTACGCCCACCATCAAGACGCTGAGGCTGGACCTCATGGGCCAGCAGTTCAGCTTCCACCCGGGCCAGTGGATAGACCTCTACGCCGACGTAGACGGCGAGAGGAAGGCAGCGGGATACACCCTCACATCCTCACCCAACACCAAGGGCCACATCGAGATATCCGTGAAGACGGGCGACAACCCCGTCACCAGGTTCATCCACGAGCAGGCCCAGGTCGGCGACAACCTCTACATAGACGGAGGCCAAGGCAACACCTACTACACCCGCGGCATGGGCGACAGGCTCATCCTCATCGCCGCCGGCATCGGCATCACCCCCATCATCAGCATCCTCAGGTACGCAGACGAGGCGGGAGACGTCCACGCCACCCTCCTCTACTCTGCATCCATCCAGGACGAGCTCCTATACCTCGACGAGATCGAGGCCATCCAGCGCCGCAACCCACTGATCAAGGCTCACTTCTTCGTCACCCGCGAAAAGACCCGCCACAGACGCGGGAGGATCGGCGAGGCCGCCCTACGCGACCTCACCCACGACCCATACGCCCTCCACTACGTCTCCGGGCCCAGGGACATGATCACGGACACGGTGGCAGCCCTGAAGAGGCTGGGAATCAACGAGACCAGCATCAAGTACGAGCTCTGGTGGTAAAGACAGGGCCCTACGGCACAGGGGCGCCACGCAGAGGGAGGAGGGGGGTGAGCGATGCAAACCGTTTTCGGCCGCTTTACGCGTGAAGGACCCCGGAAACAAGTCCGATCCTCCACCATTCCAGTCAAAAACGCCGCCCATTCCATACCAAAACACGGTACATTCACCAGGCAAGAGACCGGTCAGCGGCCTAAAACGCTCCTTACTACAGCAGTAACAACCGCGGAAAACCCTTATACCAAGTAGCCTGATACAAGCCCCGAAAAACCATTATGACTACAGTAGTCATAGGCCCCGAACCCTTTATCTCGAAGGCACCGTTCACCTCACCCGAATGGTGCAGCTCAAGACCCGCCGCCTCATCCTCCGCGAGTTCACCCCCGACGACTACGAGGCCGCCCACGCCTACGGCAGCGACCCCGAGGTCACCCGCTACATGGAGTGGGGCCCCAACACACCGGAGGACACCCGCACCTTCCTCACCCGAGCCATAGAACGCCAGTCCGAGAACCCCCGCCTTAACTACACACTCGCCATCTACCACCCCGACCACGGCGTCATCGGCGGCTGCGGCATCTACGTCACCAGCACCCAGAACAGGAACGCATCCATCGGCTACTGCCTCAACCGCAGCCACTGGGGCAAGGGCTACGCCACCGAGGTCGCCGGCAAGCTCATCGCATACGGCTTCGAGGCCCTCAGCATGCACAGGATCACAGCCACATGCGACCCCCGCAACACCGCCTCCTGGCGCGTCATGGAGCACAACGCCATGAAACGCGAGGGCCACCTACGCGAGGACAAGCAGATGCGCGGCGAGTGGAGAGATAGCTACATCTACAGCATCCTCCGCCACGAGTACGGACCCAACGGCTCAGACAGATGAGCATTTAAAACATCCATATCCTGCCCAGCAGCAGCCATCCGCTACTGATACCTGATTTATACCAGCACACCCACACTCAATAACCGATCCAACGTGAAGAGCAGAGAGTTCATCACAAAGGTAAAGGACCACATGAAAACCTTCAACGTCCCCGGCGCAGCCGTCGGCATCCTGCACGGCGAGGACACCCTCACAAAGGGCCTCGGCGTCACCAACGTGGACCACCCCCTACCCGTGGACCCGACCACCCTCTTCCAGATAGGCTCCATAACCAAGACCTTCGTAGGCACCCGCACCATGATGATTGTCGAGGCCGGGAAGATCGAGCTGGACGCGCCCATCCGCACCTACCTGCCCGAGTTCAAGGTCAAGGACCGCGAAGCCTCCGAGAAGGCCACCGTGCGCCACCTCCTCACCCACACCTCCGGCTGGGTGGGTGACTGGTTCCCCCCAGACCTCGGCCAGGGCACAAACGCCGTAGCCAAGTACGTTGAGTCCATGTCGGACACCCCCCAGCTCACCCCCCTCGGCAAGGTCCTCTCCTACAACAACGCCGGCTTCAACGTAGCCGGCAGGATACTCGAGGTTGTGACTGGCAAGGTCTTCTCGGACCTCATCAAGGAACGCCTCTTCGAGCCCCTCGGCATGAGCCACACGTACCTGCTGCCCTGGGAGCTCATGGTCCACCGCTTCGCCGCCGGCCACGTGGCCAAAGAAGGCGCCCCGAGGCCCGCGCAGCCCTGGTCCATCGGCCGCGCCTCCGGCCCCGCCGGCGGCATCGTGACCTGCGTCAGGGACATGCTCAACTACGGCCGGTTCCAGCTCGGCGACGGAGCCTACGGCGGTAAGAGACTCCTGGGGGCCGAGTCCCTCAAGACGTTGCACACGCAACAGGTCCGGTTCGCGCCCCACAACGGCGTCGCCCACACCTTCTGGGTAGACGACCGCCGCGCGTCACGCATCCTCAGCCACAGTGGCGGCACCGTGGGACAGATATCGATGCTGACACTGGTCCCGGACCACGACTTCACCATGCTCGTGGTGACCAACTCGGGCACCGGAAGCCAGATCACCCAGAAAGTCACCAACCTGGCCCTGGAAAGCTACCTTGGCCTGGAGACCCCCGAGCTCGCCCCCGTGAAGATGCCCGACGAGCGGCTTAAAGAGCTTGAGGGCCAGTACACGGCCACCCTCACATCTGCCGAGGTGACCGTGAAAAAGGGCGAACTCTACATAAGCCAGAGGTCCCTGGGCGGATTCCCCACAAGGGACACGCCCCCAGCCTCGCCTGAGCCCTCGCCCCCCGTATGCTACGCCTTCTACGCGGAGGACAACATCGTCGGAACAGAGGAGCCCAACATGGGCAACCTAGGCCAGGTCATTCGGAACCGGGACGGAAGCGTCGCGTGGCTCCGCATAGGAACACGCATCCACCGGCCCCTCCGCCACGGGAAATAGGCTCCCCCGATCCCCTGAAATATTTTAGCTAAATGCAACCCAAAAAAAGTTCACGTTCTGTACAGCCACTGTAATCCCGCAGACTATTTCCTCAGCACCCCCAGCCTCACTGACAGCCCATCTACGTCGTAGCCCTGAACCTTCGCCCCCGCCGGCGCCTCACCATTCACAAGCTCCACGCTCAACGTCTCCGCCATGATGTACTCGGCCTCGTCCTCGAAGACCTCCTCCACCTCAGGACCGCCCACGTAATAGACTACGATCCTGTCGTCGATGTCGAAGTCGGCCTCCTTCCTGAGCGCCTGGACCCTCCTCACCAGGTCCCTGGCGAGGCCCTCGCTCTCAAGGTCGCCTGAGATCACGGTGTGGACGCCGACGAGTAATCCGCCCTCGTCCACCACAGAGTAGTCGCCGTGGGACACGGAGACCAACTCAACCTCGTCGGGCAGCACCTCCAAAGGCTCACCGTCCACGATCACCGTAACAGGCTTACCCTCGCCGAGCAGCTTAGCCTCAGCGGACCCCAGGGCTTTGACGGCTGCCGCGACCTTGGGGAAAATGCGTCCATGCTTACGGCCCAACTTAGCGGACAGCGGGTTAACCGTCATGCTCTGCAGCAGCCCGCGGTCAGTGGAGACCCTCAGCTCCTTGACGTTCAGCTCCTCGCGCACCAGGGGCCTCACCTTGTCCAGGCAGGCAAGCTGAGCCTCAGGCACAACCACCACCGCCTCCGAGAGCGGCTGCCTCAGCTTGATGTTGGCCTGGCTCCTCGCCGCCCTGCCCATGCTGCTCAGGCTCACGGCCAAGTCCATCTCCGCCATGAGCTCCTCGTCCAGCAGCTCAGGGTCAGCCTCGATCCACCGGCAGTGGTGCACGCTCTCAGGGGCGCCGGGCTCCACGGGCCTCACCATCCTCTGGTATAGGGCCTCCGATAGGTGGGGCGTCACCGGCGCCATCATGTAGACCACGGTCCTGAGGCACCTGTACAGGGTGCTGTAGGCCGCCCTCTTCTCGTCGTCCGCCTCAGTCTTCCAGAACCTGCGGCGGCTCCTACGCACGTACCACTTGCTGAGGGCGTCAACGAACCTATCGATCTCGGCGCACGCCGTCACGGCATCGTAGTTGTCCAGAGCCTCAGTGACCCTCGCGTCGGTCAGCTGCAGCCTGGAGAGTATCCACCTGTCCAGCGGCGACAGAGTCTCAGGCTGCTGGTCTGGGGTCCACCCGTCCAGCGTGGCGTACTGGTAGAAGAAGTTGTAGACGTTGAGTAGAGTCATGAAGTACATCCTCTTCACCTCATTCGCCTTGGTATATCCAAATAGAACGTCGTTCTCTGGTTTGGCAGCGCAGTATATCCAGCGCATTATGTCTGCGCCCATGGTCTCTGCTGCATCGTCGAACCAGATTGCGTTCCCCCAGCTTTTATGCATCTCCCGCCCATCCTCGGCGAGGACCGATCCGTGTCCGAGGCAGACCTCGTAGGGTGTCCTACGTTCAAGGAT
>CAZAKG010000086.1:0-10024 GCA_964485755.1 uncultured Candidatus Bathyarchaeia archaeon | reverse complement strand
AAGCTGGAGGAGAGAGACGGATGAGGAAGACGACCACGTACATCATACTTGCACTGTTCATGGCTCAGGCCATCACCTTCGCCCTGGCCCTGGCTCAGTCGGGGGAGGGGTTCCCGCCCCCGTTCAGGCCCAGGTTCAACGAGACGTCTCCCGAGAGGATAAGGGAGTTCGAGCGGATCATGGAGACCTACATTGTTGGCAGGGTCGTCGTCTCCTCGCTGAACATCCTCCTCTACGGGTACATCACCTACTTTTACGTCAAGCTCTACAGGGAGAACCAGTCCAAGTTCAGCCTGGCCCTGGCGGGGTTATCTGTGGTGCTCCTCGTCTACGCCCTGTCCAGCAACCCCCTGCTACTGCACGTGATCAGGGGCCCCGACCCCCTGTGGACCGGGGTGTTCAACTTCATCCCCGACATGCTGGCCACCGTCGTGGCCTTCATACTGATATACCTGTCCAGGACATAGGCAGCCCCCCACTGGGTCCTGGTCCGGTGACACACGCCCCTTGTCCACCAATTTTGATCAGATTTGGGTGTAAACTGGAAAAACCGCTTAATAGGATTCCAGAGGCTTAGCCCTAACAATGGTGAAAAAGACTTGAAGCTCGGGTACAGGAAAGCCACGATAATAACGCTACTCCTGGTAGCGCTCAGCTTAACGGCTCTCACGCCTCTCCGGTTGGCGTCGGCTGAGGACGGCAACATACACGGGACCGTCGTTGACAGCGACGGCTTCCCCATATACAGGGTCCGGGTGAGGGCCTACGACAGCAAGGGCGGCGTCGCGGCGACGACGTACACGAGCACAGGCGGCTACTTCCGGATGTCCCTGGGCGGAACCTACACCCTGGTCTTCGAGAAGACAGGGTACGTGACCCAGGAGAGGACGGTCAAGGTGGAGCTCGCCCCCACGGAGAACCCCGACCAAGACGAGGTGAAGATGGGCAACATCGAGATGGAGTACACCATCAGCCTGTACTCCAGCGTATTGAAGAGGACCACGAGCCCCGGGAACACGCTCCAGCTGCAGTTCACGGTGACGAACAGTGGCGAGGACGACGAGAACGTTGCCTTCAGTACCATTGCGCCGGACGGCTGGGAGACGAGGGTGCTCGACTCGGTGAGCGAGATCGAGTCTGTGCTGCTCTCCACTGGGAGCCAGACCCTGACACTGGAGATAAAGGTCCCAGCCTCGGCCATGGACACGGGAACCGTGACTCTAACGGCCACCGGAACATCGGTTGACTCACTGGAATTCGAGGTCACACCAGTAAGAGGTACAGACGAGGTTCAGCTCGCGTCCACGTACCTCTCCGTCTCAGAGGAGCTGGGCAAGTCCATCGAGCTGCCCCTCACCATCTCGAACACAGGCGAGGTGGACAAGACTGTAAGCCTGTCGGCCGAAGCCCCAAGCGGCTGGACCGTGACCTTCAAGACCAGCACAGGCATGGCGGTCAGAAGCCTGTACATGAAGCCTGGCGACAGCGTGTCGCTCACGATAGTGATGGAGCCCGGGGACAACACACAGGTGGGCGACTATACAGTTATTGTCGGGGCCGCTGATCAGGAGGGGGCCCTGGACTCCCTGGAGCTCGGCGTGAGCCTCACGGAGGCCACCAGCGAGCTGGAGGTCATCAGCACCTTCACGGACGTGACTGTGGAGGCGGGCAGCAGCATAACCTTCCCCATAGCCGTCTGGAACACTGGAGAGAAGGACGCCCTGTGCCTGCTGACGGTGCCCGTGGCGCCCGAGAACTGGAAGACCGTGTTCATCTCCGACGACATCGAGGTGTCCAGCCTGCTCATAGCGGCCGGGGAGTCGACGACCGTGAAGCTCAAGGTGACTCCCCCCAACTCCGTGGAGACCGGGGCCTACGTCCTCGTGGCCTCTGTGGCCTCGGACGACGGAGCCGAGACATCCCTACCCTTCAACATCAACGTGGCGGGCTCATACGAGCTGGGACTGGAGTTGTCAACCCTCTACAAGACCGTGACCATCGGGCAGACCCTCAGCTTCACCGCCAAGGTCACCAACGAGGGCCAGTCCCCCGTGACCACCATGTACCTTGAGGTTGACACTCCAGACGACTGGGAGGCAGCCATCACCCCGACCCAGGTGTCGTCCCTTGCGGCCCGGGGATCAACCACCTTCACCGTTGAGGTCACCACGCCAGCCGACACCGTGGCCGGCGACTACCTGCTCACAGTGAAGGCATACAGCGACCAACTGGACTCGGAGGAGATAGACTTGAGGGTGACCACCCAGGCCTCCAACACCTGGGGCTACGTAGGCTTCGGCCTGGTGGTGGTGGCCATAGTCGGCGTGTACTTCGGTTTCAAGAGGTTCAAACGGAGGTAAGATGAATGGAGAACATAGTAGAGACACAGAAGCTAACCAAGGCCTACGGCGACTTCGTGGCCGTGAACGAGCTCGACATGGAGGTAAAGAAAGGGGATGTATTCGGGTTCCTGGGCCCCAACGGCGCCGGGAAGACCACAACGATCCTCATGCTCATGGGCCTATCGGTGCCCACCAAGGGCACCGCCATAGTCGGCGGCCACGACGTAGTTGAGGAGTCCAGGGAGGTGCGAAGAGTAGCGAGCATCCTCCCCGAGTACAGCAGCCTCTACGGCGAACTCACCGCGTGGGAGAACCTAGACTACATCGGCAAGCTGAACGACCAGCCCAATGAGGAGAGGGAGAACAGGATCGCCGAGATGCTGGAAACCGTAGGCATGGGTAAATGGGCTGACAACAGATTAGAGTCCTTCAGCCGCGGCATGAAGCAGCGGCTCGGCATAGCGTCCACCCTGATGAAGGACCCCCAGATAGTGTTCCTGGACGAGCCAACCATAGGGCTGGACCCCGTGGCCACGCGGGAGGTCCGGGAGCTGATACTGAAGCTCAACAGGGAGAGGGACCTGTCCGTCGTCATGACGTCCCACCTGCTCCACGAGATACAGATGACGTGCAGCAAGATCGGGATCATCAACAGGGGCAAGCTGATCCTCCTGGAGTCCATGGAGAACCTGAACAGGATCATGTCGGGCGGCGAGGACAGGCGCGTGGAGTTCATGCTCACCGAGACGCCCCAGGACCTCGTGAAGGACATTGAGGCCGTCAAGGGGGTCAAGTCGGTGACCCAGGAGAACGGCAGGCTCCACGTCTACGGCACTGTGGAAAGCGACCTGGAGGTATCCAAGACCATAGTTGGCCACGGGGCCTACATACTGATGATGAAGCCCCGTGAGTACACCCTGGAGGAGATATTCATGAAGTACTACAACCAAGAGGTGGCCCAGTGATGGCAGGCACAATGACCATAGCGTCCAAGGAGCTCAGGGACCAGTTCGGCAGCAGAAGGTTCCTGATACTGTTCGGGCTCATCGTGGTGCTGGGTGGGCTATCAGCCTACCAGGGAGTGGACTATATACGCAACAACGTGGGCTCCAGCTTCGTCTACATATTCTCAGGGGGCAGGATGAGCTTCAGCTTCATCCAGATCATGGTCTTCTTCGGGCCCATCCTGGGCCTGGCTCTGGGCTTCGACGCCGTGAACAAGGAGCGAACCAACGGTACCCTGTCCATAGTGCTGGGCCAGCCCATATACAGGGACTCGGTCATCAACGGCAAGTTCATCGCCGGCGCCGTCGCTCTGACCACCCTGGCCTTCAGCACCATAACCATCATGTGCGGCATAAGCATCCCCATGGTGGGCTTCGCTCCCACCCTAGAGGAGGCGCTGAAGATAGTGTCCCTGGCCCTCCTCACCACTGTGTACCTGCTCCTCTGGCTCAGCCTCGGCATCCTCTACTCCACGGTGTTCAAGAAGACCTCCACAAGCATCCTCTTCAGCATAGCCACCTGGATGACCTTCAGCATAGTCATCAGCATAGTGGCCTATGCTCTCTCCTCGGCGCTGGTGCCGGTCCCCGCGGGCGACATCATAGGCACCCCGGGCGGTCAGAGCGGCCAAGGCGGGCAGAGGTTCAGCGTCTCACCCGAGTACATGGAGGCAATGCAGGATAGGATGGCTTTGCAGTCGGCGATACAAAAGATCTCGCCGACACAGCTCTACCAGGAAACGGCCTCGGCCATCCTTGGCGTCGGGTCCTTCGGGTTCGGGCGACAGGAGTTCGCCAGGACAACCACCCTGACCGAGGCCCTGGCCAACAACTGGGCCAACATAACGGCGCTCACCGTCGTCATGGTGGCGGCCTTCGCCGCCAGCTACATGATGTTCCTGCGCACCGAGATAAGGCCCGGCGACTAACCCCTATCGAACAGGTTCAAACCAGGTTCTTTTCGTTTTTATTAGAAGGTGGGCCACCAGCTTTCAGGGACTCGCGAGGCCGAAGACATCACTACTGCCCTGAACGGAGCGTGGTTTAACTTCCGAGTTCGGAATGGGATCGGGTGGGTCCCACGCCCTTTGGCCGGTTACCCAGCAAAGATGCACCGGTCCTTACTTTAAACGTTTCGGTGGCCCCCCTCGAGCCTGAACTCCACCACGTAGACGGTCCGATCGGGGCTCCACCCGCCGTAGATGCTGGCCCAGGCCTCCATGAACGCCTCCAAGCCGCCGAAGCCCTCCATCCTGGCCTCCTCCTGCGACACGTCCCCCAGCCTCTGAGTGTATACACGAGTAACTGTTATCCTGTGAGGAGTGGGCAGGTACCCCGCCCTCAGCTTGTACGTGCCGCCCTCCCTGACGCCGGGCTTGGAGGACCGCCGCGTCTGGGTCTTCTCCCCGGCCAGTATCTGAGGTATGAACCGTCTTTTGAAGAGGAGAGTCAAACACCCTTCACTCCAGCGCGTTTTAGTTTATGGATTGTGTGGCTGGGGGTAGATTTATATGGTGAAAAAGGGTGCAGTGTCTTTGGCGGGGCCGTGGTCCAGCCTGGTAAGACGTTGGGCTCCAGAAATTACAAGAAGCTTAACTGATCCGCGAGGAGATGAAGAGTTTCTGGAGCGGAGAAACCCAAATATCGAGGGTTCGAATCCTTCCGGCCCCACCACATCTAAATGGGAAAAAATTGTTTATTAGGGACTTAATATGAGAGTACGGATGCCAAATCCGCGCGTGCGGTTAAAGTCATGTTGCATAATGGCTACTTTTTAGGTTTGTCGCGTCTGATCGTTTTTGAAGCAACTTCTTGTAACTCATTTCTTAAATGCTTCATTTAATTCGTTATCATTCTGTTTTTTTCTTTTTTCCCGTATTCGTTCATTGTTTTATGATTTTTTAAATAATAAATTTATCGCTCTTAAAACAACAATAAGATCCGTCATACTTACTATTCATGATAGGTGTTTTAAAGCGTAGAGCCCTGATTATCATGATATTTAATGTTATTATCATTGGTTGGTCAGGAGGGAAGCGGAGGAATCGACATCATATGGCTGTTACTGCCTCTGCTGTGTTGCATAATGACCATGGGTCAAAGGGGCGACAAGCCTCAAGAAACCGGACCGGAGAGCGACTCATTCTACACAACCCAGGGCATTCAAGAATCCTTTGGAAAGGTAGAGGAAGAAGTCTCCAAGTGGAGGCTTGAGGCCCAGGAGAAGCGGGAGCCGGAAGGACTTGTCCCCCGTGTAAAGAGGCTGCTGGGAGGAGGAACACAGACGGAGAGGTTCGTCGAGAAGGAGAAGACTCCTCCACGGTTACTCAGCCTGTCCGACACCACTGGCCCGATCTACTTCGAGTTCACAGAGGTGGAGGGCGGAGGCACCGTAGTAAAGGCCACGTACGGTTCAACTTTAAAAGGGAGATTGGCCAGGTTTAAGGCGGATCTCCCCCTTAAGATTCCGGCTACTCCCATAGGGCTTAAGTGTCCTTCATGTGGTAAGCCGGTTCTCAGGGAGTTCAACGTGTGCCCATACTGTGGGACAGAGCTGATAAAGGAGTAGACGCTCTGTGGAGGTTTGGCGGCTGCTGGCCCATAACCACTGGATCACCCTCAATCTCTTAGGGTACAGGTTGAGGCTGTGCGCCCGCTGCTCTGGCTACATACTCGGCTTCACCACCCCGATATTATTGTTAGACTACTTCGCTGATCCTCAAGTTTTTCTGAACCCTGGTGTCTATCAACTAGCCTGTGTCCTCCTAGCTCTCCCCTACGCCTTAGACTGGGTCACGCAGTCCTGGGGGTTGAGGCAGAGCAGCAACCCGGTGAGGCTGGCCACAGGCGTTCTCATGGGGGTAGATGTGTTCCTTTTTTCTATGATTGGTTTGCAATCTGGTAGGATCATCTTTGCTTATTTGGCTCTGTCAGTGGCCTTCATAGGGTACATTGGCAGGCTTAAGAGACCTAATCAACTCCAATGTACCAAAGATTTCTAAGACTACCTACGACATCTAAGTGTTTGACCATATAGTTTTAAAACCACATTAAAACAAGTCCTTTAAAAGATTAAAAGAGCCGTCTTAAAAATGTGTAACATTCCGGCCCCACCATCACCAATATTATCGCCGCACCCGTTGAAAGCTTATCTAATCATTGAATCCACATACGATCCATGAAGATCGTTGAGGAGTACACATCGAAGAACAGAAAGTCTAGGCAGGCGTACGAGAAGGCGAAGACCCTCCTCCCCGCAGGTAACACCAGGTCCGCCCTATACTGGCAGCCCTTCCCCCTCTGCATGAGGAGGGGCGAGGGGAGCCACATCTGGGACGTGGACGGAAACGAGCGCATCGACCTCAACTTCAATAACACCACCCTCATCCTGGGCCACAACCACCCCAAGGTTGTGGCGGCCGCCTCCAAGCAGCTCATCAACGGCACCGTCCTGGGGGCGGCCACGGAGACCGAGCCCAGACTCGCCGAGGAGATACTGGGCAGACTGGGAGCCGACAAGATGAGGTTCACGCCCTCGGGCACCGAGGCCAACATGCAGGCCCTCAGGGTGGCCAGGGCCTACACGGGGAGGCCCCTCATAGCGAAGTGCCTTGGCGCGTACCACGGCTCATGGGACGCGGTACCCATGACGCCAGGCTCTCTGGGGGTCCCCCAGGCCGTGGAGGATTCCACCCTCTACTTCCCGTATAACGACGCTGAGGCGGCCCAGACCCTTGTCAGGAGGCGCCGCCTGGAGTTGGCCGCAGTCATCGTGGAGCCCACAATGAGGGACATGACGCCCAGGCCAGGGTTCCTCGAGGCCGTGCGGGAGGTCACTGAGGAGAACGACGTCCCACTGGTCTTCGACGAGGTCATATCCTTCAGGGTGAGCCACCGCGGCGCCCAGGGACTCTACGGCGTGAAGCCGGACATCACAACCATGGGCAAGATCATCGGCGGAGGCTTCCCTGTCGGCGCCTACGCGTCCCGGGCCGGGCTGATGAGCCCCCTGGAGGCGCCCGAGGTGGAGCTGCCCCAAGTGTCCTCGCCGGCCCTGGGCTTCTCGGGCACGTTCAACGCCCACCCCCTCGCCATGGCCGCGGGCCTCGCCGTCATGAAGGAGATGAAGCCAAAGGCATACGAGAAGATAGCTAAGACGGGCGACGAGGTGAGGAACGGGCTCAGGATGGCGCTCGAAGAGGAGGGCGTCAAGGCCCACGTGGGAGGCGTGGCCTCCCTCTTCTCCATCTCCTGGACCGACAAAGAGGTCTACGACCACCAGTCGTCGCTGGCCGCGGACAGGGTCCTGTACAACTTGTTCAACCTGGGGATGATGAACAGGGGCGTGTTCATCCTGGGCCACCCCAACGTCTCGACGGTGACGAAGAGGAAGGACGTGGAGCTCGTGCTGGACGCGGCCAGGGAGACGGTGAGGGAGATGAAGCCGCTCATAGCGGATAGGGCGCCTCACCTCCTCGCATAGAGCCCACGCGGACGCGTTGACTCCACGCGTCGTCCTGTGGGCTGTTCCCCCAGTTATTATAGGGTGGACGTGCCCCGTTTCTCCGCTAACCTTAAATAGATCATGTTATATCATTCTAACACAATGTTAGATAAATACCACAATATGTGGTAAATGACTAACATAGGAGAAAAAAAGAAATGGCAGAAACGATCTGGATCACGGCGATACCCCTCATAGCGGTCCTCATAGTCGCCATAGGCGCGTACTCGCTGTGGAGAGTAGTCAAGGAGAGGAAGAGCGGCTTCGCGCTCAAGGATGAGAGGACAGCCAAGATAAATGGCAGGGCGGCCACCGGGGCATTCATCCTCGGATCATGGTACCTGATCCTCCTCAACTTCTACAACCTGTACCGCATAGAGTTCCAGGGGCTCGAGGAGCTAGGCTCAATGCCCGTCATCAACTCGGCGGTCATCCTCATGGGCGTCACCTACATCGCCCTGTCAACTTACCTCAGCCGCAAGGAAGACCTCTAGGGGTGGTAACATGAGAAACAGGATAAAGGAGCTCAGGGCCCGCCACGACATGACCCAGGCGGACCTGGCCAAGGGTGTGAAGGTCAGGCGGGAGACCATAGTCTACCTGGAGGCCGGCAAGTACAGCCCGTCGCTGAAGCTGGCACATGACGTGGCCGTGGCCCTGGGCACTACCATCGACGAGCTGTTCCTTTGGAACGATGAGGAGGGAGGTGAAAAAGAGTGAGTGTCTGGGTAACAGGAGCCATAGGAATCGCGGTGGCCGCGATCGGGGTCGCCTACATCGCCCACATGAGGAGCGGAGGAGCCGGTATGCACAGGGCGGCGCCGGCGGTCATCGCCGTAGCCGTGTTGGCGGTCGCCGTCAACGAGCTTGTTGTGATCCCCACGTGGGGCGTGGACGCCGGGACCAGGGCGGCCTCAGCGTTCTTCATGTGCGTGATACTCCCGGCGGCCGTCTACCTCAACGGGAAGAAGACCGAGTAGCGGACAGCCAACCCTCTCCGCCACCATTTTAATCATCCAACGTGAAAGCTGTTAAACTGTCGGGGCCCATAAACATCCCTGAGGAGACTTGAGAATAGCCGTCGTGGCCGACGACCTTACGGGGGCCCTGGACACGGGGGCCCAGTTCAGGGCGTGGGGCCTCAGCGTGGAGGTGGCGCCGACCCCGAACAAGCTGGGCGGCATGAAGGGGTCAGCCGACGTCATCGTGGTGAACACGGACTCCCGGGGCGACAGGCCAGAGACTGCTCACCGGAAGGTCACAGAGGCTACGGTGGCTCTGGCCGGCCTCTGCGACGTGTTCTACAAGAAGGTGGACTCCACCCTCAGAGGCAACATGGGGGCCGAGCTGGACGCCATCATGGAGTCCACGGGCCAGGCCGCCGCCGCCGTGGCCCCCGCGTACCCGCCCAACGGGAGGGTGACCCGCGGCGGCAGCGTCTACGTGAACGGGGTTCCCCTGCACGAGACGGAGTACGCCGCCGAGGTGGCGCACCAGAGCTCATACGTCCCCGAGATAATGGGGGCTCAGACTGGGATTAGGTCAACCCACGTACCGCTGGCCGACGTGAGGCGGGGCCCGGCCCACCTGTCGGAGAGGTTCATGGACGAGGTTGAGAAGGGCAGCCGCTTCGTGGTCATCGACGCCGAGGCGGAGAGGGACCTGCTGGCGGCCGCGGGGCTCCCTGTGAAGGTCTTCTGCGGATCAGCTGGACTGGCCGCAGAGCTCCCTGAGGGCCTGGGTCTGAGGGCTCCCCGGCCCACTCTCACTGTCTGCGGTAGCACACGGTCCTCCTCCAGGGCCCAGGTTTCCAGCCTCGTCAACAGGCTCGGCGTCGCGCAGATCAACCTCGACGCCATGCGCCTGCTCGGCGGAGGAGACGCCGTCGGGGAGGCGCTCAAGGGAGCCGAGGCAGCCCTAGCCGCCGGCGAGAGCGTCGCACTTGTGTCCGCCCCCGACCCTGAAGGCGTCGAGGAGACGAGGAGGCTGGGCGAGCGCCTCGGACTGAAGGACACCGAGGCTCGGATCGTGGACGCCCTGGCTGAGGTTACAGTAAAATTGTTGGAGGAACACCAGATATCAGGGATGGTGCTGACGGGGGGCGCCACAGCCCTGGCCGTGTGCAGGGGACTCGGAGCCGAGAGCATGGAGATCATGGGGGAGGTCCAGCCTGG
>CAZAKG010000085.1:0-10088 GCA_964485755.1 uncultured Candidatus Bathyarchaeia archaeon | reverse complement strand
AAGCTTCGCGGCCTCCTCCTTCATGGCCTCTGTGAAGGACTCGTCAGCCAGCTCCCCCAGCCACATGGGGCCACCCACCGCCATGGGTGTCCCGCAGCCGGGGCACTGCTCTGCACGGTTGTCCTCCGAGGACTCCCTGTGCAGGCATGCTGGGCAGTATTTTATGAACCCCATCCGGGTAAGCGCCTCGTCCGCCTTCCTGGCTCCCTTATCGAGCTTGGCGTACACCCTGACGTAGTGGTCGGCGTAGTAGCTGAACACCGGGGTCGCAGCCGTCTCGTAGACGGCGGCTCGGCGCACCAGGGCGCCGGCTACGAGCCTCACGGCCACCTCGTGGCAGAACTCTCCATGCAGAGGGCGTCCCCCATACTTTCTGAGGCAGGCGCGGGGATTCACGCCGCAGAGGGGCGCCATGTCCGTGGCCGTGACGGCTAATATCCCGTGGTTCTCCGTTGCGGCCATGGCTGGTTCCATGAAGGGCGCCGGCGAACCGTACGGGTCCACATCCACGTAGCTGAACCTGCCTCCAGGGTAACCGTGCAGGCTGAGGAGGAGGCTTGCGTCCAGCAGCCTAAGGTGAACCAGGTCGGAGACGCCGTTGAGCCGCGAGTTCGCCTGGGCTACATTGAGGGCTGTGGGGCTCAGGTCCCCCATCACCACGCTGGCTACGCCCTCAGCCTCCAGGGCCAGCCTTATACCTCTGACGCCGCTGCCGCACATGGGCTCGCAGACGGTCACGGGTCGGCCCAGCTTACTCTGGTGGGCCCTCAGGGCGAGCACGGCCGTGTCCCTGTTGGTGGACATCACGGGGTTGTAGAAGACCGGGGCTTCACTCATGAGGCGTTGAAGGGGCTCCCCCGTGGAGGCGTCCAGCCTGGGCACGATTAACCTAGCCCTGCCCTCGACAACCTCCTCTGTGGGGAACCCTAGGCTCATGTCACCGGATAAGGGCCCGGCAGCTTATTTCTGGGTTACGGCTACCTCGACTCCCAGCTGCTTGCAGAGGGCCATGATCTGGGCCCACGTGTCCTCAGGTATCGGTACGCCGTCCCTGAGGCGCTGAGCCTTGGTCTCCTTCTCGGGCTCCCCGGGCACAAGTATCCTCTTTCCGGCCTCAGCGGGCAGCCTCTTGACCTTCTGCAGCAGCTCAGATGTGCCATGCTTGAAGGCGTCCAAGCCGACGAAGCCCTCAGGGTTCACGGCGAGCATGAACACGCCGTTGGGCGAAGGAGGCTCAGCCACCCCGCTCAAACCGGTCCTCGAGCCTGTAAGCACGGCTCCCAGCAGCTCCGAGACCATCTGTAGGCCGTAGCCCTTGTACTCGGCGAAGGGCAGGAGCCAGCCGCCCTCGTATATGGCGTTGGGGTCGTCCGTGACGCGGCCATACTTGTCCCGGGTCCAGTGGGACGGAATCTTTGCGTGCTTAGCCCTGGCCACATTTATCTTGCCGTGGGCTACGACGCTGGTTGCCCAGTCCATAAGGAAGGGGGTGTCTGAGCCCGTGGGCACCGACACGCTTTGAGGGTTGGTGCCGAAGGCCTTGCCCAAGCCGTTGTAGACGCTGACGCTGGGGTTCCCTACGTTCACGTACATGGCGGCTATGATGTCGTGCTTGGCCGCCCACTCCGTGTAGTAGCCGAGGCGGCCTATGTGGTTGCAGTTGAAGGCCCCGACGCCTGCCACCATGTTATCCTTCGCCTTGGCCACGGCCAGCTCAGTCAGCCGCATCGCGGTTACTTGGCCGAAGGCCCAGCGGCCGTCGATGAGGGCCGAGGAGGGCATCTCCTTGACTGTGGCCGGCTCCTGGTCCACGTCGATGAAGCCTCTCCTTATCCTGTCACTGTACCCCACGTAGAAGTGGACGCCGTGGCTGTCGTGGCCAGTCAGATTCGCCTCTATGAGGGTCCCCACGAGGAAGCGTGCCTTGTCCTCAGGCGTCCCCTGGGCCGTGAATATCTTCACCCCCAGCTCCGTTAGCTGGTCGGCGGGGATAATAATCATGAATCATAGAGGTGCCGCATCAGGGTAAAAAGAGTTTAGGGGAGAAGCTTCCCCATGCCCTCGAGGAAGCTCTTGATGTCCTCGGCCTCGATGCCGTAGTGGGTGACGAGCCTCGTGCTCGTGGCGTTGTCGCCCGCCCGGCTCTTCCAGCCCAGCTTGGTGCACGCCTTTGTCCAGTCGCTGCCCTTCCAGCCCACCGCGCCGAAGTCGATGTACACCATGTTGGTCTGGACCTCGTTCAATACCTTTAAGCCCATCTTCTGGAGGCCCGTGGCCAGGAGCTTCGCGTTCTTGTGGTCGTCGGCCAGCCTGTCCACCATCTTGGTCACGGCGATTATCCCCGGGGCCGCGATGATGCCCACCTGCCTCATGCCGCCGCCCAGCATCTTCCTGTACTTCCTCGCCTTCTTCACGAGGTCCTCTGTGCCCACGACCAGGGAGCCTATGGGGGCTGAGAGGCCCTTGCTGAGGCATATCTGGACGGTGTCCGCGTACTTAGCGAGCTCCTTCACGTCCACTCCCAGGGCGACGGAGGCGTTGAATATGCGGGCCCCGTCCAGGTGGACGCCTAGGTTGTACTCCTTGGCGACGTCCCAGTTGCTCTTCATCTGCTTGGGCGTGAGCGCTACTCCTCCGGCCGAGTTGTGGGTGTTCTCGATGCAGAGGAGGCTGGTGCGGGGGTAGTGGATGTTGTCGGCGCGCACCGCCTTCCTTATGTCGTCGGGCCTCATCCACCCCTTCTCCCCCGGGATGGTCCTGGCCATGAGCTGCCCCATCACGGCCAGTCCGCCCACCTCGTTCACGTATATGTGGCTGGTCTGCTCCAGTATGACCTCGTCGCCCCTCTTGGTGTGCGAGAGCACGCTCACGGCGTTGCCCTGTGTGCCGCTGGTGACGAAGACGCAGGCCTCCTTACCGAATATCTTTGCTCCTATGGCCTCCAACTCGTTGACTGTGGGGTCGTCCCCGTAGACGTCGTCCCCCAGCTTAGCCTTGTAGGATGCCTCCCTCATCTCGGGGGTAGGCCATGTGACCGTGTCGCTTCTCAGATCTAGGTTCTTCTCGACCAAATGCATCGAGTGATGTAAGATGCGGGCCATGCTTAAGTTTTTAACCCCACCGCGTGGCGTTCCTGAGAGCCAACTCGATGTGCCTGTGGCCGTCCTCGACGACCGGTGAGCCGTGGCCCGACAGAAGGACGTCCACGTCCAGCTCGTTGAGCTTCCTGAGGCTCCCCACTATGGCGTCGAAGCTGCCGCTCTCCCCGTCGTAGCGTCCGTAGTAGCCGTCGGAGAACACCGTGTCGCCGCTGAAGAGTATCCTGCGTTCAGCGTTGTACAGGCACATGCCTCCCGCGGTGTGCCCCGGCGTCCAGTACACTTTCAGCGGCCACAGCTCGGTGTCTATGACGTCGCCCTCGTTCACCTTCACTAGGGCGTCGCCAAGCCTGGTGGCGATGTATTCGGTGTCCTTCTCGTGGATGTAGACCTTCGGGTGCGCCTTCTCAAGTATCAGGAATGTGCCCATGGCGTGGTCGTGGTGGGCGTGGGTTATGATCACCTTCTCGATGTTCCCCGGGCCGACCCCCATCTCCTTGAGCTGAGGGAACAGGGGGTTCGCCCTGTTACCCACCCCTGTGTCGATGATCGTCGCACTCTCCCTTCCCAGGACGTAGATGTTGCTGCAGAGCCCCTCACCTACTATCAGGTGCACTCCTTGGAGGGCCCCGTTGTAGTCGCCGAGGTTGTGTATCGTGGGCAATGGGTACCGTGATTCTGGTGGAGCCCCGGATTATAATTGTTGCTAGTAGTCCCTGCTGAGTCGGACCCTTATCAGGAGGAACCCGTCCTCGTAGTCGGACTCCACGTCGTCCACGTGGAAGCTCTCGGGAAGATCATAGGTCTTCACGAAGCTGGAGTCCTTGCTGCTCAGCAGCATGATCATGTCCTCGTCCTCCTCGATGTAGATGGACTCCTTCAGGCTCCCAGGCACCTCGGTGGTTATCATGTACTCCATGGACTCCGAGGAGTTCCCGCCTGAGACCAACGAGTCGTGTATGGTGTATATGCCCTCATCCCACTCCGAGTACTCGCTCCTCTTGAGCAGGATGTACAGAGGGAGGACGCTGGATACTGTGAACAGGGCGAAGAAGACAAGGCTAAGCAGCACCGCGGCTGGGGCGCCCACGCCGCTGAACACGAAGGGAAACAGCACAACCGTCCCGCCTCCCTGTAATATGAAGGCCCAGGTGGTGACCATGAGCCCCATGAGTACTAGCGCGATCCCGCCCACCATGAGGCCCGGCCTCTTTATTGTCCTACCGGCGGAGGCGTTCTTGCCCGCGCACTTGACGCACATGTCCGTCTCAGCGTCGTAGCACCGGCTGCACACGACGTTTCCGCAGTGGTTACACAGAATATCGGCGTCCTCCCTGCCGCACACGCTACATTTATTCTTCATTTCCGGGTTTTACCATCCGACCAGCTCAGGCTGCGCTGACCTCATGACCATGACCAGCAGTATCACGGCGGCGGCGCCGAGGGCCGTCAGCACCCATTTACGGCTCCCACCCACGACGAGGGGTATCGGCCCGACGAATATGACCGCGGCTCCTCCGCTCTGAACCTCGCTCGGGCCGGCTCTCAGGCTCATGTACACCATGATGGCGCCCGCTATGATCAAGGCTGCGCCGACTGCCAGGAAGCCGCTGGATACATCCATTCTGGTTCCCTCCTATTGCCGGGGCACCTTTTCTTAAACTTTTCCCGGCGACAGTGACCAGAGAGCCGCCTTACCCATGTACTCGTTAACGTCCCACTCGTGCAGGGTGCCCTCGTCCACGTCCACGACGTATATGCTGTGGAGCCTCGCGTTCCTTATCTCCTCGAGGGAGACGGGCGGGTTACTGTAGTAGAGGTCGCACAGCTTCTTCACGCTGTTTACCTCGTCCTCTGTCCGGAACCGGGGCGGCTTGGTGAGGCTGGGGGGAACCTGCATTATGTAGTGGGGTGGGCTGGCCAGGACGAACTTGTTGGCGAAGGCGCTGTACCTGGTTATCTTGCTGGCAACCCGCGCCCGTAGGTAGAGCATGGGGTCGAGGGCGTGGTCGGGTGGCACGAAGCCCGTCTCCACCTCCACGATGAGGCTGCCCATGCCCTTCTGCGCGTAGATGTCGGTGCTGATGCCGTTTAGGCTGTGCTCGAGGGAGACATCGAAGCCCATCTTGATGAGGTACTTGGCGCATATGATCTCCATGATCGTGTGGTTGATCTTCACCTCATTCCGACCATACTTGCCCATGATCTCCTCGCGCAGCCTGACAATTTTCGCGCACTCGTCCTCTGACAGCTCGGGGGAGATCTTCTCTATGACCGCGTCGATGTCCCGAGTGAACTCTTTCCCTATTCTCCTATCCTCCCTGAGTCCGAGCCTTTCAGCGTGCGCCCACTTATAAACACTGTAATGGCTGGTTACTACTTACGACAATCCTGTCTGTATAGAATAATCTTTCTATTCACACTTTGTCCCCAAGAATGAACTGGGGGCCTGCACAGGGTTTAGGTGACTTTTATTACTGCGAAGCTCCTCTTTGACCGAGGTGTGTAAGTTGGCAGGAAGAAACGTCTGGCAGACATTCAGCGAGGAGACGCCCAAGGTCGCGCAGGCTTGGATGAACCTGAGCAACGAGATCAACATCGACGGCGTCCTGGACCAGAGGACGGCCCTCCTCGTCAGGATAGGAATCTACAGCGTGACCAGGGACCCTGTGGCGCTAAGCCACTTCGTCCGCGAGGCCCTGAAGGCTGGGGTCAGCAAGAAGGAGATACAGGCGGCTGCGCTTATGGCGTGGAGCACCGGCGTCACTGTGGCTGAGCTGGCCATCCCCCTCATAAAAGATGTGGATGACAGCCTCTAACAGTATCTTCTTAAACCCATTTTTTCCAGGAAGTCGAACCCATGGACCCTGTAAAGGTGGCTCACGCACATGCAGTCACTGCACCCGAACCCCTCCACGGGTTCGCCGTGCTCCGAGACCCTTCCAGCGTAGAGGCACTCCCGTTTTTCGTCGCTTTCGCTGAAGTACACCTTCGCTATCTTGACGACTGGCTCACGTAGAAGGTAGTCTATGTGCCAGTGGGTGACGCCGCTGAGGCCCTCGCTGGTTCTCAGGTGGCGCCTCACTCTGGGCTCAAGGCTGTTCATGGCTGAGCCCACGTAGATGTAGCTGCCTCTCTTGAACGTCAGGGGGCCCAGGGCGCCCACAGTAATGGTCGCATCCTCCGTCACCTCCACGCAGAGACAGTAGGAGCCCCTCAGGACCATACCGATAGGGGTGCTCCCCTTCGTTAAAATCCTTAACGTTTTAAGCTTCACCGCAAAGATAAAGATTAGGTGGTCGGGGTGGCTCGCGGGGACAGGCTCAGAGACGATGATGGTAACCAAGGATTATGGGCGGCCCTCCTGGCGTTGGTCTGGGTCGCCGCCGCCTGGTGGGTGAAGGACCAGCTGCCATACATGACGACCGTTGAGCAAACATATTTCCTGAACAGGTCCATAATGTGTCTCCTCGTCTACGGCGTGTTCATAGCATACTATGTTTGGAGGAGCTTCAAACCGGAGCACTGGGCCTTCAGAGACTACGACGACTATGAGTACGTCTCGACGCTTGATCTCCCCGACTTCTGGTCTGTCAACATGAAGAGATACAAGCAGATGGTTAAGGAGAGGCTAAGGCGAGAGAGGAACGGCGAAACAGCTCCTCCTTAAAGAGATTTTACTTACGCTTCTTTTCAGTAACTAGAAGACGAATTTATGACGTAGGAAAAACAGAAGTATGAACGTTACTATGAGGCTGAGAAGCACCGAGGCTAGGAACCTCCTACTCGAAGTCACCACGTTGAACCCAGCTTCATCCACAAGACCCTCGACGCTGTGCGGCGTCACCCAGTTCACACCGTCCACGCTGGATGTAGTATAGAGTTCTGTCCACTGACTGGTGACTCCTGACCCGTACACGGGATAGGGGATTCTCTCGATAAATTCAATCTCGTAGACCATGACTAGTGTGCTGTCGGCGAGCTCAACCAGTGAAGGGTTTTGAGCAGATGCGAATGTCGCTGAAATATCCAAGCTCCTCAGGTCCTCTGAGAAGCAGACCTGGACGTACTTGTTGTCCAAGTTTCCGTGCCCCAACAGGATATACTTGCTGCGGCTTTCGCTGTACAAAATGTCGACCCTGGAGCTCCCAGTGTAGTTGAGGTCGATGGGCTCGGACCAGCTGCCGTTCTCCAACAACCGGGCCAGGTAGCTTCTGAAATCGTCGGCAACATATGCGATCCCAACAATGCTTATGCCTCCGTCAACGTCTCTGAAAGAGGATACACCCATCCACTTGAAGGGGGTCTGCTCGGGTACACCCCAACCATCCTGAGGCGAATACCGCACCATATATGTGACGTACCCTTCACCGTACTCTTCTGTGGCTGGCCCCACCCACTTCGTGTAGAATAACAGAACGTCGCCTTTACCGGCTTCAACTAAACTGGCGTCTTCGATGTGGCTCTTGGCTAGGATGTCTTTGAAGATAGTGGATGAGCTCTCCCAATAAATACCATCAGACGAATGAATGTATGCTAGATCACGAATTATAGCTAAGGTGTACGCCTGAAAGACCGTGACCCACTCCCCGTCGGCGGTCCTGATTATGTCGTAGGTTGAGAGATAATCGCCACCTGTGTCGAAGGCCTCATTAACGTTGAAAACCTGGCCATCGACGGTCATCCTCGCTAGGAATATCTTTCTGTTTTCGACGGTGTCGCTTCCATGCCCCACTTCAATACCGGCGGCGAGGTACATCTCGTCTCCCGCGGCCTTCAGTTTGGGGCCGAACTGGTTGACGTTCACGGTTTCGGCTGAGGGAAAACCGATGAAGGTTAACCCAGTGTACGCGACCATGTATGTCGATGCGAGGAGCGCCGCCAGCGCGAGCCCGTACGCGAACATTGCTCTGGGTGGTATGTCCCTGTCAGGGACGAACCGTGAGGCCGCTCCGATGCCAGGGCACCATCCCAAGTATGATAAGGTTATTTTTCTTGGGTTCATGTACCAGCCTGTGAAACTAAACGTGAAGTAAAGTATTAAACCTTTACGGACTGGGCGCATCGACATCCAAGTCCAGGCTTTAATTGCCCATCATCCTGTGCACGTTCAGTATGGTCTGGCCCTAACATCATGAATTGGTTTATCTGATTTGGAAGGTCCTGGAAACTTCGTAGCCATCGATATTGATGATTACAGCATATTCCCCTCTGGGCCACTCTGGAAGTCCCAATCTAGAATCAATGATCGTATTGCTGAACGGCCAAAGAATAATTCCTGACTCGCCTTCTTTTGGAGGTATGTCATCCAATGCACGGTTGAGCCGTTTACCGCTCTCCGCCTTATATGTAGCGATCTCGCGGTAACTGAAAGGCGATAATTGTATCGTAAAGGGCATCCTGTTTACGATTCTAAAATCTATTGCGACGTCGTCGCCTACGCTGTAGTTTTCTTGATCCGTCTCTTTCACTAGGTCTATGAATGGAGGTCTTGCCGGTACAGGTACCCCCACCAACATGACTCCTAATAAAAGAAATCCAAGTATACCGCCAGTCATCCTCATAATAACTAGTCTTTTTGGTAGCTCTTTGTCTGGGATGAACCTTGACGCTGCTTTGACTCCGGGGCACCACGCGAGGTTGCCGAGGAGGAGCTTCCTATGGTTCATGTGAATATAAACCTCATCTGTAAAGTAAATAAACTTTACTGATCCAATATCCATCGACGTATTCAATCTCGACGTTCAATAAACGATAATCCGTAAAGGTTTAATACTTTACTCCATTTTAATTTTATCAGATGCTACCGTCAGCCTACCTAACAGACAGACTGCTGGAGATATGGCGGCTGAGGTACAAGGGACTCAGCAAGGCCGAGATAGGAAGAATCCTGGGCATCACTAGGCAGGCTGTCTACGAGGCCGACGGCATAATACGGGGCAAGGTGGAGCAGGCGCTTATGCACGCGGCGGAGGCGAACATGGTGGAGACTCAGTACGTGGATGCGTCAAAGGGCGTGCTCCTCGGGTACAGCCCCGCCACCAGGAACCGGGTCATCGTCACCTTCTCCCCCAGGAACGGTGTCCAGACCTGGCACTACCAGCAGCCCAACTGCGGCCAGTGTAAGTGGGTTGATCGTTGCAGGGAAAGGCTGGTGGCTGAGGCTGAGGAGAGGGAGGTGCACCTGTCGCAGGAGGACCTGGGATTACCCCCGAGCGAGATGGCGCACCGAATATTCTCAAACTTGATCCCGGGGCTCTGACATGAGGATAAGTTTCCTTCTCGGCAAGATTCTTGGGTGGTGCCATGGCTTTCAGGCCGCCGCCAGCTTCCAGGAGAGGGACCTGTCAGCCAAGTTCAGCGGCCTCGCCCTCCTCGTAGCTGCCTGGCTCGCGGGGCTCTGGCTGGCCATAAACGCGGCCAGGGGCCTTACAGGGATGGACCTGATGCTGTTCACCAACAGGGCTACCCTGCTGCTCCTGCGGGCTCCGTCGTGGTAATCGGGTACACCTGGAAGAGCTTCAAGCCAAGAGACTGGAAACTAGAAGAGTTCTCCATCAGGCCGACATCCATCGACGATCTACCCGATGTACCAGTGGAGGACGCGTACAGTTGGGGCGCAGAGTCAGCGTATATAGTCCAATAGCCGTGGATCCCCAGTGGGGCGGCGAACGATACAAGGTTGTGGGAGTGAGAGGGACAAGCATCGACTGGTACCGCGACAGGATCGAGCACTTCAAGCGTCTGAGGAAGGAGAAGGCCAAGAGCGATGAATCTACGGAGGCTAAGTGACAGGCTCATGGGCTAGTGCCCGGACTACCAGGGCGCGTCCCAGTTCACACCCGATAGGGAAATGGGTGATAAGGCTGCGGCGGCAAGCCTCCTGAAGAACAAATAAAAAAACGGTAGAGGGGGCATCAATTTATGACCTCATCTCAAACCATGAAACGAGTATCCGGCGAGGCGAGCACACATACGCCAGCCAAAGAA
>CAZAKG010000084.1:0-10249 GCA_964485755.1 uncultured Candidatus Bathyarchaeia archaeon | reverse complement strand
TATCTTTGGCGGGCGTATTCTGTGATATGTCTGCCGGTGGCGGGGCTTTGGTGGTTCCCGAGTCCCATGGAAGCCTCCTGGAGAGCACCGTGGACGTCATCCTCACAACTGTAGGCCCGGACGGGTACCCTCACAGCTCCATGGTGTGGTGCAGCTACGATGGGGACAGCGTGCTGCTGAACACGGGGAGGGGCTACGCCAAGGAGATTAACATGAGGAGGAATCCACACGTCTCGGTGTTCGCCTACAACCGGGGCCGGTGGGTGGAGGTGCAGGGGGACGCGGAGCTGGTGGAGGAGGGAGCCGTGGGGCACCTGAACCGGCTGTGCCTCAGCTACACGGGGAAGCAGGACTTCTACAGGGACCTGATGCCCGAGCTGGCGGGCCGGGAGACGCGGGTAATCTGCAGGGTCACTCCCACGCGGGTGAGGTACGGTGATGTCGTATGAGGGCGCCTGAGAGCCACGCCGACATACTTGAGAAGCCTGTGCGGGCCGTGCTGAGCACCTTTGAGCCGGGCAGTCGGCTGCGCTCAAGCCTCTGCACTTGCTTAGGCGAAGGCGACCACCTACTGATCACGTCGGTTGACCTGGCTCAGGTACGGCAGATCGGGTTGAACCCGAAGGTTTCTGTATTAGTGGTTGACCCGGGGAACGTGGACCGGTGGCTCTGCGTCCAAGGAGATGCTGCCATATCAGGTGGCGCGACGTGTGAAGTATCCATCAGGCGGGTTATGGTGTTCCCGGGTGGATAAATCGAATGAAGTGACTCGGCCCCTACTCTATATGTTGGGTTTCCTGGTGTTCCTGTTCTCCGGCCTCGTCGCCGACGGGTTCAGGAGCTTCTTTCCCCTGCTCCTCTTCTTGAAGGACGCCTCCGCAGCCTGAACAGCCTTCGCGGGCGACGTGAAAAGCTGGCCGCAGAACACGCACGTGTGCTCCACGCCCTCCTCACCGGCCTGGACGGGGTTGAGTTTCCCGCACCTCGGGTTGGTGCACTTGACGTACTCGGTTCTCGGCATCCCTTTAATCATCGCGCCCCGTCGGGGAAATAGGTTTTGATGGGCCCAGGCGCTGCGCCTTCGGCTAGAGCGCGAACTGGTCAACCAGTGCCTTGGCCGCCGCCTCGCCGCCCGAGACGCCCATGGGTGAGCCGTCGGCCCTCCAGCAGGCTCCGCCGTGCATGAGCCCCTCCTCGTCCACGAGCACCCCGTTCATGCCCCCCGCAACCTTGGGCACAAGAAGGACCTCGTGGCCCCTCCTCCTCAGCTCCTCCACGGTCTCGTCCCCCAGCTCGGGCTCCACGTTCAGCTTACCCTCAGGCGTGCCCTGTAGACCCATGGTCCAGACCCGCGGCGCCTCCACGGCCTGCTGTATGCTCATCCCAAAGTCGATGACGTTGACCAGAGCCTGGCAGATGGCCGGGAATATCCTGGTCCCGCCCGGGGAGCCTAAGCAGAGGAAGGGCCTCTCGTCCCTCAGCACTATCGTGGGCGCCATGGAGCTGAGCATCCGCTTCCCTCCGGCCACCGAGTTGGCCCCACCGGGGCGGGGGTCGAAGAGCCCCATGCAGTTGTTGAGCAGCATCCCCGTGCCTGGGACGGTGACCGTTGAGCCGAAGACCGAGAACAGGGTCTGGGTCGCGGCCACGACGTTGCCCTCGTCGTCCATCACCGAGACGTGGGTGGTGCTCTGGCTCTCGCTCTGGTACGCCGAGGGGTCTCCGAAGGAATAGGTCCGGGCCCTGTCGCCTATCTCCCCGGCCCTCTTCTCGGCGTACGCCTTGGAGGTGAGGCCCTCCACGGGCACAGGGACCCTCCATGGGTCACCCATGAACCTCTGCCTGTCAGCGAAGGCTACCTTGAGTACCTCCGCGAACAGGTGGGTGTACTCTGGGGAGCCGAAGCCCATGCCGGCCACGTCGAAGCGCTCCAGCATGTTGAGCATCTGGACTATGTGTGTGCCTCCGCTGCTCCCGGGCGCCATGCTCGCCACCCTGTACCTGCCCCTGTAGGTGCCCGTGACGGGGGGCCTCTCATGCACCTCGTAGTCCTTCAGGTCCGCCATCGAGAGGACGCCGCCGGACTCCTCCACGTCGTCCACCGCTGCCCTACCCAGGTCGCCCCCGTAGAGGTGATCCGAGCCCAGTCTGGCCACGGCCTCCAGGGTCTCCGCGTACGCAGGCATCGCCACGCGGTCCCCCGCCTGGAGGGGCTTTCCGCCCGGCAGGAACGTCTTAGCAGTTTCGCTGTAGAGGGCCAGGTCCTTCCTTGTGAACTCCACCATGTGTGCCAGGTATCTTGTGGCCCTGTAGCCGTCGCGTGCCAGCCGGATGGCTGGAGCCATGACCTCCCGGAGGCTGAGTCTGCCGTGCCTCCTCTGGATGTGCTCCCACCCCTTGAGTGCGCCCGGGGCCGCGACGCTGAGGTGGCCCACCATGTTCCTGCGGCCCACCGTCTCGAAGATGTACTGGTCGGGCCTCCTGTGCTTGACGGGTGTGTACATTGATTCGGTTGCGGCCCTAGGGGCCACCGCGTAGTTGTCCAGGGTGCCGATCTCGCCTGTGCTGCCGTCCCTGTACACGAAGAAGCCGGCGCCGAAGATGCTCACCATCATGGGCTCGACGACTGTGAGGGCGAAGAGGGACGCGACGGCGGCGTCGAATGCGTTTCCGCCGCCGGCCATCACCTGGACGCCCGCGGCGCTGGCCAGTGGGTGGTTGGTCACGATGACGCCTCTGCTCGCCGTCACCTCCTGCTTGATGGTCTTCAGGTACCTCTCGGGTACGCTCGGGTGTGCCATGGCTGCGACCTCAGAATCAAGGATACTTCAGTGGGCGGAGGTATAATTTTTGTCCTCTTCCTTTTTGCATGTAATAAGGCGTCCTGAAGATATGACTCATCGAATTGTTTATAATGCTCTAGCATAATCTTTTGTAGAACATTATAAAGGGGAAACCATGGAAAGCACCTTCAAACCAAGAATTATTGCGTTTTGTTGCAATTGGTGTGCGTACGCTGGAGCCGACTTGGCGGGGGTCATGAGACTCCAGTATCCCGCCATGGTGAGGATCATTCGGGTAATGTGCTCCGGAAGAATGGAACCCATCATGGTGGCCAAGACCCTATTTTACGGAGCTGACGGCGTACTAATTTTAGGATGCCACATCGGGGACTGTCACTACACTACGGGCAACCACTACTCGAAGAGGAGAATAGCCGTTCTTAAGCGACTCTTAGACCACTTAGGGATCGATCAGAGAAGGGTGAGGATCGACTGGGTTTCAGCAGCAGAGGGCAATAATTTCGCCAAAATTATCACCGAATTCACGGAGGAGATGAAAGAACTAGGTCTATTATCCCTGAAGGAGGAATTCAACGATAGACTCTCGTGACGACGCGCGCGTGCGTGCAGCCCGTGACTTGGCCAAAAAATGGCTTGAAAACAAAGATGTTGACGCTATACTTGGCTTACGGAGAATTAACGGCCACGTTGCACCATACCTTTTCACAGAACCTGGCGAACTGGAGAGCCTCGAAATTTCGTCACACAGTAGTGAAATGATTCCAAAATCCCAACGGTACAAGAAGAACATATTATACCTTCTTGAGAAAAAATATCCAGAAGCCAAGATCGGCATCGTAGCCCGAGGATGCGAAGAGAGGGCGCTCATTGAACTCGCGAAGAGAAGTGAACTAAGCCTAGAAAGGATTATTGTTTTAGGGGTCGCTTGTACTCGAGAAGACGCCGTAGAGTGTGGATGTCTAAAACCTTATCCAATAAAGCTCGATGTCGGCGAAAGAGTTGAAGGCGTTCACAGCGACACGGATGTTGAGGCTCTACTGAAGAAGAGTCTCCCTGAGCGTTTCTCATTCTGGAAATCTGAGTTAAGCAGATGCATAAAGTGCTATGGCTGCCGAAACGTCTGCCCAGCTTGTTTCTGTGAAGACTGCAAAATGGAGCAGGATCAATGGGCGGATGTGGGGCAGTTACCTCCTGAAATCCCGCTGTTTCACTTCATAAGATGGTACCATGTCGCGGATAGGTGCATCGAGTGCGGAGAATGTGAAAAAGCCTGCCCAGCCGATATCCCGCTCTTAACGATACTGAAGCTGTTGAGAAAGGATATCAAAGAGATGTTCGACTACGAGGCAGGCTTGGACGAGAAACAGGAGGCGCCTCTACTCCAAACATTGGATGAGTCACCGCTGAAAGAGTGATCGACAGTGAAGTATGAAAATATACTTACAATATGCCCCTTTTGTGGCGCCGGATGCAACTTTTATCTTCAAAACCTAGACGGCGAAATAGTCGGCGTAATTCCAGACAAATCGCATACGGTTAGTCAAGGAAAACTCTGCATCAAAGGGTGGAACGCCCACGAGTTCGTGTACAGCAAAGACCGGCTGGTTAAACCGCTAGTCAAACAGAAGGATGGAGACTTCAAAGAAGCCTCGTGGGATGAGGCCCTGGATGTTGTTGCAGCAAAATTCAGGGAATATATGAAGGAGTATGGCCCTGACTCCATCGGCGTCCTATCTTCAGCGAAATGCACAAATGAAGAGAACTACCTGATGATGAAATTCGCCAGAGCCGTTCTAGGTACAAATAACGTGGATCACTGCGCCCGACTATGCCACGCTTCCACAGTCATCGGCCTGGGTGCAAGCTTCGGCAGCGGAGCGATGACTAACTCCATAGAAGAACTCGAAAACTCTGATTGTATACTGATTACTGGCTCAAATACAACTGAACAGCATCCACTCATCGCACGGTACATAATGAGGGCCAAGGCAAAGGGAGCCAAACTAATAGTTGTGGACCCGAGAGCCATCCCACTATCTAAATTCGCTGAGTTTCATCTCAGACAGAGGCCGGGAACCGACGTTGCATGGATAAACGGCTTCATGAATGTCATCATCAGTGAAGGCTTAGCGGATAAAACGTTCATTGAGGAGCGAACCGAGGGCTACAAAGAAATGGCGAAAACGGTTAGCAGGTATACGCCGGACTTCGTAGAGACTATTACAGGCATACCTAAGGAGAACCTCATCGAAGCCGCTAGGACATATGCGAAAGCGGATAGAGCCTCAATCGTTTACTCCATGGGAATAACGCAGCACACTACCGGCGTTGATAACGTCAGATCATGCGCAAACCTCGCGATGCTAACCGGTAATGTCGGGAAACCCAGTACAGGAGTTAATCCACTGAGGGGGCAGAATAATGTCCAAGGATCCTGCGATGTAGGTGCTTTACCCAACGTTTTCTCTGGGTACCAAAGTGTGACTGACGAAAAGATACGCGTGAAGTTCGAGAACGCCTGGAAAACAAAGTTGCCTTCAAAGCCAGGATTAACAGTCATTGAGATGATAAACGAGGCATTTAACGGAAAAATAAAGATGATGTACATTATGGGTGAGAACCCGATGATGTCCGATCCAGATATCGGCCACGTTGAGGAGGGGCTAAATAATCTTGAATTTCTCGTTGTTCAAGATATCTTTCTCACAGAGACAGCTGAGCTGGCCGACATCGTTCTTCCCGCTACTTCCTACGCAGAGAAAGATGGTACTTTCACCTCGACGGATCGTAGAGTTCAAGTCATGAGAAAAGTCATTGAACCCATCGGTGAAAGCAGACCTGATTGGCAGATAATATGTGATCTGGCTAGAAAAATGGGATCCGAGGAGTTCGAGTATTCTTCTCCATCTGAAGTTATGGATGAGATAGCGTCTCTGACTCCCATTTATGGCGGTATAACCTATGAGCGCCTCAATCAGACTGGGTTGCAGTGGCCATGCCCATCCACGGATCATGCTGGAACACCCTATCTGCATAAAGACAGGTTTTCAAGGGGTAAAGGTAGTTTCGCCGCCATAGAATTCAAGGAACCCGCCGAGCTTCCCGACGAGGAATATCCCTTAATTTTAACGACGGGGAGAACCATGTTCCACTTCCACACGGGAACGATGACGAGGAAGACGAAAATATTAAACAGGGAAGTCTCAACGGGCTATGTGGAGATTAATCCGGCAGACGCTGAAAAAATGGGTGTAGCCAGCGGAGAGCTAATTGGGGTGCAAAGCCGCAGAGGGGAAATTGATGTCAAGGCGTTTGTTACAGAAAAAGTCCCTCAGGGCGTCCTCTTCATACCGTTCCACTTCTTTGAGTGTGCTGCAAACGTCTTGACGAATCCAGCGTTAGACCCTGTGGCAAAAATTCCTGAGTACAAAGTATGCGCTGTGAGAATTATAAAAGGAGGTAAATAAATGATTAAAAACAATGAAAAAATGAGTGGGAATAAAAAGATTTATAATGAGTGGGAAAGTAGTCAAAAAGGTTTGAAGGGAGGCTTAGAAGAATGAAGTCGCCAAAGGAAATAGCTGAAGCCGTATGCAATGTAGGGGTAGTAAAATCACAACTTAAAATCACGAAGATGTTTATTCTAGCGATGTTAGCGGGTGTGTACATCGGGTTTGGCTCCCACCTCGCTACTGTGGTTACCCAAGACCTGAGTACATACTTAGGTTTGGGATTCTCTCAATTCATGGGCGGGGCTGTTTTTTCAGTCGGACTAATGCTTGTAGTCATTGCCGGCGCTGAACTCTTCACAGGTAATACTTTGATTATGATCTCATGTCTCAACAAAAAAATCAGTTTGAAGGACCTTATGAGAAATTGGATTCCAGTGTTCCTGGGAAACTTTGCGGGATCAATATTGCTCGCAGCTATAATCTTTATAGGCCAACTTTATACGATGGGTGGTTACTCGTTAGGAGTTAGAGCCCTCGCCATTGCGAATGCAAAGGTCAACATAGACTTTGTATCGGCGATTGCCCGAGGCATCGTGTGTAACTGGCTTGTTTGTTTGGCGGTTTGGCTGGCCACGTCTTCAGATGACATTATCGGGAAAATATTTTCATGCTTTTTCCCCATAATGGCTTTCGTTGCATCGGGATTTGAGCACAGCATCGCTAACATGTACTTCTTACCTGCGGGACTTTTCTTAAAGGGAGTACCAGAAGTCGTAGCCAAAGCAGGTTTAGACTTGAGTAACCTCACATGGATCAATTTTATTACTAGAAACCTCATACCAGTCACCATAGGAAATATCATAGGCGGGGCTTTCTTCGTCGGTACGCTGTACTGCTATGTCTATCTTAAGGAATAAAACGCCGAAAATTCACTATTTTTCTTTTTCATGCACGCAAACAAATATAGAGGATTTCGATTAACCTCTCGTTTTGGCTTACCCCCCTCGGTCAAGCTTATAGATCGCCCCCATAATGCAGTCTCATGGACTTTCCCCCTGCTCTATGGGGCCGCGATAATCCCCTCTCATTTACACGCGGAGTTTCCAAGAAGCCTTTTCAACGTTATTTATAGATAACTGATCAAGACTGATTCTCGAAGAAAAACTGAAATCGTCGAATTAAGGAAAGAGGAATGCAGAAACCCGGTGCTCGACTATGATTATAAGACCTCAAAATACTATGATTTAACGATTAGTCATCGAGCAGACACGTGGCAGATCGAGCTGAGCCTGAGGGCGCTCCCAGAACCCGTCGAGAAAAGCTTCAAGGAGCGCCTCTTCTCGGACCACGTCGAAGAGCCCAGGCTGTTCGTGGCCAGAATGGGCGGCGAGGAAGTCGGCTGGATCGAGCTAGGCTACCACGGCTGGAACAACAGGATGCGCGTCTGGAACATGCTGGTGAAGGAGCCCCACCGGCGCACAGGGATAGGCACGCTTCTGATGAGGAGGGCCGAGCAGGCTTCGAGGGAGAGGGGGGCCAGGATGCTGGTCCTTGAGACCCAGTCGTGTAACGTCCCCGCCATCGGGTTCTACCTTAAACATGGTTTCAGCTTGATCGGGTTTGACTCTGCCGCGTACACCAATGAAGACGCCGACAGGAGAGAGGTTCGGCTAGAGTTCGGATTACCCATCGCCGCCTAGCCCGTTCTCCGGCACACTGGTTCACGTGTCTCCGTGGAGCCAGCCGGGCTCCATGTAGCTTGGGTCTGGGTACGTGTAGAAGCCCTTACCGGTCTTGACGCCCAGCTCCCCCCTCTCGATCTTCTCCAGCAGGACCCTAGGCGGCATGTCCCTGGGGTCCCCCGACTCCCCGTAGTAGACCATCTCTATGTCCCGGACCACGTCGAGGCCAACCCGGTCCATGAGGCCGAAGGGGCCCGCTGGCGTCCCGTATAGGCTCATCCAGGCCCTGTCCACGTCCTCGACGCTGGCCACGCCCTCGTCCACCACCCTGAGGCACTCCCTCTTCACGGCGCGCCACACCCTGTTGAAGATGAAGCCTGTGCTCTCCCTCTGCACCATGAGGGGCGTCACCCCGATGCTTCTGCTGAACGCGGCCGCCCTCTCGACGGCCTCATCGGATGTGCGGGTCCCCCGCATGATCTCCAAGACCCTGCTACGCCACGGGTTCGAGTAGAAGTGCATGTTGAGCACCCGCTCAGGGTGCCTGGTTGCGCCCTCGATCTTGGAGACGCGTATCGAGCTGCTGTTGGTGGCTATCAGCGTCCCCGGAGGGCACAGCTCGTCCAGCCTCCTGAACACCTCGCGCTTCACCTCCAGGCGCTCCACGACAGCCTCGATGACTACTTCTGCGCCTTGAGCCGCCTCCGCCATATCGCCTGTGAAGGACATCCGCCTCATGATCCCGCGGCTCTCCCCACCGGAGACCTGCCCCTCCGCAGCCCACTGCCCCACGTATTCCTCCGCAGCCTTCCTCGAGGAAGCCAGCGCCTCGCCGGACACGTCGCACATGCCCACGCGGTACCCGTGCCTGGCGCTGATGACCCCTATCTGCGTCCCCAGGAACCCCGCCCCCACGACGCAGACCCTACCCCTAGGCTCCATGCCCAATTGATCGGCTTCACGGTTGAAATGCTTATGGACCGGACGCGCCAAGGATTTATCCCGCGCGCGGTACCCATTCAACCATGATTGACCTAGCCGAAATGACGTCCCCCGACGTGGGGGCCGCCTTGAAGAAGGGGTTCACCACCGTGGTCTTCGCGGTTGGCAGCAACGAGCAGCACGGCCCATGCCTCCCCCTGTCCACGGACACCGTCCTAGGCGACGCATTGGCGGAAGCAGTCGCAAAGAAGCTGGGTAAGGCGCTGAAGGCGCCCACCGTCAACGTGGGCTGCTCCGAGCACCACATGAGGTTCCCCGGCACCATCACGCTCCGCTCTCCAGGACGTGATCAGGGACCACGTGGGCAGCCTCGCGAAGCACGGCTTCAAGAGGATCATAATCCTGCCCAGCCACGGCGGCAACTTCGGGCCCCTAGGCGAGATCACGGAAGAGCTTCAGGCTAGTCACCCGGGCGTCAAGGTCGTCGTCTACCACGACCTCCAAGCCTTCGCGGGCATAATGATGAAGACGGGCGTCGGGCTGGGGGTCAGCCCCGAGGCGTCCGGCGCCCACGCAGGAGAGTCCGAGGTCTTCATGATGATGCACGTGGCGGGCGGCCTCGTGAAGAAGAGCAAGGTCCCGGAGTCCAAGGGCTACGTGGGCAAGTTCGACGAGGAGGTGACCCGCCGCATCTTCGAGGAGGGCATCGGCGCCCTCTCGCCCATAGGGGTGCTGGGTGACGCCCGGGGCGCCAGCGCCGACCACGGTAAGAGGTACGTGGAGGACCTGGCGAAGGCCATCGTCGAGTACATCGAATCCAGCTAACCGCGGCGGAGAGTACCGGCTCAGGGCCGTGGCCCCGCGGGCGCGCGTTTGACTCTCATCATAACAACAACGGCACTACCTGTCCAAGATCAACTAGTCCATGGGCTAGGCTGGGGGCAAGTACGTCCCCCGTCTTTTCTCTGACGAAGCCAAATAGAAAGCCAACGAACGCTGAACCTATGCCGCTCCAGATTGCCAACTCGTATTGTCCTTGCAGAGGATTAAAGGGGTTCAGAAGATGCAGCACTCCGAAGAGTATGGAGGTTATCAGGAGACCAGGGCCGAACTTCACGCCCGCAAACTTCCAGGGATAACCAAACCCTTCGTTCAATCTAGTCTGCATATAGCCCCGGAACATGATTTCCTCGCCGAAACCCGCGAAAAAGAACTGGAAAATCACAGTTGATGCAATGAGCCCATAATCAACGCTACCCGCAATAGCGGCAACGGAGAAGAGAGGTGCAAACGCAGGTAACGAAGTTCCATTCCTTGGTGATCCGTCTTTCTCGTTTACTTTCCTCTCTCTTGAGACGACCAGCAAGGC
>CAZAKG010000083.1:0-10392 GCA_964485755.1 uncultured Candidatus Bathyarchaeia archaeon | reverse complement strand
GAAGGACCTACACACCATCGTCGAATCCATGAACGCCGCCGCCAAGGAGGCCGACGTGGCCATCATCGCGGGCGACTTCAAGGTCATGCCCAGAGGCAGCCTCGACGGCATGGTCATCAGCACAGCCGGCGTCGGCATCCTCCGCGGCCCCAGGATACTGGACAGCCAGGCACAGCCCGGCGACAAGGTCATAGTCACCGGCACCGTGGGCGACCACGGCATAGCCCTCATGTCCAAACGTGAGGGCCTCGCCTTCGAGACCCAGCTCGTCTCAGACGTGTCCCCCATCCACGAGACCGTCGGGGCCGCCATGGACGCCGGCGAGGTCCACGCCATGAAGGACCCCACCAGGGGCGGCCTAGCCATGGCCCTCAACGACATCGCCTACAAGAGCAACGCAAGCATCTGGCTCGACGCCTCAAAGATACCCATCAAGCCCAGCGTCAAAGCCGCCTCCGAGATGCTGGGCCTGGACCCCCTGGAGGTCACCTGCGAGGGAAAAGCCATCATCGTGGTCAGGGGCAGCGACGCAGAGGACGTGCTCCGCGCCGTCAGAGCCACAAAGTACGGGGCCGACGCCGAGATCATCGGCGAGGTCCGGGCCGACCGCCCCCGCATGGTCCTACTTAGAACCGTTGTGGGGGGTACCAGGGTACTGAGGAAGCCCCTCGGGGAGCCCATCCCCCGCGTCTGCTAGAAGGGACTCCACGGCACCCAGCTCGCCGTCCCCCTCCTCCTCGACCCCCAGCGGGTCCTCGAAGCCGTTGAGGCTACCGTTCTCCAGCTTCGTGATCTTCAGCTCCCTGAATATCTTCTTCAGCTGCAGCTTGCTCTTATCCGGGCTGTGGCTGAAGCCAAAGTAGTCGCCGAAGAAGGCCGTCGTGGTGATGATGAAGCTCCTATCCTCGGTGCGCTCCCTGTGAATCAGCCCCATGTTCTCCATCATCCTCAGGCTGCCGTACACGTGGGCGCCCCTGTCAGCGATGACCTGCCTCTGGTCCACCGGCTGGTGGAACGCGATGTAGCTCAGCGTCTTCAGCGGCCCCACCCTCAGCAGCGGCCTGTGGTTGAACTGCTTCACCATGTCGTCGAAGCTCTCCTTTAGCTGCAGAGAGACCCTGCCGTCGCTGTGCGTGGCGATCTCCAGGGCGCCGCCCCTCCTCCTGTACCTCTGAGCCAGCTGCCCCACCAGCTTCTTCACCGTCCTCTCAGACGTGGACCTGACAACGTACTTCAGGTCATCCAGCTCAAGGGGCCTGCCCGCCGAGTAGAGTGCGGCCTCGAGGCCGCAGAGCTTCGCCTCCTGCCTCGAAAGCGCGTCGCTCATAGCCCCGCCTCCGGCAACGAGATGAGTATGTCCAGCTCCTCCTCGTCCTGCGATAGCTCGATCTTCAGCCTCTGCGCCAAGAAAAGCAGCATCATGAATATGCGCACTATCTCCATCCACTCCTGGCCGCCCACAAGCTCGGTTATCCTGAACGAGCCCCTGCTCCTGCACCTCCACCTGATCTCCTCCAACAGGTCGTCTGACCTGCTCTCTATCTCCAGCAGGTACTGCTCCGCGTCAAGGAAGTCGGGTATCGGCGCGGGCAGCATGGGGAGCTTCGGCCTGAGGCTTCCGCTCCGCTCCGTCAAAGCCTTCTCCAGAGCCTCGATGAGGTCCGTCACCGTCGTCGTGGTGTGCTCGAACCTGAAGGGCATGGGCAGCGCAGGCGGCAGGTACACGTCCTCCTGCTCCTCCGGCTGGGACAGCTCCTGCATCGTCATCAGCATCTCAGCCTTCCGCAGATAGATCAGGACGCTGCTCTGGATGGCCGTCCCGGCCAGCCGGAAGTCGATGCCCACCTTCTCCATCTCCTCCAGCAGCGTCGCCAACAGCAGCACCAGGTTCACGTTCCACGGCGACACCTTCTCAAGCTTGTTCTCCCTGAACAGCACGTCCCACGGCTGCCTCAGGTAGTACGGCTTCTCCGTCTTGCTCAAGCCGCCACCTTCGCCTCCCTCATGGGCAGAGCCAGGACCCGGCTGCGCCCGTTCTGGGCGAACACCCCGTATATCCTGTCCGCGTTGTGAACCATCACGTCCTTGAGGCTGATCATCATGAACTGGCTGTCCGCGGCGCTCTCCTTCAGCACCTCGCTCAGCCTGCTGGTGTTCAGGTCGTCCAGGTGGGCGTCGATCTCGTCGAACAGGTAGAACGGCGCCTTAAGGAACCTCTGTATGGCCAGCAGGTACGCTATGGCGGCCACGCTCCTCTCGCCGCCCGACGCGCCGCTTGCCAGCCTCATTGGCTTCCCAGGGAACTGGATGTACAGGTCCACGCCCCCGCTGAACGGGTCCTCCGGCCTCTGCAGCTCCAGGCGGCCGTCGCCGCCCCCCGTCAGCTTGCTGAATATGGCGCTGAAGTTCTCACCGATCTGGTTGTAGGCCGTCATGAAGTGCTCCTGCTTCTCATGCTCCACCTCGTCGATGAACTTGAGGATGCTCTGCTTCTCCTCCTCCATCCCGTTGATCCTGGTGCTCCTCTGCTTGTACTCCAGCATCGTGACGCCGTAGTGCTCCACGGCCAGCTGGTTGATGGCGCCCAGGCTCCTCTTCTCCTGCCTGATCTGGTTCAGACGCCTCTCCACCTGCTCGGGCTCCAGGTCCGAGACGTCCACCCTATCACTGTACCCGATCCTGGCCAGCTCGTCCAGCTTCTGCTCGGCCTGCAGCTTGATGCGCTCCCTGTCCAGGCTCAGCTGCCCGATGCGCCTATCCGTCTCGGCCCTGCGTCTGCCAAGCTGCTCCACCTGGCCGTCCAGCTGCCTCAGGGTCTTCTGGTGCTGCTCGTAGACTACGCTGGTGGCCTCCACCTTGCTGGTGACCTCGGACAGCGCCCTCTGCAGGTCCTCTATATCGGCCCCGATCTCGGCCAGCTGCCCCCTGATCTGCTCAGCCTCCGCGTCCAGGGCGCCCTGCTCCTCCACGGCCCTCACGATGTCCTGCTGAGCCTCGCTGATCTTCAGCGCCAGTATCCGCTCCACGAAGCCGCCCTGGATGGATTTATCATTCTGGAGGTCGCTCAGCTGCCTCTCCATCTGCCCCGCCTCGCGGTTCAGCGTGTTCCTCTCAAGCTCCATGGAGGCCACGTCGCTCAGCTTCACCTCCCTCAGCTGCCCTGTCCTCGCCTTGGTCTCCTCCACCTGGTCCAGGGTCCTCTGCCTGCGCTCACGCAGGGTGGCGCACAGCTTCTCCTCGTTATCTATCTCGGCCTCCGCCTTCTGGACGCTCTCCCTCAGCGCGCCCAGGTTGTAGTCCAGGCGCTCGATGCTCTCGCGGGTGGTCTTCACCTCGTCCTCTATGCGCTTCACCCGCTCCTGGCTGTCCTCCATGTACTGGGTGAACTTACGCAGGTCGAAGCCGCTGTCCCGGAGCTCCTTCATCCTCGTCTTGAGTTTGCCCCTCAGGTCCCTGATCGTGGTGGACAGGTTGCCGATGCTCTCCTGCGTAGGGATCAGCTTACTCCAGTCGGGCGGCCTCCTGTAGAAGCCGCCTATTATCCCGCCGCTGGGCTCATAGACGTCACCCGCCTTCGTCACGGCCCTGTACCCCTCCGAGACCACCTGCTCGGCGGCCTCCGAGTCCTCCACAAGGTACGTGTCGCCCCACAGGAGGTGGACGGCGGGGGCGTAGAGCTCGTCGAACCTTATGAGGCTGGGCACGGGCCCCACAACGCCCTTCACCTTGAGCTCTGGCAGCTCCTCGGGCTCCCTGAGCTGGTCCAGGGGGATGAACCTGGTCATCCCCAGCTTCGTCTTCCTGAGGCGCTCCACGTGCTCCTTGGCCGTCGCGACGTCGTCCACCACGACAGCGTTGATCCAGCCGTCCGCGGAGTTCTCCACGGCCCTCTGCAGGGGCAGATCGATCTTGATGAGTGAGCGCAGCGGCCCGTGGTACCCCTCCATGGCGCCGGCCTCGCCGATCTCCATTATCCTCTCCAGGGCCTTCTCCTCGGTGACCACGTGCTGCCACAGGTCCCTCTTGGCCGAGAGCTCGGTGATGGTGGACTCGGCCTCCTTAGCCAGCTGGTTGGCTCCCTCGATGGTGCCCCTGATGGCCCTCTGCCGCTGGATCTGGTCCTCCACTGTCTGGATCATGTCCTCCAGCTTCTTCGCCTCCTCGGCCTTCAGGGCCTCGTACTCCTCGATGTTCTTCAGCAGGCCGCCGCGGCGCTCCAGGAACCCCTGCTCCCTCTCCCTGAAGCCTCCGATGCGCTCCTTCACCGCCTCTACGGCGAGGAGGTGCCTGTTGATCTCCGTCTCGACGCCGCTGAGGCTCTCCTGCATGGGCGCAAGGCTCTCCGTCAGCTCCTCTAGGAGCCGCTGGTTCTGCTCCGCGGTCTCCCTGGCGTGGGTGATGCTCTCGTTGAGCCTCTGGAGCTCGGCCCTCTTCTCCTCAAGCCCCGCCGTGAGGGAAGCCTCGCGGTCGCTGAGCTCCCCCAGCCTCAGGTTTCTGCTGGATACCTCGCCCTTGGAGCGCTCGATCTCCTGCCCCTTCTCCGCTGCGGCGCCCTGCAGCGCCGCCCTCCTCTGCCCTATCTCCCTGAGCCGACCGCTCATCGAGTCCCTGAGCGTGTTCTTTCCCACCAGGTCGGACTTGAGCATGGGGAGCCTCGTGTTGCCCCTCTCAGCGGCCTCCTTGTTGTACTCGTCGAGCCTCTGCTGGGCGGCGTTCCTCTCGCCGACGAGCCTCCCGCGCTCCTCCTCGAGCCGCTTGACCTCCTCCTCCCTCTCCCTTATCTGGCCCGAGAACTCTTCGAGCCGGGCCTCCAGCTTGTTCAGCTGGTCCGAGAGCCTGCTGGCCGAGAGGTGGTTCTCCTCCTTACCCAGAAGCTCGAAGAGGATGGCGTTGTTCCTCTGCAGCTCCAGCTCGTTGACCTTCTTACGTATCTCGCCTATCTGGGCCTGGGCGATCTCTATTTTGCGCTCCGCCTCGCTGAGCTTGACCTTGGCGTCTGCCTTCTTCTGGTCGTACTCCGTGATGCCCACCAGGTCCTCCAGGGCCGCCATGCGCTCCTGGGATGTGAGGTCGCTCAGTCTGGTGGCCGTGCCCTGCAGGACGATGTTGTATCCGCCTGGGGTTACGCCAACCATCTCGAGGACCTCCACCATCTGGCGTCTGCTGGTCTTCTTGCCGTTCAGGTAGTAGTCGCTCTTGCCCGCCCTGTCCAGTTTGCGGCCTATGCTGACCGTCGCCCTGTCAACGGGCAGGCCCCGGTCCTCGTTGTCGAAGTACAGGCTGACGGTGGCAACCTGGCCCCTGCCCTCGTGCTCCTCGCCTGCCCCGTCGTATATGAGCCCGGCCAGATCGGGGGCCCTCATGCGCTTGGAGCCAAGCTCCCCTAGGACGAACTGCACGGCGTCGAGTATGTTGCTCTTGCCGCTGCCGTTGGGCCCAGTGATTATGTTGAATCCCGGCTGGAAGTTGAGTTTTATTGGGTCGCCGCCGAAGGACTTGAAGTTCTTAACGATCATGCGTTTGATGTATACCACTCAACTTCCTCTCCGTTTCTCCCCCTTGTGTGATGGAGTTAAACCTAGATTGTTAGCCCTCTCGGGTTAACATCGTCGTGTTAATGATTCAAGGCTGATGTTCGAAGACACGGCTCCCGTGCCAGTATTACTACGTATTATGGCGGGATTATTCGCAGTGTCTTCTAGCTCGCATTGAGTTGCTCTCATCACGTGAGAATAATAAGTGATCCACCAGTTTTTTAAACCTTCCCAAAGGAAAAAAGGTCCCGAAAAACGCATCGAAAAACATCGATATTAACTGAAACGCGTATCAGTTACTTCCCGTACCTTCTGCTCCGCTGCTGGTAGCTCCTAATTGCCCTCATGAGGTCGATCTTGCGGAACGCCGGCCAGTACACGTCCAAGAGGAACAGCTCGCTGTACGCGGACTGCCATACCAGGAAGTTGCTGAGCCTGGACTCGCCCGAGGTCCTTATGATCAGATCAGGGTCGGGCTGGGGCAGGTGGGCCGTGTAGAGGTGCGCCTCGATGACCTCCTCGTCTATGTCCTCAGGCCTGACCTCCCCGTTTATCACCTCCGCGGCTATCATCCGGGTGGCGTCCACGATCTCGGCCCGGCCACCGTATGCTATGGCTATGTTCAGGTAGTAGCTGTCGTAGCCCTTGGTGGCCTCCTCAACCTCTTGTATCAGGTCCTGTATCCGCTGGGGGAGCATGCCCGTTCTTCCCAGGGCCCTTATCTTCACCCTGTTCTTGTGGATGTAGTCGGCCACCTTGACGTCCTCCAGGGTCTTCTCGAAGAGCCGCATGAGCTCCTGGACCTCCCTCTCGTCGCGTTTAAAGTTCTCGGTCGAGAAGCTGTAGAGGGTCACGGTTTTGACGCCCAGCTCCATGCACCATCCCAGGAAGTCCTCGACCCTGTCGGCGCCCTTCCAGTGGCCCTCCCACGGGATCATGTCGTGCTGCTTGGCCCACCGCCTGTTGCCGTCTGTGATGACGCCTATGTGCCCGGGTTTGGGCTTGGAGCCTATCTGCTCCTTCAGCCACCGCTCGTAGACGCCGTAGACGCCGATGGCCGACAGGAGCTCGTAGAGCATCGCCTCATCCTCGCCCTATGACGGTTCACGTGGGTTAAAATCTTAGCGTTCAGCCGTCCTGCCGCAGCGGGTAAGGGAAGAACTCTCGGCCGTACTTCCTGTAGATGAGGATGACCGCCAGTATTATCGTGGCCACGCCCGCGACCGTGTAGAAGATGAGGGGGCTCATCAGGGTGAGGGTGATCTCGGGGTCGATGAGTATCTCAGCCGACTCGAGCACTATGAGGCGCATCCAGAACAGGAATATGAGGCCTATGACGTTCTCCCATATCTTCACGGTCTTCTTCTGGATGTAGTGCCTGGCGCTGTCGCCTATGAGGGCTATCGCGGCCCCCAAGACTATGAGGTCGGTGCCCCTGATGAAGAAGGCCCCGGCCAGGTCAGGCAGGTGGCCCACCCAGAACCCTATCTCCCAGAAGGGCTTGACGTCGGCCGGGAGGAACTTCCAGGCGTAGGTTACCCCCTGGTAGCAGCCCAGGAGGGCGAGTATTACGCCTATGCCCCCCGATATGAGGGTGAGGAACCTGTCCGAGGGGGGCAGCCTGGGTCTCAAGGCCGCTATACGATCGTCTAGGCCGAAGCCCTTTATGAAGAGCACCAAGCCCAGTACGAAGGCCGTGACCATGCCGGCGTTCTCCACCTGGTTGCTGGCTATGAGGAACCCGAAGATGACGAGGAGCACCCCCGGGACGCCCAGGCTCACCCTGCTGTAGTAGGGGTCCTCCACCAGCATCCTGAGGTACCTGAATATGACGGCCCACGTCTCCTCGATACGCTTGCTGTGCTTCACTACGACGTGGTGGATGCTGATGATGGGCACCCTGCTCTGAATTATGGGGACCAGCTCCTCGTCCGCGAAGCCGTCCGTGACCAGTATGACGCCTGAGGCATCGTATGCTCCCAGGACCTCGCCGAGCTCACGGACCATCTTGCGGTCGGCCTCCACGCCGCCGCTGCTGGTCCCGGCGACAGTGGCTATCTGGAAGCTCTCCTGGGGGTACTCCTTTATGAGCCGGTCGAAGAGCTTCACGGCGCCGAACATGGCGTTGGCGTCGGCCTCCTCGGGGTCCGACACGGCGAGCTGGGTGGCGGCCTCCATGTTCTCGACTCTGCCCACGACGGGGGTATGCACATGGGTCTTGGTGCCTATGTCGTCGTCTCCGTCTATGCAGATGATGAGGGTCTTATCGGGGGCCGACATGCCTCTGAGCGAATATGACGTGATCCGGATAAATATTTAGGGGTCCGCGCGAAGGATTCAGGCTAGACCTCCAGGTCCAGCGCCTCCTTGAGGCCCTTGTACCTGTTGCGTATGGTGACCTCCGTGACGCCGGCCGCGTCGGCGATCATCTTCTGGGTGCGCTTCTCGTCGCACATTACGCAGGCTATGTACAGGGCCGCGGCTGCCAGGCCCATGGGGTCCTTGCCAGCCGTTGTCTTCAGCTTGGTGGCGTCTCGCAGTATCTCAACTGCCTTCTGCTGGGTCCGCTCGCCTACCCCAACCTTGGCCGCTATCTTGGGGACCCTGAGCTGGGCGTCGGGGTTGGGCATGGGTATGTCGAGTTCGCGGAGCATGAGCCTGTAGCATCTGGCTATGTCCTTCTTGTCAACGGGGCTCTGGCCGCTGATCTCGCGTAGTGTGCGAGGCGTCTGTGTGACCCTGCACGCGGCGTAGAGGCTCGCGGCCGTTATGGCGCTTATGCTGCGGCCTCTCACCAGGCCCCTCTCAAGGGCCTTACGGTATATTATGGCTGCCTTCTCCTTGATGCCGGGGGGTATGTTGAGCTTGTCGCTTAGGCGGTCCAGCTCGGCCATGGCCTGGGCTAGGTTGCGGTCTACGCTGCTGTGGACCCTGCTCCTGATCTGCCATTTTCTGAGGCGCAGCATCTGTAGTTTCCTTTCGAGGGGTATGCGTCTGCCGAAGGCGTCGCGTCCTATGCGGCCGATCATGGTTGTTAGGCCCTTATCGTGGACCGCGAAGCTTAGGGGTACGCCCACCCTGCTTCTGGTGTCCTTCTCGGCCGGGGTGAATGCTCTCCACTCTGGGCCGTCGTTCATTATGCTGTCCTTCATGACGAGGCCGCAGTTGCCGCAGATCAGTTCGCCGGACTCGGGGTCGTGTATTATGTGTGTGCTTTTGCACTCGGGGCAGACGTCCTCGTTGAGGACGTTGCTGCGTCTCTTGGCCATTTCTCTCACTCTCGGCGCGTTTCCCTTCCCAGAATCCCGCATCTCGGTGAGATGTAGAAACCTGATCACTCGGGCAATTGCACCCCGGAGTAAAAGAATATTTAAGGTTTTCGGTTAACCTGTTTTCCTTGTCTGGGTTATGCTTTTATTCTGGTCGGCGTGTTTGTTGTTGCGTAGCCCGGTCGTCTAGCGGTCAAGGATCGGGGCCTCTGGAGCCTCTGACGAGAGTTCGAATCTCTCCCGGGCTACCAAATAAAACTAACAGTTATTTTTTTTCCGGAAAAACAATTAATAAGATAGATATTGTATTAATGTCATTGATTTCTCTTGATTTAAGGAGTATCTAATTGTGGTTTTTACCTTTTTGATATCTATGAATCCAGTCTCTTTAAACTTCTTCATATGCCACGTCAAAGCCTGTGAGGATATGCATAGTCGATAAGCTAAATCCTTGTGAGATACACATCCAATTTGAAATAAAGTTGTTACAATATCCTTTAACGTCTCGTGTCTTAAGAGAGAAATAATCATCATCTCATTCTCTTCAAATGCTCTAGATCTAAAGAATCGCTTCAATTTTCCATCTTTGAAGACTGAAAGGAATCCATGATCAACCAACAATTCAAGGTGGAACTGCACAACGCCGATCGATAAGCAAAGGCCATCACATATACCTCTGAAATGAATTCCAGGATTGTCATCGATAAAATCGAGAATTTTTACCCTTGTAGATTGTTTTAAAAAAGTGTCATTATTATAACCGGCATAAAAGGCAAGAGGTAAGAAACAAAAAAGACGTTGAGTGCTTACAGGATCCTTAACCTGGAAAAATGAGACGACGTGATCTTGGGAAGAGGTCGCGCCGAGGAATAATGACGTAACAATTACTATGACGAGGGTCGCAGCCACTACCTTTTCGTTATCATAGTCGCTGCGCATAACAATGAGACATATCTATGTATCGCTATATAATTATATTTGTAAGTGTTTGTACTATTGTAGACAGATGTACCAGAAGACCTATTTAGAATAAATAAATAATTATATTAGAGAATAGGATACTATAATTAATGTGAGATGAATTTAGATGACAGAAAAAAGAAGAAATTCATCTGCAGTCCTAGAGCAGGAGGAAAGTAAAAGCGAAGAATTCGTCAAAGTAATTAGTTTACTAGAGGATCTCGAGAAGCAGGGAAAAAAGCTCGACATCCAGATCTGCCCCAAATGTGGAAGCCCACGGGTAATCAGAGTAGGGACAATGAGTGGTGATCTATGGGGACATATGGGGATAATCCCGCCAAAATTCATCTGTCTTGACTGTGGATGGAGTAATCGATTCGTCCTTTACGCTACGAATAGACCAGATGGAGTAAAGGAGATCGAGCTCATAGCTGAAGCTATGGCTTTGAGTGAAGAAAATCAAGACGATAAGAGATAAACAAAATGATATTTTTAACCAAATAACTAACCCAGATTTTCCATATACAGTAAATTTGGACCGTTACTGTCTTCTAAACCGGGCTACCATTAAAAATCGATAAATAAGGGTATTTTTGGGGTAATTTTTTGGTTTTGTCTCGTTTTATTTG
>CAZAKG010000082.1:0-10431 GCA_964485755.1 uncultured Candidatus Bathyarchaeia archaeon | reverse complement strand
CGGGATCGCTCGGGTGACAGCCGAGCATACTGGACCGGACTATACTACCAGGGCAAACGTGAATTGGCTTAACACGGGGATGGATAATAAAGTTTGCGTCTGTATAGGCTGGGCGACGCGGAGAAGATGCTGCATGAGCCCTGAATACTAGTTCCAGACCAGAAAAATTAGTTATAGTTCATCTAGAATGTGTGACACCCATTGTTTCACGGATTTTTCGTTAATGTTTTTGTATTTTTGACGTGACTCAAGCATCAAAGGTAGGGACTCGATGCTCTCAACAACGAACCCTAAGTCAAACTCCTTGATAATCCCCTTCAATGTATGTAGATCAAATTGCTGACCATCCACACGCGGATATTTCCCCGGGTCAAGCAGACTAATCAGGTCAGATCCGTCTTTCACGATCTTTGACTTCAGCCAAGCAGCCTTCTCATACCCGAAGACAGCGCCCTGCTCTCGAAGATCATACTGTCTATCTCTCAACGCCTTCAGCTTATACAGGAACAGCAAGGCTTTCACCGGGATCAGGACTTCACAGTTACTGTCTAGCGAAACCTGCGTCGTCATCCCCCTCCTTGAGCACAACTCATAGGGCAACTCTTTCAGCGGGTTCTCCTTGAAAACCCGCTTATCGTTCTCATATGTGCATGCATCGATCTCCATGTACCCATGCAACTCGCCGGACTCGATTATTGGTTTTCTGAAGCTGGTTTCTAGACCCATGTGTCCGAAGATCACTGGCTGGTATCCTCTTTCCCGCTCAAAGCCTTCCAGGGTGGCGTCGAAGAGGCCTCCCATGCTTGGACCGACAAGATCTATGTCAGCGGACCCCGTATACGAGTTGTACAGGTATACCGCCCAGCCGCCAATCAGTATCGGTGTCGGGCCCTGATGGTGGAACCATAGCAGCAGGTCTATGAGTTCCTGGTATGAGTGTCTGGCTATGACTGTTAGTTCTTCCACGTCGTGTCCCTGTAGAATCTTATTGCGGCGTCTCTGCCTACGCCGCTTGAGTACAGGTCGATTAGGACCTGTGTCTTGTCGCAGATCCTGTATCCGGCTTTTATTATAGATTGCTCTACGATGTCTGGTCTATCTGGTTTAAGGACGACTACCGGGATCGTCCCCTCCCCTTGCTCTACATTCGCTATTTTTTCCGGGTCTTTCACGTAGACGTGTATCGTGGGATAGGTGATGTGGTACTCAAAGTAGTGTTTGAGGGCGCTGTACATCGTGTAAGCGTGCTCGATGTTATTATTAGCGCAGTACAGTGTTACCATTTTCTCTGTCTCCATTATCGTCGATGCAGGTAGCCTGAGTTCTGCATACACCAGTTTCTTGTAGGGTCTGTCGAAGCTTATCTTCTCTAACAGTTTCACGTGATCGAAGAGCATTGTTTTGCCGTACTCTATTTTCACTATGTTTAGGTTAGAAAGCTCGTGAACGACTTCGTTGACGTACCCTATGGATACGCCAGTATTGATGGAGATGTTTGTCTGGCTTGAGTTTTTTTTCTCCAGCAGGTGTTTGGCTACTCTGTAGGATTGAATGGATGAGAGGTTCAACTCAATTTCTTTTAACCGCTGACACTATTTAAATTTTCGGTATTTACCGAAAATTTCGGTTTTAACCGAAAATCCAAACGCTAAAATCTAGAATTACTCATTGATAACGAATATTATAGAATAAAATTTTGGGCTCATACCTTCCGCTGCATCAGTTTATGAGAAGATGGTGCAGGCATGGCGTCGTGCCGGTCCTTGCGGGTGCAGCCACCCACGTAGGGTGTGACAACTTCGCCCTGCTGCGATAGAGCCAAAGGTTTAGCGGTATTTAATGGTTATGGGGCATGGCCCTGCTCCACATGGAGCAAACACATCAAAGAGGGTTCGTTGAAAACGGAAGAAAATGAATAAAATAGCAGTTTTTCTATTTATACTGCTTGGCTATGAGCATCGTCGCCGTGAGGAATATGTTGGGGATGCTCCTCAGCTTCGATATGATGAAGCTGTCAAGGGTCTTCATGTCCTCCGTCTTCACCTTGATGATGGCGTCGTACTCGCCGTATATGGTGGACACCTCCTCTACCTCCTTGTAGTTCGTGAGCTTGTCGCACACCTCGTCCTCGAACCCGGACTTGATGTTCATCATTATGTAGGCTTCTATGCTCATGTTGCCTCACAAACCACCACCCGTCAGCGGTTTAAAATAGTTGCTCTAGTCCATGGGGGCGGGGGCGCACCCCGCCATGATGCGGCCCATGGCCGTGAGGCTCACCGGGACACCCTTGTTGTCCTTGGTCCCGGCGAGTATGAGCTCGGCCTCCCGCAGGCCCTTCAGGTTCCAGCGCACCGTTGACTCGGGTATGGCCAGCTCGTCTGAAAGCTGCTGTATGAGGACCGTGTAGACGGGCCTCTCGCTGTGCGTCACGAGCCAGCCGAGGATGGTCCGCTGCTTCCCTGTGAGCCTTGTGCTGGCGGCCGTCATCAGCGCCCGCTCGAACTGGTCGAGCCGGCTGATGTGGTGCCTAACTGACTCTTCCAGGGCGTCGATCCGAGTCGCTAGTCTGCTGTACTCTGCGCCCGGGTTGTGTTCCCCGATCCTAGATACCTCTCGCTTGAGGGTTCTTATGCTCCGGATTATCTCTCTAGGGTCGGGCGTCGGATCGGCCTGTTCAGGCCTGGAGGAAATATTCACCTGTCATTTGTTCACCCCGACAGGCTCTTCATAGGCTCGGCTGGATTTAAAAGTGTTTCCTCTCGTTTCTTGGTTGCCCCGTGCCTTGGATGCGCTTTGATATGTTACCGATGGCAAACGATATCTCTCCGCGCCCACCTATTTATAGTGAATTGTGAAAGATGAAGCCTAAAAAAGAGCTTCCTAAGGACGCGGAGGAGGTGGCCCGCGAAGGAGAGTACATCCTGGTGAAGTACATGCATAACGGTGAACCCTACTACGGCGTCTACAGCTTCTACGAGTCCGAGGACGGTAGAAGGTATTTCCCTCGGGGCGGGGGAGGCAGGAGCCTGGAGCAGGCCACGCAGCAGCTCGAAAGGATAACCGGCGTCAAACGCCACTAGCTTCGTTGAATGAACATGGTTTTAGGCGGCTCGTAGTGCCCCGTACCTTGCCGGCCTGTGCTTCTGGAGGCAGTCACGGCAGTAGACTGGCCGGCCCTGGGTCGGCTTGAACGGTACCTCGCACCTGCTGCCGCAGTCATGGCAGACAGCGTCATACGTCTCAGGGGACGCGTCCTGCGACGCGTGCCCGCTCTTCAACTCCTGGATCTTCGTCTTGGTCAGAGCCTTGATCTGCCGCAGATCGGCCATCTCTTCCAGGCTCACAAGGGTTATGGCTGTCCCGTCGGCCTCCATCCTGGCGGTCCGCCCTATCCTGTGGAAGTACATAGACGACTCGTTAGGGACATCGTAGTTGATTATGTGGGTGACGCCGACGATGTCCAAGCCCCTCGCGGCCACGTCCGTGGCTACAAGCATCCTCAGCTTGCCTCTCCTGAAGGACTCCATGACGGCGTCCCTCTGAGGCTGGGTCAGGCCGCCGTGCAGAGGCTCCGCGTCGTATCCCTTAGCCTTCAGGCTCCTCGCCAACTTGCCAGTCTCCCTGCGGGTCCTGCAGAACAGTATGGCGCGCTCGACGCCGTACTCGTCCAGGACACCGGTCAGGGCCTCAAACTTCCTCTTCGGGTCCACGACCATGTAGTACTGGCTTATCTGCGGGAGCGCTATCTCGTCCTTGCTCACAAGTATCCTCTCAGGCTCCTTCATAAACCTGTTGCACACGTTCAGTACGGACTGATCGATGGTCGCGGAGAACAGGCTCGTCTGCTTGTTCTTGGGGAGCTTCGAGAGGATGCGCTCGATGTCCTTGATGAACCCCATGTCGAGCATGCGGTCCGCCTCGTCAAGGACCACGCATGTGACCGCCGAGAGGCTCAGCGTTCTCCGTTGAAGGTGGTCGATTATCCGCCCCGGGGTCCCCACGACGATGTGGGCCCCCTTCTTAAGCTCGTTGATCTGCTTGTTGATGGACTCGCCGCCGTAGATGGGCAGAACCTTCAGCTTCGTGTACCTGCTGATCCGGCGAATATGGTCAGCGGTCTGGACGGCAAGCTCACGCGTCGGGGCCAGTACGAGTCCCTGGACGCGCCTGTCCTCGGGGTTTACGCGCTCAACCATCGGTATGCCGAAGGCTGCCGTCTTCCCCGTCCCGGTCTGGGCCTGCCCTATGACGTCTCTTCCCTCCAGAAGCGGCAGTATCGTCTGGGCCTGGATCGGTGAGGGGCTGCTGTATCCTAGCCTGTCGATGCCCTTCAACACTTCTTTACTTAACGGTAAATCGTTAAAGCACTCTATCTGCATCTGTATCTATCTCATATCACAAGAACTTCGCACGCTATTCTCATGGGCTTCGTCAAGCCATATTTCAGATAAGTATGTGAATCACTGTGACAGCACCCTGATTGCCCTATAATATAAAAAGGTTTACTCAGATCACAGATATTTTAACACGTATGATTAATGAAATGAACTGGTTTTAATAATAACAGTTAGGTCTCCTAAAGATTTAATGAAAATAATTTTAGACGGCTCGTCTCAACGAGGCGACGCCCTGGGATACGTTAAAGCCTAGTACCTTGCTGGCCTGTGCTTCTGGTAGCAGTCCTTACAGTAGACTGGTCGGCCCTCGGTCGGCTTGAACGGGACCTCGCACTCCTGGCCACAGTCTGCGCAAGTTGCCTTGTGCATCTCTCTGGGGCCGCGGTCGAAACTGCGCCTCTCTCTATAACCCATCTCTTTCACTCCTTGTACGTTCGTTATACTCAGAATATTACTCACAATACTCCTCGTACGGCGAATAGCATACAACACTAGTAATTAAACCTATGCAAAAAAACAGTGTCCCCAACTAAATGTGGGGCTAATCTCTGTGCTCCAACAGGTAGCTGCGGGCGCTCTCCGTGATCTCACACTTGTTTCTTCGGGTGATTATCTCGTTATGTATCAGGGCTCTTCGGACGTCCTTGGGGAGGCGGCCTATGGCCGTGGACTGGTCCTCTGATCCGAGGATCTTCCTGAGCTCGTCTCCGTAGAAATGGATCATGTTCTGGAACGTCTTCTCCTGGAAGGTCATGCCGGTCATCTGCAGGAACCTCTCGCCGAGTACATGGGAGGCGGAGGGCTTCTCCTCTTTGACTTGTTCCTGCGCCTTTCTCACGGCCTGCTCTAGTTCTTGGTCCCTGTTGTGCTGCATCACCTTTAAGTCGTTTTTAATGGTCCATCTGTTTACTCCCAGCTGGGCGGCGATCTCGGAGGGTTTGGCTCCTTTTTCCACTCCTTCAAGTATCACCTGTCGCCGCTCATCCCTGTCATCGGTAACACTTGACACCTTTCTTTCACCGCGCACGGGATTAGGTCAACCCCGTCCGCGTGCGGTTGACAAAACCCTGCAGTTAACTATGCTGAAGGTAGCTAATAAAGCGCTCACATTCTCGGTAGATTAAAAACGGGTCTACCACAGGTCCCTGTTCAGCTTGATGTACTCCCGCAGGCCGCCCGCGTCCAGTATACTCTGCATGAACTTCGGGACAGGCTTGATCCTGACGGTTTCCGCGTCGTTCACCCTGATGGTCCCCGCCTCCAAATCGATCTCCACAGCGTCCCCCGTCTCGACGAGCCGGCTGACGCCGGGGCACTCCAGGGCGGGAAGCCCCAGGTTGAACGAGTTCCTGTAGTAGATGCGGGCGAAGCTCTCCGCGACCACGGCGCTGACCCCCGCGGCCTTCAGCGCGATGGGGGCGTGCTCCCTGCTGCTGCCCAGACCGAAGTTGCGGCCGCCCACCACGACGTCGCCCTTACGCACCTTCCCGCTGAACTCGGGGTCGATGCCCTCCATGGCGTGTTTACCTATCTCCACTGGATCGGTTAGCTCCAGGTATGTGCCCGGCACTATATAGTCGGTGTTCACGTCGTCGCCGTAGTTCCAGGCTCTTCCCTTGATCTTCATCTTCACGCCTCCCTCGGGTCCGTTATCACGCCGGCTACGGCGCTGGCCGCGGCCGTCGCTGGGCTGCACAGGTAGACCTGGCTCTCCTTGCTGCCCTGCCTGCCCCTGAAGTTGCGGTTGCTTGTGCTCAGGCTCACCTCGCCCGCCGCCAGTATGCCGTGGTTGCCGCCGAAGCAGACGCTGCAGCTGGGGTTGCAGACCACTGCGCCAGCGTCCATGAACGCCTTGATGAGGCCCCTCTGGTTGGCCGCCTCGTAGACCTCGAAGCTGGCTGGGGTCACGATGACCCTGGTGTCCCTGTGAACCCTCTTACCCTTCAATATCTCAGCGGCCGCCTCAAGGTCCTCCAGCCTCCCGTTGGTGCATGACCCTATGAACACCTGGTTCACGGCCTTGCCCGCCACCTCGGTGACGGGCTTCACGTTGTCCACGGAGTGGGGGCACGCCACCTGGGGCTCCAGCCCTGAGCCGTCGATCTCAACGGTCCGGCTGTACAGTGCGTCCCTGTCCGGGTAGACGGGCTTATACGGGTGCTTCACCCTGCCCTTCAGGAACCTGGCCGTCTTGTCGTCGGGGGCCACGATGCCCGTCTTTCCTCCCAGCTCGACGGTCATGTTGCAGAGAGTCATCCTGGCTCCGATGCTCATCTCGCCTACAGTTGAGCCCGTGAACTCGACCGCGCAGTAGGTGGCTCCGTCGGCCCCCAGCTCCTTAGCCGTCCTGAGGATCACGTCCTTGGACATTACGCGGCTCTGCAGCGACCCCTCCACGTTCACGTTGATTGTCTCGGGCACCTTGAACCAGAGCTTACCTGTGCCTATCGCGGCGGCCATGTCCGTGCTGCCGACGCCCGTGGCGAAGGCCCCGAAGGCGCCGTGGGTGCACGTGTGGCTGTCGGCGCCCAGCAGGACCATGCCTGGGTACACGTGGCCCCTCTCGGGGATGACCTGGTGGCAGACGCCCTCGTTGATGTCGTAGAAGTGGCGGAGGCCCTGCTCCTTGGACATCTCCCGGCACTCCTTCTGTAGGCTCGCGTTTGCTACGTTGGTGGCGGGTGCTATGTGGTCCAGGAGGATGCTCACCTTCTCCGGGTCCCAGACCCTGCTGATCCCCATGTCCCTCATGGCGTAGATGGCGAGGGCGGCCGTGAGGTCCGGCATGAAGGCGAAGTCGATCTCGGCCTTCACGATCTCGCCTGGCGATACCTCCCTGTGTCCGCTGTGCTCGGCCAGTATCTTCTCGCTTATGGTGCTCATGGCTTGGCTCCCTGCTTGTCCAGTAGCCTGTTCATGCCCTTGAGTATTGCCTCCACGCTGGCCATGACTGTGTCCCCGTTGACGCTGCTCGCCGTTATGGTCTTGTCGCCCTGCCTCACGTTTACTGTTACGTCTGCCACGGCGTCGGTTCCCCCCGTTATGGCCTTCATCGTGAACTTCTCCAGTGTGATGTTGGCGAAACCGTTCACCACGTTCCTGATGGCGGTTATGGCCGAGTCTATGGGGCCGTTGCCCGTGGCGCTGCCCGTCATGGGTTTACCGTCCACCATGAGGGTGACCGAGGCCGTCGGCGTTATCGTGTTCCCGGAGACGACGAGGAGCTGCTGCAGCTTCACCCTGTCCTCAAGCCTGATGTCCATCACGTTCTTGGCGATGGCGTACAGGTCGCTGTCGGACACCACCTTGCCAGCGTCCCCCAGGGCCTTCACGTCCGCGGCTATCCTCTTTAACTGGTCCTCGCTGGGCTCAAGCCCCATGTCCGTGACCATCTTGAAGATGCCGTGGCGGCCCGCGTGCTTCCCCGCCATGACCCTGCTCTTCTTTCCCACGAACTCTGCGTTTATGACCTCGTAGTTACCCCTGTTGGATAGGACGCCGTGGACGTGGATGCCCGCCTCGTGGCTGAACGCGTTGTCGCCCACGATCGCCTTGTTGGGGATCATGTAGACGCCGCTGAGGCGCTCCACGAGGCTGCTGGTCTTCGCCAACTTGCCGTAGTCGAGGCCCGTCTCGACGCCGTACTGGGCTATGAGGGCCACGGCCACCTCCTCAAGGCTGGTGTTGCCGGCGCGCTCACCCAGGCCGTTGACTGTGCAGTGTATCTGCTCGGCGCCCGCCTCCACGGCGGCCAGGCTCGTAGCGGTGGCCTGCCCCATGTCGTTGTGGGCGTGGGCGCTGAGAGGCGACTTGACGGCGTCCTTGAGCTCCTTGAAGAACTCGTACGTGAGCCTGGGCGTCATGACGCCCACCGTGTCCGGTATGTTCAGCATCTCCGCCCCCGCGTCGGACGCGGCCCTGCACACCTCCTTGAGGTAGCTCATCTCAGTGCGTGTCGCATCCTGGGGGCTGTACTCGACGCGGACGCCGTGGTCCTTGGCGTACTCGATGCCCTCCACCGTCTGCCTCTTGACCTCCTCGCGGGTCGTCCTCATCATGTTCTTGATGTGCATGTCGCTGGTGCTGATGAAGATGTGAATATAGGGCACGTCGCACTCTAGGGCCCTGTCGATGTCCGCCTTCAAGGGCCGGGCGAGGGCCGTGACGGTGGACTCCAGGCCGAGGGCCGCGATCCGTTTCACGGCCTCCGCCTCGCCGGGGCTCGTTATGGGGAACCCGGCCTCTATCTTGGGCACCCGCAGCTCGTCCAGCTGCCGGGCGATCATGATCTTCTCGTCGATGGTGTAGGTGACTCCGGGCTGCTGCTCGCCGTCCCTGAGGGTCGTGTCGTAGATTATGACCCTCCTGGGGAGCCTCGTCTCGATGTCCTTCCTGTACGTGCTCATGTAGAACGTCTTGTCGCTCAAACAGATCACCCTGAACGCTTAGAAACGAGACTAGCCACGGGTTATAAGCGATTTGAGCAACGGGGCTTGCGTATAAAAAAAGGGGGGTTAGAGGCTGTACTCGAGTACGCCCCTCTTTATGAGGAGATAGACGACGGCCACGCTTATCACCAGCTCAGGCAGCATGTAGCTGCCGTTGTAGACGGCGCTGTAGACCACGGGGCCCAGCTCCGGGGGCGCGTACTCCCCGAAGAAGACGACGCCGCTCACGAAGTGGCACACGAACCGGGCGGCCGCCGAGACGGCGACGCCCACCATGGGGCTCCTCTTGAAGAAGCCGGCCAGTCCGAGGCACGCGAAGGCCACGGGGTAGTCCAGCAGCACCTGTATCAGGGTGAACCAGTAGCCGCCCAGGAAGAGCTGCACGAGGCCGAACACGGACCCCGCGAAGACGCCTATCCTGGGGCCCCTCCTGAGGGCTATCAGCAGTATGGGCACCATGCTGCCTAGGGTTATTGAGCCTCCCTGCGGGAGGTGGTACACGATTATAAGGTTCAGAACGTAGGCGAGGGCGACGGATATCGCCACCTCCGCCAATACACGGGTGTTTACTTCTTTACTCACTTCAGGTTCCCTCCGCCAGTATTACCTGGATCAGGTTCCAAGGGTCGACGATTTGACGTCCTCTCAGCCGGGCTGCCGCCCAGCTCCCCTTCGCATACGCAGACAGCGCGCAATGCTTAATAAATTTTCTAACAGGGGACGGGGATGAACGACATTCACTCGGAGAAACCTGGCTGAACAAGGCATTGGGCGCACTCTAGCCGATGGGCCTGGCCCTCACAGCTATGACTCCGCAGCCCTCGCACCCGGTCCTCAGCTCCGCGCCCACCTCCGGCTCCATGGGGCCTGTCGTGAGTGTCCCCAGCGCCTCATCCACCGCGTAGCCGGCCTCCCGCAGGAGCGCCTCCGCCTCGCCCAGGCCGCGGAGGCGTGCATATCTGAACACGGGGTCGCCCCTTGAGCCTATCTCCACGTAGAAGCGGCCCCACGGGCTCTCAGGGTTGATGAACAGGACGGCCAGGGGCGAGCCCGCCTTGGCCGCGTCCCTGACCTCCCTGAACACCGCCGCCGGGTCGCCAAGAAACTCCAGCACAGTGACCATGTACGTGAAGTCCAGGGACCCGCCCCTGAATGGCAGACGGTCGCCCACCCCCGCGACGGATGGCAGGCCCCTGCCCGCGGCCCTCGATATCATCTCCATGGAGGGGTCGAGGCAGACGATGACCCTGTCCGGGCCCGTGAGGCCGTGGGCGAAGACACCGGTACCGGCCCCGATTTCCAGGCCCAGGCCGCTTGAGGGTATGAGTCGTTCAACGGCGTCCTGTTCAGCCTTCAGCACCTGGGCTCCCTGGGGGTGTCTGTACCAGTCGTCATAGCCTCCGGCCGCCGAGTCGAATGCTCTGACTGCGTCACGCACCCTTGGACAGCTCCGCCAGCAGCTCGACCAGCATCGCGGGGTCCCGCGAAAGGATCGTGGTGGTCGGCTCGACGCCGTGGCTCCCCGGGTGGACGTAGGCGTCCCTCAGCCCGCCCCGGTACCTGATGTGTTGCGCCACGGGGCA
>CAZAKG010000081.1:0-10867 GCA_964485755.1 uncultured Candidatus Bathyarchaeia archaeon | reverse complement strand
GGACAGGCTGGAGGAGGCCACTTTCAAGCTCTTCGAGAGGTACAGGAGCGTGGCCGGGAGGGCGGGGCTCATCATCCCCGACTTCAAGCTGGAGTTCGGCAGGGTCGATGGCGGCCTCATCCAGATAGATGAGCCGCCCACCCACGACAGCGGCCGCTACTGGGCTAAAAAGTTCTACAGGGTGGGGGAGCAGCAGGAGGCCCACTGCCTGGACAAGGAGTTTCTCCGCAGCTACCTGAGGCGCGTCGGCTACATGGGGGACGGCGAGCCCCCAGCGATCCCCGGGCCGGTGGTCAGGGAGGTGTCTAAGAGGTGCGTGGCCAGCTACAAGGTTCTCAGCGGCCAGGCCAAGCTGGGAAGCTTCGACCTGAAGACCGTGGACGAGGTGTTGGAGGAGCTGGGGTGAGGCCCCGGGAGAAGTGCGGCGTATTCGGGGCGCACTCCGCGGACGAGGAGATATTCCCCTTTCTCTACTGGGGGATGCTCGCCCAGAACCACAGGGGCCACCACAGCCACGGCTTCGCCACGTGCAGCAGCGGCATAGAGGCTTACACCAGCCTCGGCCTCATCCCCACCGACAATGCGCCCGGGGGGGACAGCCCCGCCAGGGTCCTGCCCGGCAGGGTCGGCGTGGCTAACGTCAGATACGCGACCTCGGGCTCCAGCGGCGAGGAGTCCCTACGATGCGACGCCATGCCCATCCACGTGCAGGGGGAGAGGAGGGGCGTGGCCATCAGCTTCAACGGGAACGTCGTCAACGTACGCGAGCTCCAGGACCGGGTGGGCGCCGACAGGGGCAGCTCGGACACCCATGCACTGGCGCAGCTGATCCTTCAAACCCTTGAAGCCGGGGGCAGCCTGAAGGACGCGGCCAGGGCCTGCATGGAGGGGATCGACGGCAGCTACAGCATCGTCGGGGTGACCGACGACGGCACCCTGTTCGCGTTCAAGGACCCCGTGGGGGTGAAGCCCCTCTGCTACGGCAGCGGCGGGGGGGTCCACGCTTTCAGCAGCGAGAGCGTGGGCCTGGACATCAACGGCCTGGAGCATGTCCGGGAGCTCACACCGGGGGAGCTCATGACGGTGGACGACTCCGGTGTGACGCAGGAGCAGGTGGTTCCGTGGAGGCGGCAGGCGTTCTGCGCCTTCGAGTTCGCGTACTTCGCACGGCCGGACAGCAGGTTCAACGGCAAGTACGTGTACCAGGCCCGCATGGACTTCGGCAGGGCCCTGGCGAGGAGCTTCAAGGACGGCGTGAACAGGTGCGACGTCTGCATAGGCATCCCTGAGACGGCTAACGACGCCGCGTACGGTTTCCACGAGGAGTCTGGGCTTCCCTGGGACAGGGCCACCAGGAGGCACAGGTTCGTGACCCAGAGGGCGTTCATCTCCAAGGCGGATGAGCGGGCGGACATCATAAGGCGGAAGGTGAACCTGCTCAAGGACAGGGTCCGGGACAGGTGCCTGGCGGTGGTGGACGACAGCATAGTGCGGGGGGACACCACAAAGGGTACCGTGAAGCGGTTCAGGGACGCGGGGGCCAAGGAGGTGCACCTGTTCATAACGTATCCGCGGATCATTGGGCCCTGCTTCTACGGCATCGACATGGCCACCTACGGTGAGCTCATAGGAGCGGCTCTGAGCCCGGAGGAGATCGCCGAGGAGGTGGGGGCGGACAGCGTCAACTACCTGGGCGTGGACGAGTACGTACGGGAGACGGGTATGCCGCGGAGCAAGCTGTGCCTGGGCTGCGTGACGGGGGAGTACCCGACGCCGCTGGCCAACAAGCTGTCCCGGGATATGAGGGAGAGGCTCCGCAGAGGAGACGCCGAGAAGGGCCGCATATACGAGTAGACGGCGTCGCGTTCCTCCTCGGCTCTGCCCGGTTGGCGGTTCACACATTTAAGATGAGCGCTGGTTCGCTGTTTCTCTAAGGGGTCCGGTTTAGCCATCCATGTTAAGTCCCACGGGTTGTGATAATGTCTCTTACATGTGTGACAATGTGCCGCGTTTTAGCGGCTTCACGTTGTTAAGTTCATCGCAGCCTCCGCCCATGAAATGACGTGTACGGTGCAACGACTTTGTGGGAGTGTGACCAAAATAGTTGCTCTCACCAGATGAGAATATCCATTTCCTTTTACTATCAGCAGCCAATCTTGCCATAAACGTATCAACACACTATGACTCCAATACAGATCATTGATACAATGTTACAACTGTATTGTTTCGGTAGCGGTTGAGGGACCACAAACGCGATAATGATAACTAGCCCGTCAATTAATCATGCCCAGAAGGTTGCCTCTCGCCTTCGCCCTCATGGCCTCCGGCGTCTACATAATCGTCCCCACACCGGACGAGTTAGTCCTTCACCCGTTGACGGGATGCCTCCTCTCACGGTATCTTAACGTCAGCATCCAGACGGGAGTCATAATGTCAATAGGGGCCTACTTAGTCATCGGGTTCGCGTTTCTCGTCTCCTCGATCGTCATCGGGGGAACCGTGGTGCTGGACGAGTTGAACCGCAGGATGGCCGAGAGGGGGGCTCACCTCAGCAGGTACATATCCGTTAGCCTAACGTACGTGCCCGAACCTGGAGACGTGCTCGGAGTCAGGCTCAACGAGGGGGCCTGCGTGTTAGCAGCCTCGCCCTTCGAGCGCTTCGACTGACGCCCCGGTTAATAATGTGTTTATCTGAGTGACTTTCCTCTCACCTGCTGAACGTCTGCTGGGCCCTGTACGCTGCCTCGGCTATCCTGTGGGCGATCATGAGCCTGTAGACCCAGGACTCCGGGTTGGCCTCGTAGTACTCCTTGGAGTCCAAGGTTCTGCCGTCCGGCAGGGTCATCTCGCGTCGCTTGAGGTGGGTCTCCCACTCGAGTCCTTCTACTTCCGCGTAGCCTATCTGGTAGCCTAGGCAGTGGAGGATGGTGGGCCACTCGGAGTCCGAGTCGAAGAACCTGCCCCTGCTGTTGCGTAGGATGATCTCGGCTGCTTCTCTGCTGATGCCTCTGGATGCGGCGGTGATGTCCATGTCTCTGCCGTGGATGAGCGAGAACACCTTGTTGGCGATGGCCTCCGTCTCGGCCTGGTTCCTAGGGTGGGTGTCCATGGCCCGCTTGGTTCTGCCGAAGATCATGAAGTCGTGGCCGGGGATCGTCTTCACAGTTCTTTCTAGCTCCTCGGGGTACTTGATGGCCCAGTGGAGGATCCGGTCCATGTCCACCAAGTGAGTGAAGTCTGAGCCTCGCTCCAGCGATGCTCTCAGGACCCGTCTCCGGGATTCCGTGATGTGCTCGACGCCTACTCGGCTCCTGGGCTCGATGACGACCCAGCCCGCATTCCTCAATGCCTCCACCACTTCAGGCTTGGTCCCAACCGTGACCAGGGTCAGGCGGCTGTCATAGCACTCGTCCAGCGTCTCCGCTGTCTCGGAGAGGGGTTCGATGGTCCAACCTGTCGAGTCGTGGAGCGTCGTGGCTAGGGATACGGAAAGCATGGACTCAGATATGGTTGATTTAGATTTATCTTCTCTGAATTTGCGTCGTTTTCGACCGCCTATACCGCGTAGACCAAGCCCTCTCCCATGCACTATCTCCTTCAATGTGAAGTAAAAGCAGGTGTTTTGAGGCAACGTTTTTCTTGTGCGCAGCGGTCTTCATCACCCTATGGGTATACCCGAGAAGATCAAACTGATCGAGGAGGAGATGCGCCGCACCCAGGTCAACAAGGCCACGGAGCGGCACCTCGGGGTACTCAAGGCGAGGCTCGCCCGACTCAAACGCATGCTGGAGGAGCAAGCCTCCAAGAAAGGGGCCGGGACCGACGACGGCTACAGCGTCAAGAAGGACGGGGACGCCACAATCGTGCTGGTCGGCCTCCCCAGCGTAGGCAAGTCCACGCTGCTGAACCACCTCACGGGGAGCAACAGCAAGGTTGCCGCCTACAACTTCACGACCCTCACCGTGATCCCGGGGATACTCAACCACAAGGGGGCCAGGATACAGGTCCTGGACATCCCCGGCATCATCAAGGGCGCATCGGAGGGCAAGGGCCTCGGGAAACGGGTCTTATCCGCCACACGGAGCGCCGACCTGCTGCTGGTGATGCTGGACGTCTTCAACCCAGATGCTAAGGAGACGCTCCTGGACGAGGTCCGGGCCATAGGCATAAGGCCCGACGCGGCCCACCCCAGGGTCGCAATAGAGAAACGGCTCTCGGGCGGCGTGACCGTGACGGACCTCGTGGGGGTGACGGGGGTCGACGAGGAGGGCGTCAAGCAGGTCCTCCGCGAGTACGGCCAGCCCAACGCCCACGTGACCATCCGCGAGGACATCAACTACGACCAGCTCATCGACGTCCTCATGAAGAACCGCCTATACATACCGACGCTCACCGTGGTAAACAAGATCGACATGGTGGACCAGAGCTACCTCTCAGACCTCAACGAGTCACTGAAGTTCGAGTTCCTGCCCATCAGCGCCGACAACGACGTCAACCTGGACCAGCTCAAGGACCAGATCTTCAGGAAGCTGGACTTCATAAGGATATACATGATGCCCAAGGGCCAGAAACCCGACTACGAGGAGCCCATGATCATAAGGAGAGGCTCCACCGTCCAGGACGTCGCAGACAAGGTCCACAGGAAGCTCAAGGAGGAGCTGCGTTATACCCGGATATGGGGCAGGAGCGTCAGGTTCGGCGGCCAGAAGGTGGGCCTCACTCACCCGCCCATGGACGAGGACATAATCACCTTCTACTCGTAGTGTCGAAACTTAGCGTATGTCCCGGTAACCATTTAAATGTAAACGTTTAACACGATCCATGAGATCCAAACCAACCCACCGCCTACCTGTATATGGCGATCTTTACTTCAGGCGTATAGGAGGAAGTTCACAATACAAGAGACATAAACTTACTACTTTAGATGATGAATTAGATGTAAGGATTGCTGTCTTTAATTACTCGACATCGAAAATAACACAACATGCAAGTCTTCTTTTATCTTTCTTACTTATTATTTTTACAGCATTAAATATCGGAATTATACCAGAATGGTTGAGATATGGATTTTTAATATTTTGTTTGCTCCCCGCAATCTATTTGTTTGGTAGAGGTATCTTTTGGGCTAATTTCAATACTGGGGCAATTAGAGCAAAACCATTTACGTATATTAAAATTGCAGAAAGAGAGCAAGATAATAAATTATGGCGATTATATGACGCCATAGATTGTTGGATAAATAAACAAAGTGATGCTCGGAAAATAATTTATAGATTTGGTAAATTATTTGATTTTAAACTTTGGTGGTTCAAAATATTCCCAATATGGTTTACATTTTGGATTGCCTTTTTTATAGGATATTATGCATACGAATTGTATTTAGGAATATAATTTACTCTTGTTTTACATTTCTTTTAATGTTCCATTTAGTGCATCTATTCTATCATGTCTCATTGAATTATCTTGACTAATTAGTTCAACAATGTAATAAGGATAATATAATAAACTAATAGACTTACTCTTGGCGTTCCAATAAGAATCAACTCTTTTCATGATCGCACTCGCCTCAATTTTAGGTGAAATAAATGTAGCCTCAGTTTTAGATATTTCTTGCATTTTTAAAATACCAGAAATTGATGTAAAGTCACGTATATCCTGTGGAAATAGAAATTTAGGTGAAAATAATGTAATTCCTCGTTTTCCTTGAAGCGTGCTTAAAGCTCCTTTGGCAACTAGACTGTGTAATATTTTCTTTATTTTAGCCTCAGAAAGACCTAAATATAAAAAGGCACGGGCTTCATAATTCCTTTTATTTCTAATAGCTTTGAAAAGTGTAATTTCTTCTTCGTTCAATAATTTTAAAATCGAATAAGGTGAGGATATACCCGTTTCATCTACATTTACTATATCTCCACTTAATGCATTAACACATATTTTATTGGATACAATTTTATTTACTGTTCTCTTACTCATTAAGCCTGTTTTCTCAACCTCATTCACTGTAGCTTGAAGCTCAATTTCATAGTAAGGATAATATCCTAATGAAATCTTGTTTAGTTTTTCAATAATTTTGCCGCTTCCAAGAAATCCGCCTTTAGCCCTCTTTTCTAAAAATTCGTTTTCGATTTTTTCAGCATCTTGAATCGATATTAACGGTTGTGCTGTTTTTTCTTTTACTTGAATTTCTTTAGTTAAACCCTTTTCAGTTCCAGTAAGTACGATTTCTCCAACATACTTTGTAAGAATATTTCTATCCCATAAATCAATATTATTTCCCTTTGCAGTTATTATAGCATCTGGTGTAAAATAACTAGTAGTTATTATTATACCGTGGTCTGCTCCAATATCATTTACAATTTGTATTAATTTCATTATTCGATCTTTATCAACTGGAGATTGATAGGATTTTGCTTCAATTATAATTTGCGAAGTGTGAAGAGGGCATTTATATTCTGCTAATAAATCGATTTGATGTTCTGCGCCCGACCTACCAACTTTTTTAACGTTATGTATCACATTATAATTTGCTTTTTTGAATATTTCGAGTAATTTTAATTCTAAAGCTAAACCCTTCTCATATGCTGAAGTAGACTTAGACAAATGCTCATCTATTATATGAGAATAAAACATAAAAAATTTTCTTTGTAAACGCGTAATGTTATTGAAGTGAATTAGTATTGTAGTTGTTTTTTTAGAGGATAATATGGAAACTTGAGTTTAGAAAGTATTTACTTATACATATAGATCCCCAAAAAACATGACCAACAAGTCACACCTAACAAGCATCCGAACCAGAAACAGGTCCCCGGGCACAAGGCACAGACCCGCGGCGACGACCAACCACCAACCACCGCCGCCTAGAACCCCTGAAAAAGCCTCCGATCAATAAAACAAGCCTGAAAACGGGGAACCGTGGCGGCGGCGACTACACCCCCTCCCCCCCACGTGCACACGCGCAGAAAAACAGAGATACCCAACCACTAGGTACAAACACCGGAAACCCAAGCTACTGCCTACTCAAGTAGATCAGAATCGTCGAAGCCACAGTCGTAAACAAGTCAGGCAGATAACTAAAGTACTGAACAACAGCGAAACCAGACCCCCCACCAGACACACTCAGAAACACAGGATTCGTAAACAAACTATAACTAAGCAACGCGCCACTCAGAAACACAAGCCCCAACGTGAACCCAGCCTTCGTATGCCTATACATGTCAAGGTAAGTCGCGAACAGGTAAACCAGAAGCACAGTGTTCACCAACCCGATCAATATCTTACCCCTCATGTACGACGCCAGCTGGCCGCTCAGCGCCCTCAGCTGCTCCTGGCTCAGGTCCTCCAGGTTAGGGTCGACGAATATACGCGGATCGTTCAGAAGCCTAAACAGGATGTCCTCCTCGCTGGGCAAAACCCAGGCAAGGCTAGCCTGAACGCTCACAACGAAGTAGACGGCCATGATGGCCACCGCGACCTGCCGCTTCCTGTTCATCTGCAACTTACAACCCTCCACCATCACTATTATCCATTGTTCCAATTCTCTTCAGAATCTCTTCAAAATCCCCGTACGCCTCATCCAGCTCAGCCGACACGAAGTACATCTTACCGTACCTCTTACCCAGGCTCGTAACCAGCCCGTTCTTCTCAAGCACATCCAGGTGGTGCCTGACCGTGCGGTAGTCAACCCCCATCACGTCGCAGAGCTTGTTAGCGTTCATGGGCTCATCGCGGACGGCCACGATGATCCTGGCTCTGTTCTCCCCGCCCCGGCTACCGGCAATGAGCCACTGCAGCACATGCTTGAGGTACCGGTTCTTGGAGGACATGCCCGCACCCTGACGGTATGGGCATATTCACGCGAATGGGGCTTTAAAGCATACTGCACCATGAAGAGATTCTGAACAGATTATGAAGTAATCCTGAAAAACCGTTTAAAACCAAGACGCGGCCACAGAAACCCATGCAGAAGCAGAAGCCCCGAAAAGATAAAGCCGAACACCCCACAGCCCTAGAACTCGCACTCAGAACCCTGAGCAGCGTGATGGAGAAGACGCTGAAGCCCATCGCGCGCCCACAGCCGTAGAACCGCAGGAGATGGACACGGTGAACTGGGAGCAGGAAAACGCCACAGTTGGAACCCCCCACGGAGCCCTGCTCCCAGCTCATACGATAAAAACTAAAGTCGAGCCATCGTTAGGCTTACGTCCCATTGATCCATGCTTAACCTTCAGCAACGTTCCGAATAAAAATCCATTAGGGCGTCCAAACTGAACCCCGTGGAGGCTCTGCGCCATGAATGAGACCAAACCAGAGAAGACCACGCCCCAGCTGGAGACAGATAAGGAATCTGATCAACTGGCCGAGTACATGATGGGCGAGGAGGGCGGGGGGTGGCTCTGGCTCTCCGCCTCCCTACTCGCCAAGTGACAGGCCCCTCATTTTTATACCCTCAGAGCAGCATCGTATACAGGGTTTCTGTATGTCTGAAGGCGAGTTCCAGGCCGAGGTGTCCGTCGACCAGGACTACTTCAAGGAGAAGACGGGCTTCAGCCTCCGGGAGCAGTACGTCAAGCATCATCCTCAGGTCCTCAGCGGCTTCGAGGACGACTTGGAGAAGGTGTGGGGCCGGAAGTGGAAGGCCAACACTAACGTGGGCAGGCTCCGGGTGGTGCTGCTGCACCGCCCAGGCAGGGAGTTCCTCTCTGTGGGTAAGCCGACGCCTTGGCCGCCCCACGGCAGGGGCCTCCCCGAGTGGAGGGTGAGCGAGAAGATGGGGCTGGAGGAGCTCCAGTTGCACCACCAGAACCTGGTGGACGCGTACAGGGCGGAGGGCGTGGAGGTGGTCACAAGGAAGCCTGAGGCGAACGATCCGCCGTACCAGGTGAAGGCCATCTACACGGACGACGTGTGTCACCCCGCCGTCTACGGGCAGGTGATCCTCAGGATGTACGACCACATGCGCAGGGGCGAGGAGCTGTACACGTATCAGACCCTGGCGGAGCTGGGGTGTCCCGTCGTGGGCATGATCCAGGACAGGGGTATGGCCGAAGGCGGCAGCATAGGGTGGCTGGACGAGAAGCACCTCCTTATAGCTGTCCACTTTCCCAGGGCCAACACCCGCGAGCCGGGGGTGATGCGGGGCAACGAGTCCGGGCACACCCAGTTCGCAAACATAGTGAAGCTTCAAGACCCTGAGGTGGACGTGCGCATATGCCCCGGCTATGGGACGAGCCTGGGCACCAGCCACTACAGCCTCATCGACAGGCATGTGAGTGTCCAGGACCCCAGGACCGTGGACCCGTACCTGAGGGACTGGATGGAGGCCGAGATAGGTTGGGAGTTCATTGACCCGCCGCCTGAGGTTTGCGTCAAGGTGCACACCGGAAACTCGTTGATGCCCGTGGTGAAGAGGGCGCCCAACACGGGGGTCGTCCTGAAGCCGAGGAAGATACTGGTGCCCGCGGGCAACCCTGAGGCCACCAAGTGGTTCGAGGGCATGGGGGTCGAGGTGGTGGAGGTGGATGTGGGCACCCTGGTCCGGCCCAGGAACAGCGGAAGCATCAAGTGCACCTGCGGCGGCATCATGAGGGACCCTGAGCCCAAGGGGTACTAGCCCCCTCTTTACATCCCATGATCGTTGTTGACGAGGTTTTTTCTGCACCACCGGCGTTGAGTGGGGTATGGGTGACGCCAAGCTTCTTTCACGGTGCGGCATATACTGCGGCGCCTGCTATGTGTACAGGGCCGAGAGGGACGGCGGCGAGTACTTGAGGCGGGTGGCTGAGTGGCAGAAGGTTAGGCCCGAGGAGGTCCACTGCATGGGCTGCGGGGGCCCCTCGGAGGAGATGTGGGTTAACTGCCGCCTCTGCCCCGTGCAGAGGTGCCTGGACGATAAGGGGTACGGGACGTGCGCCGAGTGCGGGGAGTTCGAGGGCCGCTCCTGTGAGAGCTATGAGAGGCTCGCGGCCTTCTGCCTGAAGCGGGGTGAAGATGTGCGGGCCTCATTGGCGAGGCTGAGCCGCGACTCTGAGAGGTGGCTCCGCGAGCAGGGTGAGAGGTGGAGGTGCGTGTCCTGTGGGCGGATGACCTCGTGGTACGACGAGGTTTGCCACAGCTGTGGCGCCGACCTGGGGAGAATTGATCTCAGGCCTTAGCCTGTTCTTCCCTCTGTTTGAGGAGCTTCTTAGCTAGAGCTGGGTCGTTTAGGGCGAGTATCTGGGCGGCGAGGAGGGCCGCGTTCCTGGCGTTGTCCACGCCGACAGTGGCCACGGGTACGCCGGGCGGCATCTGGACGATGCTGAGGAGGCTGTCTAGGCCCATGAGTTTGGCGTCCTTGGGTACTCCTATGACGGGTTTGACTGTGTGTGCGGCGACTGCGCCTGGTAGGGCGGCTGATAGGCCGGCTATGCATATGTAGACTTGGGCGTCGCTGTTTTTGACGTAGCTGGTGAGCGTGTCTGGGCTGCGGTGGGCGGATATTGTCTGTTGCTCGTGGGGGATGCCCAGCTCGTCCAGTGTCTGTGCGGCTTTGTCTGATAGGTCTTGGTCTGTTATGCTTCCGGCTATGATGGCTACCTTGGGCATGGTGTACCTTGTGTTGTGTTCGCCTTATTTTATTGTTGGTTTTCGATGTGTGGCTTGGTGTTTCTCTCTGTGTGCACGTAGGGGGGAGGGGGGTGTAGTCACCACCACCGCGGTTCCCCGTTTTCGGGCTCTTTTGTTGGATTGGGACCTTTTTGGGGGTCTCTAGGCGGCGGTGGTCGTCGGACTGTGTCCGCCTGATGTTCATTGTTAGGCAGTTGCTGACAGCTGCGCGGAAGAATGTGGTATTTTTTCGGGTTGCATTTAGCTAACTGCTTGTCTCGGTGAC
>CAZAKG010000080.1:0-11082 GCA_964485755.1 uncultured Candidatus Bathyarchaeia archaeon | reverse complement strand
AACGGCTTGGCTTCATCCAGTGTGGCGAGGAGGTGCAGCGCCTCGGCCAAAGAGGTTGGCGCGTGGTACTGGAACTTGGGCAGGGGCTTCATCTCTTGGCCTCCTTCAGCGCCTTCTGTATGGTCCACGGCCTTATGGGGAGCTCGTTGAACCTGACGCCCGTGGCGTGGTATACGGCGTTGGTTATCGTGGGGACCACGCTGATGATGGCGGGCTCGCCCACGCCCTTGGCGCCGAAGGCGCCGTGCCTGTATGGCTTCTCCACGATTATGACGGGCTCGATCTGGGGCGTGTCCATGCTGCTGGGGACAACGTAGTCCTTGAAGCCGGGGTTCAGGACGCGCCCGTTCTTCAGCTCCATGTTCTCCATGAGCACCAGGCCCATGCCCTGGCTCACGGCTCCCTCGATCTGGCCCTCCACCATCATGGGGTCTATGGCCTTGCCGCAGTCCATGGCGGGCCACACGTGGAGAACCGTGGCCTCACCCGTCTCGGTGTCCACCTCCACCTCGGCCACTGTGGCCGCGAAGGTGTACACGCTGTAGTTGACGCCCAGCCCAGTGACGGGGTCGAAGAACCTCTCGGGGCCCTTGTAGAACCCGTATGCGGCCGGGTCGTAGCCGCGGACATACATCTCCTCGGCCAGCTCCCGGACGCTGATGCTGGCCTCGGGGTTCTCCTTGTCGAAGGCCTTACCGCGGGCCAGTTCGACGCGCTCGGCCGGCACCTCCAGTAGCTCGGCGGCGCATGCGACCATGTTCTTCCTGAGCTTAAGGGCAGCCTCGGCGGCGGCCGTGCCTCCCAGCATGAGGCCCCTGCTGCCGTGGGTGGGCTTCGCGTCCAGCGTGCTGTCTGTGTCTGGAAGCTCAATCCTGATGGTGGCGGGGTCGACGCCTATGATCTCGGCCACTATCTTGGCGTGGCCGAAGGGCGAGCCCTGCCCTATCTCCACGATGCCCGTGCGGTAGGTGATGCTGCCATCCTGGTTCATTATGAGGCTAGCGGCGCTCCAGTCGGGTGTGCTCCTGCTGGTGCTTATGCCGTGGTAGGCCAGCCCGACGCCGTAGCCACGTACCTTGGAGCCGTTCCACACGGGCTCCCGGTGGCTGGCCCAATCAGACGCGTCCCGCACAGCCTCAAGGCACTCCTTGATGCCTACGCTGTGGTCCAGCACCTGGTCGCAGGTGGTCCTGCCGCCCTCCACTAGCACGTTCCTGAGCCTGAAGTCAATGGGGTCCAAGCCCAGCTTGTATGCTAGCTTGTCCATCTGGCTCTCTGCGGCGAAGTGCAGGGCCAGGTCGCCGAAGCCCCTGAAGCTGCCGCCGTAGACCTTGGTGGTGTAGACGGCCCTCCCGTCGATGCTGCAGTTGGGAACCTCGTAGGGGCCCGCGGCGTGTGCGGTCTGCCTCCAAAGCCAGAAGGGAGACCTGTTTGCGTATGCGCCGCACTCAAGGGTGATGTCCACCTCGATGCCAGTGACCTTGCCCTCCCTGCTGGCGCCGCTCCTGTACCTGATCCTGGCCGGGAACCTCTTGTTGCTGTAGCAGACGGATTCGTCGCGGCTCCACACGTGAGCCACCGGCTTGCCCAGCTTGTGGGCGGCGAAGGCGGCGTAGGCCGCCACCAGTGGCCCCTGGTCGTCCTTGCCCCCGAATCCTCCGCCGGTGAGGGCCTGGATTATCCGCACCTGGTTGAGGTCCCAGCCCATGACGTGGGCCACCTTCTCCCTGATGAGGAACGGGCTCTGCCCGTTGCAGATGACCGTCACCTTGTCCCTCTCCGGGACGGCGTAGGCGGCCTCGGTCTCGATGTACATGTGTTCCTGGTAGGGGCTCCAGTAGGTGTCGCTGACCTCCACGTCGGCCTCCTGGAAGCCCTTCTCGGCGTCCCCCTTCCTGATGCGGGTGGTGACTGCCACGTTGCCGCCGTCGTGCACATTCGGCGCGTCCTCCGCCAGGGACGCGTCCACGTCCAGGACAGGGGGAAGCTCCTCGTACTCGACGGTTATCCTGTCGAAGGCCGCCTCAAGGGCGTACTCGTCTCGGGCGCAGACGAGGGCAATGGGGTCGCCCACGTAGTGAACCTTCACGTCGTTGAGGAAGGGCTGGTCGGGGAGCGCGTACCCTATCTGGTTGCTGCCCGTGACGTCGGCGCCCGTGTATATTCCCTCGACGCCGGGCACCTTCAGGGCCTCATCAAGATCGATCCTCTTGATGACGCCGTGGGGTATGCTGCTTCTGTAGACCTTCAGCAGGGTCGTGCCTCTGGGCACGTAGTCGGCCGTGTACTTGGCCTTGCCCAGAACCTTGTCCAGGGCGTCTGTGCGCGTGACATTCTTGCCGACTACGAGGAACTCCTTCCTGCCCAGCATCTCAAGTATCTTGTCGTACTCCAAGGGGGATCATCCTGTGACGGGTGTTGAGCTATTCTAGGTTCAACGTTTTAAATAAAAGAATCTCCCAGGGCGGCCCAGAAGTCCTGTCTGTCTGCCTCCAGCACCAGGACCCTACGCTCCTGGCCCGCGAGGAACCGCAGCAGGGAGTCCACCTTGTCTGTGCGGCACGTCACCGCCAGGTACCCTCCTCCACCCAGAGCCTCCGCGGCCTTCACTAGGCCCGGGTACAGGCCGCGTCCCAGCTTCTCTATGTGACCGTACTCGTCCACGACGATGAGGCATCGTTCACCCATCCTGGCGGCCGCCTCGGCCAGCAGAGCGTTGGCGCGGCTGAACCCCGGCTCGCTGAAGGCGTACTTCCAGGGCCCCAGCCTCACCCAGTCAGGGGAGGCAGCCCTGTCCCCGAGCTGAACCAGGGGGAACTGGGCCCCCGAGGCCAGGTCGAGGCCATCATACGCCACCGTCTCGCCCTCCTCCACCACCCGGAGGCTCACCACGCCCATCACGCGCAAGCCCTTCTCCCTTGCCCTCTCAGCCAGCTCCAGGGCGCGGGCTGTCTTGCCTCCGCCTATGGGGCCGTGGATGATCAGTGTTCCCCGGTTCAACGCCTCTACCCTACGCCGCCCAGTTCATCGTTGTTGGCCCACGCCAGGGGGACCACCCTGTCCTGAGGCATGTCTGTGCCGTGGGTCCCCTGGACTACACCGTCTCTCTCGACCGTGTGCTGGCCGTGGTCGGCGAGGACGATGGCCGAGTAGCCTCCTCTGTGGGCTGACTCCAGTATCCTCCTCAGGTTCGAGTCCGCCCTCGAGGCCGCGTCGTGCCCCTCCCTGCTGAGGGGGCCGTTGGCGTGGCCCGCGTCGTCCACGTCCAGGAGTTGGACCCAGAGGAGGTTGGCCTCGCCCTCCAGGGCTCTGATGGCGATCCCGGTCACCTCGTCGTCCGTGTTGGAGGCCGCGATCCCCGGCCTGTCGGCGTGGGGCGATATGAGGATGCCGAGGCTGCTCACGGCCCTGGCGGCCGTGGCCGAGGCCATCCCCTCGCCCCTGAGAACGTGGAAGACCGTCTCCAAGGCCAGGGGCTGCTCCCTGTTGGTGATGCCGTGGCTCGCCGGGGAGGCCCCAGTGAGCATGGTGGCGAAGTTGACGGGCGTGATGGTGGGCATCACAGAGTCTATGAAGGCGCCGTGGGCCGCGTGAAGTGCGTTGAAGCAGGGCGTCAACTCCTCGACAGCCTTCCAGGTAGAATAACCGAAGGCGTCCACGACGACCACCACAAGCCTATCGGTGGCTTTCAGCGTCTTGACCAGTTCACGATGGGGCCCCCTCTCAGAGGAGGAGGGCGGCCTCACACCCAGAGCCCGCGACACCGTGGGGGCCACGCATCTCATGTCAGGCATAATGGAGGAGTGGTCCACCAGCTTTTGAGGCTTAAGCTCCCTGCACCCTTTTAATTTCCGGGCCCCAAGCCTACTTGAGACACATGAGTCTGCACCAGTTCACCAGGTCCAAGATCGTCTGCACCATAGGCCCCGCCTGCAGAGACCCCCAGACCCTAAGAGCCATGGTGGCCACGGGCATGGACGTGGCCAGGATCAACATGAGCCACGGGGAGCCCGAGGACCACAGGGCCGTCATCGAGGCGCTGAGGGAGATCGGGGGCACGAGCATACTGGTGGACCTGCCCGGCCCCAAGATCAGGCTGGGGGAGCTGGACGGTTCATACCTGCTGGAGGAGGGCGACGTGGTCCACTTCACCACGGAGCAGGTGACGGGGGACAGGCGGGAGATGAGCGTCAGCTACGAGAGGCTCCCGGCCGAGGTCCACGCGGGCGGCCACCTGTTCATCAACGACGGCATCATCGACCTGGAGATCACAGGCGTGGACGGGGACCTGAAGGGGTTCACGGGTAGGGTGGTCTCCGGCGGGGAGGTATCCAGCAGGAAGGGGCTGAACGCGCCCGGCGCCAGGCTCACCCTGAAGCCGCCCACGGAGAAGGACATTAAAGGCATCAGGTTCGGCGTCGAGATGGACTGCGACTGGTTCGCTGCCAGCTTCATCAGGTCCGCCCGGGACATGGAGGACGTGCGCGCCGAGGTCCAGAGAGCCGGAGGCGACCAGCCCATCATCAGCAAGATAGAGCACGGGGACGCCGTGGGGAACATCGGAGAGATCATGGAGGCCAGCGACGGAGTCATGGTGGCCCGCGGCGACCTGGGCATAGAGATTCCGCCCTGGGACGTTCCGCTGCTCCAGAAGAAGATAATAGCGGCGTGCAACAGGCTGGGCAAGCCCGTCATAGTGGCCACCCAGATGCTGGAGTCTATGGTGAGCAACCCGCGGCCAACGAGAGCCGAGGCCAGTGACGTGGCCAACGCCCTCCTGGACGGGGCGGACGCGGTGATGCTCAGCGGCGAGACCGCGGTGGGCAAGTACCCCGTGGAGGCTGTGCGCGTCATGAACAACATAGGCTGGGTGGTGCAGGAGCAGATCACCCAGCGGGAGAGGCCGCCCCTCAGGGGGCTGCCCGTCACGGACGTGGTGGGGGAGCTGGCGGCCCGCTCCGTGGACGCGGTGGAGCCCGCAGCCATCATCGTGGTCACACGGAGCGGCTTCAGCGCGCTGATGGTGAGCAAGTACAGGCCCAAGACCAAGATACTGGCCGTGACCCGGGAGCCCAGGATCGGGCGCAGGCTCCACATGTACTGGGGGGTGGAGCCCCTGGACGTGCCCTGGACGGACAACAGGGACCAGCTCATCGTCAGGGCGGTGCACAGGAGCCTGGAGCTGGGATACATCTACGACAGGGACTTCATCGCCGTGGTCTCCGGCAGCACCCTCATCGAGCCCGGCCAGACCACGACCCTGGACATCCTGCACGTGCAGGACATCATCAGCAGGTGGGACCGCGGAGACTAAGTTTTATCACCCCACGCCGCCCATCTTCACCTATGGGTTATTCTTTGCCAGAGATCAAGAGGCCTGAGCCTCTGGCCCCCGACGAGGCCGTGCTGGTGGCGAGCGGGGACCTGCGGCTCAGCGCCAACGTGGAGTGCTGGCCCGCCCAGGCGGAGATGGAGGAAAAGGTGAGGGAGGCCTTCCAGGCCGAAGGCATACACGTCCTCAGGGGCCACCCCTACGACCCTGATCTGGGCCACGGCTTCATCTGGAGCCAGAGGATGGGTATGGACGTGTTCAGGGAGATACCCAGGGATGCGCGGGTCATAGTAGCCGAGGCTGTGTGGCAGTACAGCCACCACGTCCTGGCGGGGCTCCGCGACCACCAGGGACCCATACTGACGCTGGCCAACTGGAGCGGAAAGTGGCCCGGCCTCGTGGGGATGCTGAACCTGAACGCGTGCCTATCCAAGATGGGGAAGAGGTACAGCACCATATGGAGTGAGGGCTTCGACGACCCCTTCTTCCTCAACGGCATCAGGCAGTGGATCAGAGAGGGCACCATCACCCACAACGAGAGCCACGTCCGGGACCTGAGGCCGGAGAAGCTGCCCGAGGCTGAGCGCGGGCTGGGCGAGGCCCTGGCGGTGCAGCTGAGACGCGAGAAGGCTGTGATGGGGGTCTTCGACGAGGGCTGCATGGGCATGTACAACGGCATCATAGAGGACGAGCTGCTGAACCCCCTGGGCGTCTACAAGGAGAGGCTCAGCCAGTCGGCCCTCGTCGCGGCCATGAGTACAGTGACGGACGCCGATGCCGCTAGGGCTAGGTACTGGCTGGACGTCAAGGGGGTGAACTTCGTCACGGGGAAGGACCCGGCGACGGAGCTCACAAACGCCCAGATAATGGAGCAGCTCAAGATGTACATAGCCGCCGTCAGGATAGCCCACGATTTCGGGTGCGCCCTCATAGGCATCCAGTACCAGCAGGGGCTGAAGGACATGGTTCCCGCCAGCGACCTGGCGGAGGGGCTGCTTAACAACGTGGACAGGCCCCCCGTACACCACAGGGAGACGGGAGAGGAGCTGTACAAGGGCGAGGCGCTGCCCCACTTCAACGAGGTTGATGAGGGCGCGGGCCTCGACGCCCTGATCACGAACCGGGTCTGGAGGGCCATGGGCCTGGACCCCGCGACGACGCTCCACGACGTCAGGTGGGGCGACTGGTACGGGGGCCAGTACGTGTGGGTGTTCCTCATAAGCGGCTCCGCGCCGCCCAGCCACTTCAAGGGCGGCTACAGGGGGGCGAGCAGCGAACGGCAGCCGCCCATGTACTTCCCCCTGGGCGGAGGCACCTTGAAGGGTGAGAGCAGGCTCGGCGAGATCGTGTGGAGCCGCGTCTACGTGCTGCCAGACGGCCTACACCTGGACATGGGCAGGGGCACCGTTGTTGACCTGCCCCCCGAGGAGACCAAGCGGAGATGGGACCTCACCACGCCCCAGTGGCCCATCATGAGCGCGGTGCTCCACGGCGTCACCAGGGACCAGTTCATGGCGCGGCACAAGGCCAACCACATACAGGTGGTGTACGCGCCGGACGCCGGGACCGCAGACAAGGCTCTGGCGGCAAAGGCCGCCATGTTCCACGAGCTGGGCGTCAAGGTCCACGTCTGCGGCGACGTTAAGGTGGGGTAGGCCCTTGACCCACGTCATAGCCGTGGACCTGGGGGCCGCCTCCGGCAGGGTCATGAAGGTCTCCTTCGACGGTGAGGCCTTCACCCTGGAGGAGGCCCACAGGTTCAGCAATGTGCCTGTGAGGAGGGAAAAGCACCTACACTGGAACGTTCAGCGGCTGTGGCGTGAGACGGTAAGAGGCGTGGAGAAGGCCAGGGAGGGCGCCCTCAGCGTCGGCGTGGACACGTGGGGCGTGGACTACGGGCTCCTGAACGCGGAGGGCAACCTGCTCGGGGACCCATACCACTACAGGGACCCGAGGACTCGGGGCCTCATGGAGTGGGTCTTCAAGCGTATGCCCAGGAGGGAGATATTTCAGCGCACGGGCGTCCAGTTCCTTGAACTCAACACTCTGTACCAGTTGGCCAGCATGGTGAGGAGGAGGGACAGGGCCCTGAGGGACGCCGACGCCTACCTCGGGCTCCCGGACCTGTTCAACCACTGGCTGACGGGCCTGACGAGGGCCGAGTTCACGCACGCCACCACAACCCAGCTGTACAACCCGCTGAAGGGGGCGTGGGACCAGGAGATCATCGAGGCCGTAGGGCTGCCGGGCCACATCTTCCCCGAGATCGTGCACCCCTCGGAGGTCGTGGGCTACAGCGGCCGGATGCCCGTCGTGGCTCCGGCGTGCCACGACACGGGGAGCGCCGTCGCCGCGGCGCCGTCCAAGGAGAAGGGGTTTGCGTACATCAGCAGCGGCACTTGGAGCCTCATGGGCACCGAGGTTGAGAGGCCCTACATCGACGAGACAGCGTACAGGCTAAACTTCACCAACGAGGGCGGGGTGGAGGGCACGTTCAGGCTGCTGAAGAACCTGCCGGGCCTGTGGTTCGAGCAGGAGCTCCTCAGGGAGTGGAGGGGCAAGGGAGCCGAGCCGGGCTACCCTGAACTCTACGAGGCGTCCGAGAAGAGCCCCGCATTCAGGTCACTGATAGACCCGGGGGACCCCAGGTTCGTGGAGCCGGGTGAGATGACCCCCAGGATCATAGAGTACTGCGTGGAGACGGGCCAACCAAAGCCCATGTCCATCGGGGAGCACATGAGGTGCGTCTACGAGAGCCTGGCCCTCAACTACAGGCACACGCTGAGGCAGTTGGAGGAGGTGACGGGGGCCAGGTACAGGGCGTTGCATGTGATCGGCGGGGGCTCACTGAATAGGGTTCTGAACCAGATGACTGCCGACGCGACGGGGCTGAGGGTCTTCGCTGGGCCTGTGGAGGCGGCGTCGCTGGGCAACGCGGCGGTCCAGTTCATGGCCCACGGCGAGGTGGAGGACATATGGGAGGCGCGGAGGATCATCTCCGAGACCTATGTGACGGGCATATTTCTGCCCCTGAGCCCCGAGCCGTGGGAGGAGCCTTATCAGAGGTTCAGGAGGTTAGTGGAGGGAGAGGAGAAATGATCATCGGGCTCATCGCGGACACCCATGACAACATATATGCCATAGACAAGGCTGTTAAGATGTTCAACGAGGAGCGAATCAAGCTCGTACTGCACGCTGGCGACTACATAGCCCCGTTCACGGCCAAGCACTTCAAGCCCCTGGAGGCCCATCTCGTGGGCGTCTACGGCAACAACTGCGCCGAGAGGGACATCCTGAAGAAGGTCTACGGGGAGATCGGGGCAGAGATCAGGGGATTCTTCGCGGAGGTGGAGGCCGACGGGATGAGGGTAGCCCTCATCCACGGCCACAGGCAGGAGGACGTGGACAAGGCATACGGCGGCGGCTACGACGCGGTAATCAGGGGACACACCCACAGGGCCGGCATAGGGAACGAGAAAGGGGTGTTGGTGGTCAACCCGGGTGAGGCCTGCGGCTACGTCACGGGCCGAAGCACCTTAGCCTTCCTGGACACCGAGCGGAGGACAGCCTGGCTCGCCGACCTAGACTAGGCGACGCTGCAGAAGGACTTCAAGGCGTATTCCTGAACTCTAGCCGCGTCAACCACCGACCTCATGTTCACCCACTCCTCCTTCGCGTGGGCCCCGTCCCCTGACGGCCCGTAGCTGACGGCGGGCACGCCCTTCTCAGTCATTATCTGGGTGTCCAGCCACCCTGAGCCGCCGATGAACATGGGCTCGCGGCCCAGCGCCTTAGCGGAGGCCTCCACAAGCGCCCTGCATATGGCCTCGTCTGGGCTTACCTCCATGGGGGCCCTGTAGAAGGTCACCGTGTGCTCCGCACTGAACTTGGGGTCGCTCTCCGCGATGGAGCGGAGCATGGCCGTCATCTCCATCTCCACGGTTTCACGGGTCTCCCCGGGGATGAGGCGCCTCTCCAGCTGGAGTTTGCATGATGCCGGGTATGTGCTGAGCTCGCTTCCCCCCACTATGGTGCTGGCGTGGACGCTCCCCGGGCCCACCAACGGGTGCATGTCCTTCTGGAGGCTCCTCTGAAGGGCTTCGATGCCTGTGAGGACGTAGCCCATCTTGGCTATGGCGTCCACGCCCACATTGAAGGCGCTGCCGTGGGCGGCCACGCCGTGGGTCACCACGGCCACCCAGGCGAAGCCCTTGTGGGCCACAAGGACGTTGCCGCCGGTGGCCTCGCCCACGATGGCAGCGTCCGCGGTGTACTCCTCCATCAGCCTCTCGGTGCCTATGCTGGCGTACTCCTCATCGCAGACCGCGGCCAGTATCACGTCGCCCCTGAGCCTTGTACCCGAGTCGACCACGGCCTTCACTGCGGCCATGCTCGCCGTCAGGCCCCCCTTCATGTCGAAGGAGCCCCTGCCGTACATACGGCCTCTCTTAATCATTGGGTTGAATGGGTCGCCCTCGTAGTAGTCCACGCCCACGGTGTCCGTGTGGCCGTTCAGTATCAGGCTCCTGCCCCCGCCCTCCCCTTTCAGGACACCGACGACGTTGGGGCGCCCAGGCTCCACGTCGTACAGGCGCGTCTCCAGTCCGAGCTCCTCCATCCACCCGCGGATGTAGCCGGCGACCTCGGCCTCTCCGGCGGCCCCAGGGACCAGAGACGGGTTCACAGAGTCGATCCTCACTAGTTCACCGAGAAGCCCTTTGAGGGCCTTCTCGTCAATGTTTGAACCGGACATAACAACACTTGAAGCTTAGGAGCTCTATGAGGTAAAAAAAAGGATCGGGGCAACCCAAAAAAAATGTACGTTCTGTACAGCCACTGTAATATCATGAAATAATGATGGGGGCTAGGCCCTCACCCAGCCTGGGTACACCGGGTGCTTACAGCAGATGACCTCCACCAGGTAGGGCTCACCCTTGGTGTTGGCCTTCAGAGCCCTCTTCAACGCGGGGCCCACCTCGTCAGGGTCATCCACCCGCTCCGCCGCCATCCCCAGGGCCTCGGCCACCTTGGCTGTGCTCTGGACGCTGCTGCTCGACAGCTCATACGTGTACGGGCTGTGGCCGGCGCCCCAGAACCCTGGGCCGTAGCCGCCGAACCCGTCGTTGTTGACGTGGACAGTGGTGACGCCCATCCCGTACCTGACCATGGTCTCCCAGTTGCCCATCTGGTAGCCCACGCCGGCGTCCCCCGTCACGCTCACGACCTGCCTCTTGGGCATCGCCAGCTTCGCGCCCAGCGAGGCGCCCAGCCCGTAGCCCAATGTGCTGACGTTACCCCAGCCCAGGAAGCCGTGCGGCACCCGGGCCGTGTAGACGGTGCTCAGCTGGTCCCTGGTGTTCCCCGACTCGTGGGTCACGGAGCTGTTCATGGGGTCGAGGACCCCCATCATCTCCGCGACGACCCTGTACGGGTTGATGGGCCTCTCACCCGACTCCATGAAGGGCCCGTACTTCTCCATGAGCACCCTCTTAGCGTCGGCGATCTCCTCGATGACGCCCTCGTTCCGCTTCGGGGCTCCCCGCCTCTCCACCTCAGCCGCCAGCTGCCCGAGCACCAGCTTGGCGTCCCCCACCACGGCGTTGGTGGACTTGATGATACTGGCCGCTTCGGTGTTGATCTTGCCGACCCCGTGCCCGAAGGTGGACATGGTGCCGATGAGGATGCGGTGGTTCTTGTCCTTGGGGATGTGGTTGAAGGCAGGCACGGATTCAAGCTCGGAGAGCCCTGGA
>CAZAKG010000079.1:0-11312 GCA_964485755.1 uncultured Candidatus Bathyarchaeia archaeon | reverse complement strand
ATACTGAAGCACAATATCAAGCAGAACCCCTCCGGCTGGAGGGGCACCGTCCTGGAGCACCAGATGGAGGGCGACTACAGCCGCATCATGTACAGACTCCTAGATTACATAAAGCAGACGGCCATGGTGAACCCCTTCGCCGACATCATGTACACGGACCCCAAGGGCCGCCTCTACAGGTTCGAGAGGGGGACCGACAAGATGCCGCCGCTGCCCAAGGTCGTGGAGCATCACCCCCACGGCGTGGACGTCGAGACCTTCAGGCGCTTCGTCAGCACAACCAAGGCCAGGAACCTCAAAGAGTTCATGATGACCCACTTCCAGGGTATCGGGCCCACCACCGCGGACCGGTTCCTGGAGTTCGCCGGGATGAACCCGAGTACAAAGCCTCAGAACCTGAGCCCCGACGACATAGTGAAGGCCGTCCGAGCCACCAAGGACTACACGGGCTTCAAGCGCCCCGACGCCAGCTGCCTGAGCCCCATCGGCGAGGAGCTGCTCGAGACAGGCATCAGGAAGGAGCTGGGCCTCAACGATGAGGACTACATAAAGGTGGTGACCCGCAAGCCCAGCACCTACCTGGGTTTTCCCTTCATCGTGGAGGCCGCCGTCGCCACCGGGCCCACCGTCAGGAAGACCCACGGCCCCGGCATCACCCTGTACAGGTTCGCCAACAGGATTCCTCTGCTGTTCGACGAGGGCAGCTGCGTCGTCTGGAAGGCGGCTAACAAGAACATCAACTGGAAGACCTACAAGGTAGAGGCGGACACGCCTCTGGCGATAGCCGTCCACGTGTGCAGCACTAAGATACCCTACAAGAGCGTGGGCAAGGAGTACATGGCGGACCAGCCCGAGGTGGAGAAGGAGATCACCAACGCCATACGTGAGGCGTCCAGGGGAGTGCGGGTCTACATAAGCCGCAAGTTCAGGATGGCCCGGGAGAAGAGGCGGCTCAACATATTCAACAAGTACCTGCCCAAGATAGCGGAGTTCGCCTCAAAGCTCGCCGATAAGCCCATTCCCGACGTGCAGCCTCTGCTGGACATTGTAAGCACCAACATCCCGGAGGTGGAGAAGAAACTGGAGGAGGTATCGGAGATTGTCGAAGAAGCCGATGAATGAAGCCGAGCGTAGACGCCTGGCGATGGAGCAGAGCCTCACCCAGCTGGGTAACCTGATCCACGAGCAGATCAGCAACCACGAGTTCCCGTGGATACACATGCAGAGCCGCAGCACGGACAACATCATGTACGACCCGGATGAGCGCCAGTACGTGCTGGGGCCCAGGATGATCCGGCGCCACAGCCGCAACATCCGCCACATCCGCCCCTTCACCCAGCTCGTATGGACTGCGTGGTTCAGCAAGGAGCTGGTCCGGCAGAGGAAGACCAGCACATTGAGGGAGGTCTACTACTCGGCCCGCGGCCAGCGTGACATCGAGTACAACGACCAGACCGAGTCCGACAACATAATCACGGACCTGGAGGTGGCTCTGAACAGGGCCCGGGAGGACTTCCACATCTTCCCAGAGGAGCGGTCAGCCATCTTCGGTGACCTCACCATAGAGTACACGGTGCCAGGCTACGAGGGGCGCCGCATGAACTTGACTGACCACCCGGACGGCGTCATGATCGGGCCCGCCCTCACAAGCAGCGAGTTCGTGGAGACCAGCGCCGACAAGGTGCTGGTCATAGAGAAGGGCGCCATGTTCACCAGGCTGGTGGAGGAGAAGGCCCACGAGAGGTTCAACGCGATACTCATCCACACGGCCGGGCAGAGCCCCCGCAGCACCAGGGGCATCATCAACAGGCTGGCCCACGACCACGGCCTACCCGTCTACATCTTCACGGACGGCGACCCGTGGGGCATCCACATAGCCATGGTCATCATAAGCGGCAGCGCCAACGCCGCCCACCTGCGCGGCCTTACAACGCCGGACGCGAAGTGGATCGGCGTCTGGGGCAGCGACATCATAGAGTACAAGCTCCCGACGGAGCCCCTCACCGACTTCGACCAAAAGCGCCTCAAGGAGCTGAAGGAAGACCCCAGGTACAAGGAGGAGATATGGCAGCGGGAGATAGACATCTTCATGCAGCTGCAGCAGAAGGCCGAGCTGGAGGCGTTCAGCAGGTACGGCCTCACCTACATCGTTGACGAGTACCTCCCCGCCAAGCTGGAATCATAAGCATTTTTTTACTCCATACGACACTCATAGGTGAACACAATGTCCGCGAGAATCAGCCTGAGCTTCAAGGGCCTGGCGACTGTGCTGGGCGGCTTCGTACTGGCGGCTTCGGGCCTTCTACTGCTGGTTAACTCCGGGGCCACCGACCCGGGCTCCCTCAACTTCTGGTTCTTCTCCCCGCTTGGCGTAGGAATGGTACTTGTAGGCTTACTGATGCTGGCTTCGAGGGACACGTGATTGTCCGTTAAAGGGGTCATAATGGCGGGTGGCCTGGGCACACGGTTCAAGCCCCTGACCGAGTACTTCCAGAAGTGCATGATCCCCCTAGGGGAGACCCAGAAACCCATACTGGAGTACATAGTCAGGCTGTACGGGCACCACGGCGTCACCGACCTCGTGCTCCTGGTGGGGTACAAGCACCAGCAGATAGAGAACTACTTCGACAGAGGGGAGCGCTTCAACGTCTCAATGAAGTACGTGTTGGACGACCCCAAGCTTAAGGGAAGCGCCAACGCCCTGCTGAACGCTTATCGGCAGGAGGCGGTCAGGAAGGGGGACACCCTGATAGTCTACTACGGGGACATAGTCAGCAACATCAACCTTCAGGAGATGCTCAGGTTCCACAGGGAGCAGGGCGCCGCCGCCACCATAGCCCTCGCCCCCAGCTTCGTGGTGAACGTGGGCGTAGCCGGCCTGGAGGGGCCCTGGATAAAGAGCTTCAAGGAGAAGCCCCTGCTTCCCTCGGCCGTCAGCATAGGCGTGCTCGTACTGGACGGCTCCGTGCTGGAGACGATGGAGGCTCTCCACTCCCAGGGGGACTTCGCCTCCTTCGACATCATGGGCGACGTGGTCCAGTACATGGTGGGCAGAGGCGACAGGGTAGCAGGGTACACGACAGACGCGTTCTGGTACGACGTGGGCAGCATCGAGAGGTTCGAGAGGCTAAGCAACGACAGGCTCAGTGAGGAGCTGGGGTTCTTGCTGAGGCCGAGCGATCCGAGCAAAACTTCTTAACTTCACCTCAAACTTGTTTACCGGCGATAAGTAGTTGAAGGCCGTTGTTCTAGCAGGCGGATTCGGCACAAGGCTCAGGCCCCTGAGCTGCAGCCGACCCAAGATGCTTTTCCCCGTGGCCAACCAGCCCATGATCGATTATTCGCTCAGGAACATGGCCCAGGGAGGCGTGGAGACGGTCATCCTGTCCGTGTACTACATGGCCGAGAACATGGTCAGGTACCTGGGTCCATCCAAGTACGACCTGGGCATCCTGTACAGCCGGGAGCAGAAGCCCCTGGGGACAGGCGGGGCCATCAAGAAGGCCGAGGACATGATCAACCACGGGTCCTTCTTCGCCATGAACGGCGACATCCTCACCGACCTAGACTACAGGAGGCTCCTCAACTTCCACAAGGAGAAGGGCGGCTTGGCCACAATAGCCCTCATCCAGGTGCCTGACCCGTCCAGATACGGGGCCGTGGAGCTGGACTGGGAGGGCCGCATCCTCAGGTTCGTGGAGAAGCCTGAGAGAGGCAAGGAGCCGAGCAACCTCGTCAACGCGGGCGTGTACGTCCTCGAGCCCGAGGTTCTGGAGCTCATACCCGGGGGGAGGCGGGTGTCCATAGAGACGGAGGTCTTCCCACAGCTCGCGGAGGACAGGAAGCTGCACGGGTTCGAGTGCCACGGCTTCTGGATGGACATAGGGACGCCGGACGACTACCTGAACGCCAACGCCATGCTCCTCTCCAAGAGGGCTACACAGGGCGACCCAGCATCTGTGGCAGTCGACTCCTCGGCCACTGTGAAGAAGCCATGCATCTTCGGCGAGAACGTCAGGGTCGGCGCGGACTCCGTCATAGGGCCCAACGTCTCTCTCAGCGACGGCGTCCACATCGGTAAGGGGTGCCGCATCGAGAACAGCATCGTGTTCCCAGGGGCCGTGATAGAGGACTACAGCAGCGTCAGGAACGCCATCATCGGCGAGAACGCGGTCCTGGCGAGGTGGGTCAAGGTCGAGTCAGGCAGCCTCATCGGCGACTACGCCCAGATCAACGACGGCGTCACCATCACCGAGAACGTGTACATCTGCCCAAGCAAGACCGTCGACGAGAGCATCCTGGTCTCCAAACAGGTGATGTAGTGGGCCGGCTCTTCGGAACCAACGGGGTCCGAGGGGTCGTGAACCGGGACCTGACCCTGGAGCTGGTCCAGACGCTGGCCGCCTCAGCGGGCAGCATCCTCGGCGCGGAGATAGCCGTGGGGAGGGACGGCAGGGTCACAAGCCCCATGATAAGGAACGCGGCCGTATCCGGCCTACTCAGCATCGGGTGCAACGTCCACGACATGGGGCTCCTGCCCACGCCCACACTCCAGTACATGGTGAAGAGGCTGGGCTTGGACGGAGGCATAATGGTCACGGCCAGCCACAACCCACCGCAGTTCAACGGCCTGAAGGTCATGGCCGCCGACGGCGTGGAGGTGAGCAGGGCCACAGAGAACCGCATCGAGGAGCTGTACTTCAAGGGCGGCCCTGAGCCGGCACCCTGGAACATGGTGGGCGGCGTACGCGAGGTGGAGGCCACAGAGACCTACATCGAAGCCGTTGTGAGCCAGGTTGACCGTAAACTCATCTCGTCCAGCGGCCTCAAGGTTGCCCTGGACACAGGCAACGGCGTGTCCAGCCTTGTGATCCCGCGGGTGGCCAGCAGGCTCGGCTGCGGCGTCTACACCGTCAACGCCGAGATCGACGGAGGCTTCCCGGGCCGCGGCAGCGAGCCCACCCCGGAGAACCTAGACGCCCTCAGAGACCTCATAGGGGCCACGGGCGCCGACATGGGGATCGGCCTCGACGGCGACGGCGACAGAAGCATCATCATGGACGAGAAGGGTGAGGCCGTCTGGGGCGACAAGAGTCTCAGCCTCATAGCGGACTGGTACCTGGAGAGGCACCCCGGGGAGACGGTGGTCACCTCCATAAGCACATCCAAGGGCCTGGAGGACGTTGTGAACCGTCACGGGGGCCGGGTCCACTGGGTCAGGGTGGGCAGCGTGGACGTGAGCCGCGCCATGGTTGAGAACGGCTACATGCTGGGCGGAGAGGAGAACGGCGGCATCATGTACGGGCCACACCACCCCGTCAGGGACGGGGCCATGGTGATGGCCCTGCTGCTCCAGATACTGGCGGAGAGGCGGAGGCCCCTATCTGAGCTGATAGGCGAGCAGCCCATCTACTCCAAGGCCAAGGACAAGGTGGAGTGCCCCGACGAGCTCAAGGAGGAGGTCCTGAGGAGGCTGCCCGGGCTCGTGGAGGGGCTGGACGTCGACACCATGGACGGCGTGAAGCTGACCAACAGGGACGGGAGCTGGATACTCATAAGGCCCAGCGGTACAGAGCCCGTGTGCAGGCTCTACGCGGAGGCCATGGACGATGATGCCGTCAGAGGCATCATGGACGAGTACAAGGAGAAGCTCAGCCGCCTAATCGAAGACCTGAAATAAACCCCATTTAAAAAGAAGATAGAGGGTATCTATTTAGCACGCTTTTTTCTACATTTCCGCAACATTCAATCCAACCTATTCTGATGGCCTTGGTACCCTTTCAAGCTGTTCCGTCCTTTCAATGAGGCCTATCCCCTCAGGGATTAGCAGCATCTGCCTCAGATCAGTCGTCTTCAGACACATCTTCTCATCGTCAAAGACATCTTCATCGACGGAAAGTGAGACGACCCTGCCTATGAAAATGATTGCGTTTCCTCCCAACCTTTTGTGCCACAATAATTTGCATTCTGCGTGTGCCCTGCACTCTCCAACCCTGGGTGGACTCACCTTCGACGAGGGGATGGCCGTGAGTCCTGCCTTCTCTAGCTCGTTGACGCCCCTCGGGTATGGGGCAGCAGTAATCACCGCCTGCTTGAAGATTTCCCTACCGGGTATGTTCACCACGAACTCCCTTGTCTCCAAGATGTTCTTGGCAGTGTCATGGTTAACATTGCATCCAAGCACGATGTCCTGGGTCGAGCAGTACATCACCCACGACTTCAGAGCGGCGTTGACCCTCCCCCCGCCGTCAACCGTTGTCACTATGGTGATCGGCTGGGGCAACACGAAATTGACCTCAACCCAGTGATCCCTGACGACCTCGGAAACTCCTTCCGGTGGCACGATGCTTAGTAGTTTTTTCAAACTCTGAACCATTTAAATCATCAAAAAATTAACATTTAAAAACATGTGTATTTAGCTTCTCCAAATCGAATCAAAAACCTAGGAGCTAAATACGCACGATAGAGGTTAGAGCTTCTTCAGGTACTCCACGAACTCTGCCAGGTCGTCCACGACGGCGTCCACCAGCACCTTGCCCTTCTTCTTCGTCGCCTTTGTGGGGTCGCCCAGGCTCCCTATGCTTGTGACCTCGTCGAAGCTGTAGGCCGCCGCCACCTTGTTCCTGTACTTGGGGTCGATGCTGCTGTACTCGGGCTTCCAGTCCTCGGCCTTGTCCATGAGCAGCCTCTGGCCGAGGGCTAGGCCGATGCTGGTCTCTAGCTCGCAGGCGTGGCCGCCGCCCTTCTGCTCGATGATCTTCACTGCCTCTGAGCCGAAGCCGGTAGCGCCGGGGAACACCATGACGCTGTACACCCGCTTGCCTGTGTCTTGCTGTATCCTGTGCAGGGCCTCGCGGATGGGGGGGCTATTTCCGCCGTGGGCGTTCATTATGACCACCTTGTTGAAGCCGTGGTGCAGCAGGCTCTCGCAGACCTCCCTGTAGACGTCCACTAGGGTCTCGAAGCTGAGGGTTATGCTGCCCTTGAAGTTCATGTGGTGGGGCGAGTAGCCGAAGTAGAGGGGCGAGGCAACCAGTACGCCGGTCTTCTCGGCCACCCGCTTGGATATCTCCAGGGCCGTGAACGTGTCGTTGTCTATGGCCATGTGCTTCCCGTGCTGCTCCGTCGAGCCGACTGGGAACAAGACCACGTCGCACTTCTTCAGGTACTCCTCGACCTCTGGCCGAGTGAGCTTGTAGAGAAGGTTCTCCATGTCGATCACAGACTGAGGGGCCAGCGCAGATAAAAGGGGTTTGGGCTACGTGAATGAGGGGGCAACCTTCTCGGCGAAGAGCCTGGCCTCCGAGTCGAAGTCGTCCCCCATGAAGCGGACGATGAACATCCTGACGCCCGCGTCGATGTACCTCTGAACCTGCTCTATGACCTCGTCTGGTGCCCCGGCCAGAGGCGGCCTCCTGTCACCGGACTCGTTCCCGTACCTCGTCTGCATATTCCTGGTGTACCTGTCCATGCTCATCTCGGCCTTGCCCTGATCCTCGCTGATCAGCGTGTAGCAGGCCCACGACCTGGTTATCTCGCCAGGGTCGCGCCCCACCTTGCAGCAGTGGCTGTCCAGGGCCTCCGACTTGGCCTTGAATGCCTGGGGGGTCCCCATCCACGCCGCGTAGTTGCTTATGTCGGCGTGCCTCGCCACCGTCCTGAGGGTCAGCTGTTCGCCGCCGCCGGCCAGCATGAGGGGCGGGTGTGGCCTCTGGACGGGCTTCGGGCTGCAGTACGCGCCGTCGATGCTGTAGTAGCGTCCCTGGTAGCTGGGGGCCTCCTCCGTCCACATGAGCTTGATGATTCTGGCTGCCTCGTCCAGGCGCCTCACCCTTGTGGCGGGGCTCTCCAGCGTGTACCCGTACGACTTGAACTCGCCCTCATGCCACCCTGTGCCTAGGCCCAGTATCAGGCGGCCTCCGCTTATGGCGTCCAGCGTCGCAGCCATCTTGGCCAGGAGAGGCGGGTGCCTGAATGGGTTGCAGAGGACGAGCTGCCCCAGCCGTATCGTGTCCGTGTCGGCCGCGAGGGCCGACATGGTGGTCCAGCACTCGAACCTGGGGTCAGCCGGGTTCGTGTACATGCCGTAGACGTGGTCGCTTATCCAGACGCTGTTATAGCCCAGGGACTCCAGGTGCAGGGCGTCGTCTAGGATCATCTGATACTTCTGTCTCTCAGAGCTGATGAAGGCCCCGAAACTGATCTTCATGAGCTTATGGTGGCGTCCACCGGTTATGATTTTATCTAGGGGATGATCTCGCAGCCGTTGTTGATCTCAGGGTACTCGAAGGCGTCAGCTGGGAGCACGCCCTCTTCCATGAGGGACCTGGCGCGGGGCACGAGCCCCTCAAGCCCCCTTATCATGCGCCGGGTCGTCTCGCAGACCCTATCGAACCAGCCTCGGCCCCAGAACATGGTCTGGTTGGAGAACAGGCACCTTCCGCCGCAGACCCACAGGTCGCTGCAGCTGGCGCAGGGTTGACCCACCGGGAGGCTGTCCCTGATCCCCTGGGGCGTGGACGTGTATATGCTACCAACGTTGGAGTAGGGCATCTCGGGGCAGATGGGGCAGACCTCAATGCTGCCGCTGGTCATGATGGCGAAGCTGTCCCTCCCAGAGCCGCACCAGATGTGGGGCGCAGGCTCTCCTGTGAGCAGGGTCCTGAGGACGGGTATGAATGGGACCAGGCCCAGCACCCTGCCCGCCTCCAGGGCCTCACCGAAGTCGCGGACGAGCCGCGCCACGCCGTAGTCGTATTGGCTCAGCCACCCCTCGAGGTCGGCCCTCGCCTCCAGGTCAGACCAGAAGACGTCCAGCTGCCAGTGGACGTGGTCGAAGCGGGGGTCTCCCAGGCTCAGCAGGTGCGTTGCGTCCCTGTAGATGTCGCCGTGGTCCGAGTAAGCCATCCTGGCCACCACGTCGCCGGCGTAGCCTCTCCCCCGGACGTCCCTCAGGTTCCGCATGACAGCGTCGTAGGTGCCCTCGCCCCTGCAGGCGTCCGTGACCTCCCTGGGGCCGTCGACGGACACAAGTATGCTGTGGAGCCTGTGGAGGTACCTGTCATCCACCTCCGCCAGGTGTGTGCCGTTGGTCTGTAGCGTGTACGCCTTGGCCGGCACCTCGTCCATGACCCTGTACATGTACTCCTGGGCTAGGAGGGGCTCGCCGCCGTAGAACCCTATGACGGGCTCGGGGTCCTGCCCTATGAACGTCTTGAGGTCGTCCAGGGTGTACGTGTGGTCCAGTGGCAGCCCCTCCTGGTGCCGTGTGCCTCCGCAGTATGTGCAGTGGAGGTTACACCGCTCAGTTAGGACCAGGTGGTACTGCAACGTTATCCAAGGGTGTGGTGCCCGGTTTAATAAAAAGGATGGTTAGACGTACCTCGTCAGCGTCTGCCTGAGGGCGTCCAGCTCATTATCGGCTGCGGCCTCGTTGAGCGCCGTGTACCAGCGTTCTTCTCTGCTCAACGCCGTGAGCCTCTCGATGAGGGCGATGCTCTTCTCCAGGTGGCCCCTTATGTCGCCCTTCTCCCTCTTCAAGCCGTTGAACAGTTGGCTCTGCCTCTCGCTCCAGTCCCCCGGCTGGTCCATCCCGGGGACGTAGCCAGGGATCAGTTTCTCCAGCGTGGCTGCGTCCACGATGCTGCCGAGCCTGCCGGTCTCTCCGGTGGCCGCGTGGAGGCTCTCGTCGAGCCCGTAGACGGGCATGTCGTAGTGGTTGTGGGCCAGCTGGGGGATGTCGCAAACAGCGAAGCATTTCAGGTCTATCCCCTGGCTCTCGCATAGGCCGCCTGTCCTCACAAGGGCAGGTATGGCTATGAAGCCGTACAGGATCACTGTCTCCGGCTTGAATCCCTTGGCGATGAGGTCCATGAGTGCGGCCTCGGCTGAACGCCCCGTCGCGTAGGTGTCGGGTACCACGAGGCTCTTGACTTCCTCTATCCTCTTCGGGTAGCTCCTGTAGCTGACCTTCAGCCTCCTCGGGTCGTCCGAGTGGTCCCTGTAGCCCTCCTCCTCGTACTGGGTTCGCACGTCCAGGATAGGGACGTGGATGGGCATGGCGTCTGCCACCATGTACCCTGTCCCGGCCCTCAGGATGTGCATGATGCCCGCGTCCTCGGGCTCCAGGGCGCCTATGTCCTCGGCTGCCGCCACGAACCCGCGGGCGGCGTCCCTGCAGAGGGCTCTCAGCTCCTCGCCGACTATGTGGGGCTGGCAGGCTATCGTGCGCCCAGCCACCGTGTCTATGATGTAGGTGTCCCCCGTGTACGCTTCTCCTGGTATCAGTCTGGAACCCTGTACTCTGTAGAGCTTAGCCTCCTTTCCGAGGCCGGCGGCCGGGAGCGCCTTGGTGGAATCCAGGTCCAAGGGGAACTCCTGCTCGAGGACGGATAGCTCGTGCGGGGTCAATCGCTTCACGTGCCTCGCTTTTCTTCTTCCTTCGGCGGCTGGAACTGGGACACGTACCTCTGGATAATCTCGGGCTGCTTGAGAACCATGTGCGTGTTGAGCCTCACAAGCCCCCCGTACATGGCGCTCAGCTGCGGGTCCAGCTCCTCCAGCCTCCTCCTCCACGCTGAGCCCAGGGCCGTGGACGCCGGGCAGTCTGGTTTACAGGGGAAGAAGTAGCTCAGGGGGTAGGCGAGTGAGTTGATCTGCTGCCCGGCTTTGATGGCCTCGGCCAGCTGGCTCGATGCCCTGGTCTCCACGTTGACGCCGTTCACGCGGTCCTCGGCGTACCTGTCCACGCAGCAGGGTGGGTAGCCTAGGAGCCGCCCCATCCGCCTGATCCACTTGCGGTCGAACTCCTCCGGGTAGGCGAACCTCATGCCTCCGCCCTTGGGGTCAGGCTTCCTGACTGCGGCCTGCCTCAGCTTGTCCCTGTCCCTGAGGAGGTCGGCCAGCTCCCTCCTCGCTGGGCCGTCCTTGAAGACGTATATCTCGTGGACCGTGGGCCGGACCTTGGACTGCTGGCTCTTGAGGCCCAGCCTGTCCGTCCACCTGTAGAGCGCCTTGTATGACGCGGACTCCTCCACGTGCTCCTCGAAGCCCTTCTCCATCATCTCCTTCAAGGCCCTGACGGCCATGAGCCTGTCACGTGGCTCCGTGACGGTGGGCAGTTTCATCAGGTGAGGCTGCACCATCTCATCGATCTTCTGGCCCATCTCGGCGCCGCCCGGGAGCTCGGCCGGTATGGTGACCTGGGAGCAGCCCCTGAGGCCAAGGTGGGTGAAGAGGAGCACCTCCAGCTTGACCTTGGGGAAAACCGCCTCTTCCTTCAGTAGCTCGTCAAGAAGCTGCCTATCCAATTC
>CAZAKG010000078.1:0-11359 GCA_964485755.1 uncultured Candidatus Bathyarchaeia archaeon | reverse complement strand
ACGAACAGGCGCACCGACGCGTGGGGCGGCAGCCTGGAGAAGCGCATGAGGTTCCCCATGGAGGTCTACGACGAGGTCCGGGGCCGGGTGGGCAACGAGCCCGTCCTCATCAAGACGAACTGTGACGACTTCAGTCCGGACGGGTTCACTGTGGAGGACAGCGTCAAGGTGGCCAAAGCCCTGGCCGACAGGGGCATAGACCTCATCGAGGTGAGCGGAGGAGGCAGAGGCGAGGTGAATGAGCTGCGGGCCCGGGCCAAGCACAGCGACCCTGCCTATAGCGAGCTCGCCTTCGCGGGCCACGCCGAGAAGATCAAGAAAGCCATAGGGCCGACGCCCATGGCCCTGGTCAACGGGTTCAGGCAGCTCAAGACGATGCAGCTGGCCGTGGACAGGGGCCTGACTGACATGGTGAGCATGAGCAGGCCCCTCATCAGGGAGCCCGACTTGGTGAAGAAGCTAGAGGCGGGGCAGGCCGAGGCGGGTTGCATCAGGTGCGACGCGTGCCGCTCCGAGTTCGGCAAGTCCATGATGCGGTGCCTCGCGGAGTAGCCTCCCAACTTAAATCACTCCGCTAATCTTTTCTTGTATGGCTGGCTCAGCCGCTGACAGGGCTCTGGGATTCATCAGGCGCCAGAAGAGCGCCTACAAGGTGAACATAGCCCGCAACTTCCTGCAGAACTTCAGCATGGGGCTGACCCAGCAGTACCAGTCGGTGTACATCTCCGAGCTGGGGGCCACTCCCCTAGAGGTGGGCTACGCTACCAGCGTCGGGGGCATCGCCAGCACCCTCATAACGCTGCCCACGGGGTGGCTGGCGGACAGGTACGGCGTCAGGAGGATACTGCTGGTGGCGTTGCCCCTGATGGCACTTGGTTACAGCGTCTTCGGGTTGGCCCAGGGCTGGCAGGTGACCATGTTGGCGCTCTTCCTGACGAGCCTGAGCTGGGACATGGCCATGACCATCTGCCCAATGATCTGCGGCAACAGCCTGGCCAGCGTCGAGAGGGCGACGGGGATGCAGCTGTGCGACACCCTTTCGGCCTTGCCCAGGGTGGTCGCCCCGGTGGTCGCTGCCTTCATCATCTCCCGGTTCGGGGGGATAAGCGTCGAGGGCATACGGCCCCTCTACTGGCTTGAGGTCGCGGGGCTGCTGGCCGCGGCTCTCCTCGTCTACCGATGGTTCAGGGACCCTGTGGAGCACGCCGCCGCCCGGAGGAGCGTCCTCGGCGACATGGGGAGGGTCTTCAGGGAGGGCATCGCGGTGCGTAGGTGGATACTGTACCAGATGGCCTCTATGCTCTCCATGTACATGGCCTTCTACGTGCCGCTGTACGCTAGGACGGTGAAGGGCGCCGACCAGTACACCCTGGGCGCCATGGACACCGCTTACTACGCCGTGATCGTCCTCTTCGCCATACCCAGCGGCGTCCTCGCCGACAGGATCGGGAAGAAGAGGCTGATAATGATGATCACCCCCCTCTACAGCGCGGCCATGCTGCTACTCGTGGCGGCCGACAGCAGCCCCCTCCTCATACTGGCCGGGCTCATGAGCGGCTTCAACTTCGTGGCCGGCGTCACCCAGGGAGCCATTAGCGTGGAACTTGTCCCAAAGGACATCCTGGGCAGCTGGTTCGGCCTCAACGGCCTCTTCAGGGGCCTGGTCGGCATGGCGTCCCCTATTCTGGGAGGCGTCCTCTGGAGCAGCCTGGGCCCCGAGTACGTGTTCTACTTCCTGGCCGCCACCCAGGTGCTGAAGCTGGGGATACTGACCACAGTCCCCGAGCCGGGCAGAGGCTAGTCGCCCTGGACGCCCAGGGCCCTGAGGGCCCTTCTCCTCAGGCCCCTGAAGTTGATGTCGCCGTGGCTGGCGATGCCGTTGGGGAAGAACGCCGTGGCTACGAGCAGGAAGGCGAGGGGCAGCAGGCCCTTCCACGACTCGGAGGCCAGGCCGAAGGCCATGAAGATGAGCTGGCCGAGGGCGTCCTGGGCAACGGCGATGAATAACCCCCCGATGATGGCGCCGTAGATACTGTCTAGGCCGCCTAGGATGGCGCCGCTCATAACATTGATGATGAGACCGTCCGCGCCCCCCACGCCCACCCCGCTGTGTATGGTTATGATGCTGCCCGCCAGGGCCGCCAGCGCCCCGCTGAGGAACCAGCTGGCGCAGTGGGCGCTGAAGGTGTTGACGCCTATCGTGGCGGCCAGGTTCTCGTCCTCGCTGGTCGCACGGAGGCTCAGGCCCAGCCTCGTCCTGGTCAGGAACATGTGAACCCCGACGACGAGGAGTAGGCACATGACGGGGCCCACCACCGTTATCCCCTTGAAGCCGTTCCACGTGAAGTCCAGGGAGCCGAGGCTGTAGTTCCTCGTCTGGTGGCCCAGGGTGAACCTGGACCAGAAGTTGAAGATGTAGCACAGGGACGGTATGACCTGAGCCACGATGAGAAACGTGAGGGTCAGGGTGATGTCCTGGTAGCCCCTGTCCCGCTTGATGGGCCGCACCACGCAGACGTAGAGAAGGACGCCAACGGCTCCGCCGGCGAGGGCCGAGAAGGGCCAGGTGAGGTAAGGGTTCAAGCCCACTATGCGGGCGAGGTAGAAGCTGACCAGGGCCCCTATGCTGGCGTAGCCCGTGTGGGCGAAGTTGGGGAAGCCCTCCATCATGTAGGTGAACGTGAACCCTATGCAGAGGATGATCATGAGGGCCACGTTGAGGAGGGTCTCGGCGTCCAGGATGAGAGCCATTAACGGTTTGCTGGGCAGGTGGCTTAAAGCATTTTTGAGGGCCGCAGGGCTTCTTGGCTTGGGATCATGTTTTTTGTAACAAGCTACCTGTTATTTGGTGAACGTTATGCTGAGTGATATCGAGAGACTTGTGCTAGACTATGTTGAGGATCACAGGGACGACGCGGTGGCGTACCTGCAGAATCTCGTCCGGGTGGACACCCAGGTGCCGCCCGGCCGCAACTACGACACGGTCTGCGACGTGATGGCCGACAGGTTCAGCGGGCTGGGCTGCGAAACCAGCATCCACGAGGCCACCGAGAAGTACATGAGGCTGTCTGGGGCCGGGCCCCTCGGCCTGGAGGGCCCCAGGAGCAACGTGGTGGCCAGGTACAGGGGCCTAGGCGGAGGCCCCACGCTGCACATCAGCGCCCACGTGGACTGCGCCGCCATCCAGGGAGAGGGGTGGACCGTGGACCCCTTGGGCGGCGAGGTCACTGACGGTACGCCCTACGAGAGGAGCCTCTACGATAGGGGAGGCGGATATATCTGGGGCCGCGGCGTCGCCGACGACAAGGGGGAGATCGCCGCCATGACCTTGGCGCTGGAGGCCATCCACGAGCATGGCGTAAAACTCAGGGGCGACCTCATACTCACGGGGAACTGCGACGAGGAGATCGGCGGCGTCGCGGGCCTAGGGTACCTCATCGGGGAGGGCGTCGTGAAGGCAGACATGGGGGTGCAGCTGGACGGAGGCATGACGGGCATCGGCCTGGCCGCCCAGGGCAGGACCAGGTTCCTACTCCGAACCAGGGGCCTCAGCTACCACGGCCAGCTGCCCATCCTCGGCGTCAACGCCATAGAGAAGATGAGCAAGCTCAACGTGGCCCTGAACGATTACTGGAGGAACGTGCTCCTCAGGCGCAGGGTGCCCGTGCCGGGCATCGACCTGGGCGAGGCTCTCCGCGAGCGGGGCATCATGGACCTCACCGCCATGCTGAACATAGGCACCATCAGGGGCGGCGTCCAGGGAGCCACGGTCCCGGACACCTGCGAGGAGGAGGTGCTCCGCGGAATGGTGCCCGGGGAGACGTTCCAGCAGGTCCGCGAAGAGTTCAAGGCCGTGCTGGACGGGGTTAAGGCGACGGACGCGGACCTGAATTACGAGCTTGAGGTGGTAAATAGCCGCGAGGGCTACGTGGTTCAGGCGGATGACCCTTACGCGCTGAGCTGCCAACGGATCATCAAGGAGGCCGTGGGCAGGGAGCTGCCCTTCACAGGCACCCTGGCCAGCACCGACATGAACTACCAGGTGGTGGACGGCGGCATGCCCTGCGTCAACTTCGGGGTCGGCGGCGCCTACAGCAGAGGCCACAAGCAGGACGAGAACGCGTCCATAGACGAGATCGTGGAGTGCGGCAAGGCCGTGGCCCTCCTCTTCATGAGGAAGCTTGGCGTAAGGTAGCCCGTGTTAAATACCTCTTTTCCCATATCTACCCGTTAAACCCGGCGGAACCGGGTGAACGCGGTGACATGTATGGTTGTACTGGATGAGCCCATCAAGGGCGTGCTGGAGGTAAAGAACTACATAGACGGTGAGTGGGTGGAGTCCGGCTCCGAGGAGTACAGGGAGGCCGTGAACCCCGCCACCATGAAGTCACTGGCCAAGGTGCCTATGGGGTGCGCGGAGGACGTTGAGGCCGCCGTGGACGCGGCCCAAGAAGCGTTCCCGGCGTGGAGGAGGACCACGCCCCTGACCCGCGCAAGGTACTTCTTCAGGCTCAAGGAGCTCCTGGAGGAGCACTTCGAGACGGTGAGCAGGGTCTGCACCATGGAGCACGGCAAGACCATAGACGAGTCCCGCGGAGAGGTGCGGCGCGGCATAGAGAACGTAGAGGTGGCCACGGGCATACCTAGCCTCATGATGGGTTACAACCTTGAGGACATAAGCACAGGCATCGACGAGGCGGCCATCAAGCAGCCGCTGGGAGTCTTCGCCTGCATAGCGCCCTTCAACTTCCCCTTCATGGTGCCCCTCTGGTTCATGCCCATTGCCGTGGCCACGGGCAACACCTACGTGATAAAGCCCAGCCCCTGGACGCCGCTGAGCATGGTGAAGCTCATGGAGCTGGTGGATGAGGCCGGTTTCCCTCCGGGCGTCATCAACATGGTGCACGGAGACGCGGAACCGGTTCAGGCCATTCTGGAGCACCCTGACGTCAAGGGCGTCAGCTTCGTGGGCTCCAGCAAGATCGGGCGCGACGTCATCTACAGGGAGGCCGCGTCCCGGGGCAAGCGTGTCCAGGCCCAGTGCAGCGCCAAGAACTTCCTGGTGGTCATGCCGGACGCCGACGTGGAGTCCACGGTCCCCGGGCTCCTGTCCAGCTTCTTCGGGAACGCTGGGCAGAGGTGCCTTGCGGGGGCTAACCTGGTGATGGTGGGCGACGACGAGAAGTTCATCGACGGCTTCCTGGGCAAGATCAAGAAGGCGACCCAAGGCATCAGGATCGGCTACGGCCTGGAGGAGGGGGTCCAGATGGGGCCCCTGCAGGCGGTCCCCCGGAAGCAGAGGGTTATAGGGTACATCGAGAAGGGGGTCGAGGAGGGGGCCAAGCTGGCGCTGGATGGCAGGAAGTTCGACAGCGGAGCCTATCCGCGGGACTGCTTCCTGGGACCCAGCATCTTCCACGGCGTCCAGCCGGACATGGCCATCGCAAAGGAGGAGATATTCGGCCCCGTCATGAGCGTCCTCCACGCCGGGGACCTGGGCGAGGCCATCGGGATGGTGAACGCCAGCAACTACGGCAACGCGGCCAGCATATTCACGGGCAGCGGCAAGGCCGCCCGCAGGTTCCAGTACGAGGTGGAGTGCGGCAACGTGGGCATCAACATAGGCACAGTGGCGCCCATGGCCTTCTTCCCCTTCAGCGGAATGAAGGACAGCTTCTTCGGGGACCTCCACGGACAGGGCAGGGACGCCGTCGACTTCTTCACCGAGCGGAAGGTAGTCATCCAGCGGTGGCCCTAGGTGATCAGGACCACCAGCCAACTCATAGCACTCCACGGGCTTCTGGAGGACAGGCTGGCCGAGATACTCCGCGCCCAGGCGCAGCTCCACCCCGAGGCCGCCGGCGTCCTCAACAAGCTAGCCGACGAGAACATCCAGCACAAGGAGATGATCCTGAAGGTCTACAGGGAGGGGGTGACGGACGCCTTCGAGGTGGGGTTCCTCTCCAAGCCCATGAACGAGGACGACTACACCGTCAGAGAGCCGAAGGGATCGCTGGCCTCGGCGATCAAGACAATTTTGCTGAACGAGGACACGGTCACAAGGCTCTGCAAGGAAGCTGCCAAGGACGCTAACCAGCTGATACCCAGCCTGCCCCAGACGTTCCTGAGGCTCGCCAAGAGGAAGGAGAAGAGGAGGGCCCTGCTGGAGTCCCTGGCCTAGCTTGTCTCCTTGTCCGCCACCTTCAGGGCCTCGCCCAGCGCCCTGACTCCCTCGTCTATCTCCTTCTCCGTCGATATCAGGGGCGGCGCTACGATGAGGGTGTTTATGAAGTTGCTGATGTAGACGCCTCTCTTCATGGCCTCGGCGCTGACCCTCTGAATCATGTTGGGGTCCGCCTTCACGTGCCTCGAGACGAAGGGCTCCTTAGTCTCCCTGTTCCTGACCAGCTCGACGCCCCAGAAGAGGCCCTTACCCCTGACCTCGCCCACCGACCTGTGCTCCTCCGCTAGCTCGTTTAGCCTCCTACTCATCACCTTGCCCATCTTCGCCGCGTTCTCAACGATCTTCTTGTCCTCGTACTCCTTGATGGTGGCGAGGGACACCGCGCAGCACATGGGGTGGTTGGCGTACGTCTGGCCGTGGCTGAACTGGTTCTCGGGCTGGTCGAAGAACTCGGCTATCTTCCTGCTGGTCATGGTGGCGCCCACAGGCAGGTACGCGCCGGAGATGCCCTTGGCCACGGACATGATGTCGGGTGAGACGCCCCAGTGCTCGACGCAGAACATCTTGCCGGTGCGGCCAAAGCCCGTCATCACCTCGTCGTCGATGAGCAGCGCCTCGTTCTCGTCGCATATCTCCCTGAGCCTGGGCATGTACTCGTCCGGCGGCACAAGGATGCCGTTTGAGCCAACTATGGGTTCCACGACTACCCCCGCCACTGTGTGGGGGCCCTCCAGCTTGATGATCTCGTCTATGTACTCGACGCAGGTAATGCCGCAGCCCGGGTAAGTCTTGCCGAAGGGGCACCTGTAGCAGTAGCAATCCGGGGCACGGACCACGCCGGGCATACCGACAGCCTGCTGGCTCCTGGGGTCACCCGTCAGGGCTATCGCCCCCGAGGAGGCGCCGTGGTAGGACCTGTACCTGGATATGAGCTTGGACTTCTTGGTGTACATGCGGGCTATCTTGATGGCCGCCTCATTCGCCTCGGCTCCGCCGATGGTCAGGTAGCTCTTGCAAAGGCCGCCCGGCGCTATCTCGGCCAGCTTCTTGCCCAGCAGCGCCGCCGGTATGGTGGCGAAGCTGGGGGATGCGAAGCACAGTTGCTTGGCCTGCTCAGTCATGGCGTCGATGACGGCGCGGTTGCCGTGGCCCAGGTTGCTGCACATGAGCTGGGAGCTGAAGTCCAGTATCCTGTTTCCGTCCACGTCGGTGACGTAGCACCCGTCGCCGCTGACGAGGACCCTGGGGCTCCACTTGTTCTGGCTTGTCCAGGTTCCGTAGACGTACTTCTTCTCCATCTCAGCGTAGTTTACCTTGCTCATGGCTGTTGTCTCGGCTCACTGAGCATATAATGTTTAGGCTGCGTCCAGACCCATTGGACTTATGCTGGTTGAGTCCACTCCCTCAGATGCTTTACGATGGTCTCGCCGGTGGCCGCTTCCATCTGTTTCGCGTCGGCGGTGACGAGGGTTGCAGCCAGTTTCTTACTCAGCCAGATGTAAGCGGCGTCGTAGATGCTAATGTTTCTTCGGCTACTTAGAGCCAGTGCTCCTAGGAAGTCGTCAAGTTCCATGTTATCAACGTCTAGTTTTAGCCCTATAAACGCCTCATACGCCTCTCCAGACTCCTCTTCGCCGATTTCTTTCCTAGCAGCAGCGGTCCTCAAGGCGTTTCCAACTTCGTAGTTGATTAGTGTAGGCGCTAGGTGATTGTACTCGCCCTCAATGAAGCCTTCAATGATGCTTTTTGCCTTATCATAGAGGTCCTCACTTAGGACGAACCTCGTAGCGACCGAGGCGTCAATGACGTATCTGTTCAACGGGCATCCCTGGCCTCACGTATAGTCGCCTCGATGAAGCCAGGAGGGACACGCCTTTTCTTAGCCTTCATGTCGTTTAGGAGTTTTCTTGCTGCGTTCCTTCGCTCTTCCATCTCGAGGCGTTGCCTTATCGCGTCCCGCAGGTAGGCGGACCAGTTCTCGTCCACCTCACTCATGCGTTTCTTGAGTTCAGGCTCCACCTTGATCGTCACGGTATCCAAGTACTGTCAATGATACTTACTCCGGTCATTAAAATAAACATTACCTGAGTAACTACACAGAGTTGATGATGTTGTTCAAACCGATGGTTCAGGTAAATAACGTTTAGTACTCTCGGGTTAAATGGTACTCTGACGAGGTTTCTAGTTTGAAGGCTGATTTAGCGCTCATCAATGGGAAGATTGTCACCATGGACCCCGAGGAGTCCATAGCCGAGGCCGTGGCCGTTAAGCACGGCAGGCTCGTGAAAGTGGGGAAAACCAAGGACGTAAAGTCTCTAGCGGGCGACGGCACCAGGGTCATCGACCTGAAGGGCCGCACCGTTGTGCCAGGCCTCATCGACAGCCACTGCCACATGATGGCCGTGGGGGCGAGCAGGAAGCTCAACGTGGACCTCAGCGAGGAGGCGGGCATCCACAGCATCGCGGACCTTGTGGACCGGCTCAGGGAGAGGGCGAAGAAGACGCCTAAGGGTGGCTGGGTTCTGGGCTACCAGGAGGACGACTCTAAGCTGGCCGAGAAGAGGCACCCCACTAGGTGGGAGCTGGACGGGGCCAGCGCGGAGCATCCGGTCATACTTTCGACGGTGGGCGGCCATTTCAGCGTAGCTAACAGCTATGTTTTCAAGCAGGCCGGCGTCACCCGGGACACGCCTGACCCTGTGGGCGGCAGGTTCGACAAGGATGGGAAGGGCGAGTTGACGGGCGGCCTCCACGAGAAGGCCATCGACATGGTGCTGCCCGAGTCCGCGTCGCAGCCCACACGGGAGATGGCTAGGGAGGGGGCCAGGGAGATACTGGAGGAGTGCGCCTCAACGGGCCTCACGTGCGTCTACGACACCGTTGAGCGTAGCCAGATGAGGGCAGCCCTCGACGTGAAGAATGGCGGCGGCCTACCCATAAGGGTCCGGATGGACGTGGCCATCGACCTGTTCCCCGAGCTCAACAAGGTGGGCATCAGCCAGGGCCTGGGCGACGACTGGCTCGCCATAAGGGGCCTCAAGTTCTTCTTCGACGGCGCCATATCGGCGAGGACCGCCGCGGTCACCGAGGAGTACCTGAACAAGCCCGGCTTCTACGGCGTCATGTCCACGACCAGGGAGATAGCGACGAAGACCATCATGGACGCCTACGCGGAGGGCTACAGGATATCGGCCCACGCCAACGGCGACGCAGCAATAACCATGTACCTGGACATAATGGAGGAGGCCCAGCGGAAATACCCGAGGAAGGACCCCAGGAACAGGGACATCCACTGCACCGTCATCACGCCGGAGCTGGTTCGCCGCATCAAGGAGCTGGGCATCCTGCCCACCATCTTCGGGCCCTACGCCTACTACCACGGCGACAAGCTCATCCCGGCCTTCGGGGAGAAGCGGCTGGAGCGCATGTTCGCGTCCCGCAGCTTCCTGGACGCCGGGGTGAAGATAGCCGCCCACAGCGACCACCCGTGCGCGCCCTACCCGCCGCTGATGGCCATACATGCGCTGGTGAACCGCCGGACCAAGTCGGGCAAGCCCCTCGGCATGAGCCAGAGGGTGACGGTCACGGAGGCGCTGAAGCTGTATACGGTGCACTCGGCGTACCAGCAGCTGGACGAGGACAAGCTCGGCAGCCTGGAGGAGGGTAAGCTGGCGGACATGGTGGTGCTTGGCCAGGACATCCTCACGGTGCCGCAGGAGCGCATCAAGGACATACCAGTGGACATGACCATCATAGACGGCCGCGTCGTCTACGAGAAGTGAGGCCACGCCAGCCACAATTCAGTTCGCTCTAGGAAATGCATGCTCCTATACTTAATTACCGGGTGACAGATCTAGATGCATTCTTAGGAAAACTATGAGGTGGAAAGCGTGAGAGCAGCTGAAAGAAGGACTGTAACGGAAGTACTGATTTTTCTCCTATGCACATCTGTGTGCGCATACGAGGCACACGTAATACAAGCCGGCCATCATGAACCTGGAGCCACCTTAACCGGCGTGATATTCGACCAAGGAATCGACGAAGACGGGGACGGCACATATGACTTCCTTGAGATCGGAGTCCAAGTCAACGTCACCGTACCTGCATTTTACGGCGTCGAGTTAAGGGGGCTCACTTCCAGTGATTCAGGCTACATAGCATGTAGACCGGACGTATACCTTGAGCCTCGCGACGCCGGCCTTCAGTTAATCCTCCTAAGGATTTCCGGGCCATGGGTCTACCATTCAGGCCTCAATCCGGTGAACGTCTCCCACATATCTCTGCTGGACATAGACTCCAGTATTCTTGGTGGCGTCGAGCAGATTCCTCTTTCAAGGGAATACCTCTACACCGAATTCGATGCGCCAGGAGCCACCTTGACCGGCGTGATATTCGACCAGGGGGTCGACGAAGATGGGGACGGTACATACGACTTCCTTGAGATCGGGGTTCAGGTCAACGTCACCAAGGAGGCTCAGTACATGATCGATGTAAGTGGCGCACAATTCACTGGTTACGTGTGGGGGCCCGGCGTCCAGGTCGTAAATGTCTCTATAAATGGCCAGATGATCTGTGTCTCAGGGCTCAATCTAGATATCATTAGTTACGTGTCTCTCTTCGACGAGAACGGTAACGTCCTCTGGAGGCTTGAAGAGGCTCCACTCTCAAGGGAGTACCTCTACACCGAGTTTGACCGACCTGGGGCCGTCTTAACCGGCAAAATCTCTGACAGGGGGGTCGATACCGACGGGGATGGCACATTCGACTATTTGGAGATCGGCGTCGAGTTCAACGTCACCCGACCAGGGGAATACTACATTGGGGCGTGGGGGCTTCAAGCGAATGAGACAGAATCCGTAGAAGAAGTGGGAGGATCCCAATATCAGTGGAACGTCAGCGTTGGCGTTCACGTGGTATCGCTACGCCTCGAAGGGCCCACGATCTATTCCTCCCGTCTGAACCCTGTGAACCTCGCGAACCTCGAGATTTCCGGCGACTACCGGGCATACAGTCAAGTACTCAGAGGAATCCCGCTCTCACGCAGATACCTCTACACCGAGTTTGACAGGCCACAGGTCTCTGTCGGCGACTGGGCCAAGTACGCCATGAAGGGTATGTGGCGTTCATCCGATCCAAATGCCACCGAGCCCGAAGAGATCAAGAAACAGAATGATG
>CAZAKG010000077.1:0-11384 GCA_964485755.1 uncultured Candidatus Bathyarchaeia archaeon | reverse complement strand
AAGTATTGGCCCACGGCGTCCACCTGGAGGTCCAGGAACTCCCTTATGGTGTTGGATGAGACTATCATGGGGTAGACGCCGCTGAGTCTCTCAAGGGCCTCGGCGGCGTCTGGGTACACCTTGATGAGGCCCGCGCGCTCGCGTATGAGCTGCCTCCAGTCGGCCTCCAAGCCGAGCCTCCTGAACCAGTAGTCCACGTCGTACCACTCGCGCCTCCTGTCGCCCACCGTGCCGTACTCCGCGAGGACTATCTCGCGGGAGGCCTCCTGGTCGAGTCCATGTTTCTCGGCGTAGAGTCGGGGTATGTCCGTCTCCCAGATCGTGTGGCTGAAGGCGTGGTCTATGAGGGTGCCCTCCATGTCCAGGGACACGACCTTGACTGCGCTCATCTTCGGCCCCACGTCATGTGTCCACCGTCGCGCCGCTTCACTTCCGCTGGGGCTCGGCTGCCCTAGGGAACAGGTTCTGCACCATGAGGGAGGCGCCGCGGTCAGTCACGTTCACGAACCTGTGCGGCAGGTTCCCGGGCAGCGTGACGACCATCCCCGGCTTGATCTCCAAGGCCTCCCGGCCCGTCTCTACGTGGACTCTCCCAGATAGGGCTACCACCACGTGGACCCGCGGGTGGCTGTGCATGGCGGTTCCTCCCCCCGGCGCTATCCTCATGACCCTGCACGAGTAGGAGTCCACCTGTGTCTCCTCCACGGCCATCACGGAGTTCACCCCCACGTGTCCCTCCCCCGGCATGGGCTCACCGGGCTCCTCGCTGAGCCTCATTACCTTCAGACTCATAGCTACCGGGTATAGCGTGGCGCCGCGGCTGGATGAAGGTTACGAGGATAAAAAAAGAAAAAATTGATGGGTCTATTTTTTCGGCACAGTGTGGCTGAGGACTCCCTTCTTGTAGAAGGCGCTGAAGGTCTTGTCGCAGCTCTTGCAGTGGTATCCTTTAGCGTCGAACAAGCCGAACTTCCAGGTCTTTCCTGTGGGTTTAGCCTCTTTGCCGCACCGGGGACATGAAGTCATTTCGACCGTGTAATTATAGTATATACGCCTTATAAGTTTTAGCAGATTATTTAATAAAAAAGGGACAATTCAAGTAGTTTCACATGATTTTAGCGGACACCGACGGCGCAATCACCGCCTCTTATATTACACTTTAAGCATTTTTATCACGATGGACCCATGAGCCTCATATTGGGCACGAGCGGATGGAGCTACAACGAGTGGGTGGGCCCCTTCTACGACAAGAAGACGGGGATGTTCAGCCACTACGCCCAGGTCTTCCAGACCAGCGAGATCAACAGCACCTTCTACAAGTACCCGACGGAGGGCATGGTGCAGGGGCTCCGCCGTAACGCGCCCCCCGGTTTCCTCTTCGCGGCCAAGCTGCCCCAGCTCATCACCCACGACAAGTGGCTCAATCTGGGGGAGGGGGTGGAGGACGACACCCATAGGTTCCTGGAGCTCATGAGGCCGCTGGCTGAGAGGCTGGGCCCCATACTGATCCAGCTGCGACCCAAGTTCACATACGGGGACCACGTGGGGAACCTGGAGTCATACCTCGATGTTCTTCCCAGCAACTACGAGTGGGCCGTGGAGTTCCGCCACGAGTCGTGGCTCAGGCCCGAGACCATGGACATCCTGAGGAGGCACAACGTGGCATACACCATAGTGGATGAGCCGCTGCTTCCGCCTGAGACCCACGTCACCGCCGACTTCGCCTACATCAGGTGGCACGGCCACGGCGACCAGCTCTGGTACGACTACGAGTACAGCGGCGACAAGCTGGACGAGTGGGTGCCCAAGCTGAAGGACATCAAGGGCAAGGCCAGGAGGGTGTACGGGTACTTCAACAACCACTTCGGGGCCAACGCCGTGAAGAACGCCGTGGAGATGCTGGACCTCCTGGGGGAGGCGACTCCTGTACAGAGGGTGGCGCTGGATAAGATCAAGGAGTACAGGGAGACCGCGGCGAGGCCCCCCGGCGTCCAGCCCCTGGAATCCTTCACGTCCGACGACGAGGACCTGAGCGTAGGTGACCACCTCAGCCACTTCATGGACCCGGGCCGGCTGAGCCGCGCCGAGGCGATCAGCAGCTCGGAGATCAGCATAACGTACAGCGGCGACGACGCCATCAGGGCGAAGCTAAGGAACTACACCATAGAGGTTGACCTGGAGCACCAGGTCATCAAGCACGACTGCGACGACTGGAGGAAGGGCGCCGCGAGTAAGCGGATGTGCAAGCACATGGGAAAGCTGTTCCTGACACTGCCGCCAGGTCAGGCCAAGAAGGTTCTCAGCCTCATCTGGGGCGACCTGGACGGCTGGGTCTTCGAGGAGTAGCTACCGGACAGGTAACCCCAGCTTGCCCAGCAGCGCCTCAACCTTCTTCCTCTCGTGGCCCTTGAGGCCGCTATCCAGCATAGCCGCCTCGGCGCCCCCGCTCCTCTCAGCCATCTGGCCCACAAGGGTCTCCGTGAGGAGGGGCAACGCGTATTTGGCCGCCATGTGGCCGAAGGCGTACTCACTCATCTTGGCGCTGAAGACGGGGCAGTAGTGGCCGCCGCCGAACCCCAAAGCCACGGGGACTTTCCCCTCGTCGTCCATGCCTCTGAGGATGCAGTCCACGAGGTAGCCGCACGCCTCCTCGTCGCGCCACTGGGCCTCCCTGCTGCCCACCTCGGCGAAGAACATGGGCACCCTGAACTGCGTGGGGCTGTGGTGGGTGGCCTCCAGGCTCACCTGGAACCCGCTCGGCGGCTCCTCCAGAAGCCTGAGGTAGATGTCCCTCATGGGATTGGGGGCGGTCGGCTGGAGCTCGTAGTTTCGGCCGCCGTACATGGCTTTGCCGAAGTTGCCTGTGGGGTGCACCGTGAGGCTGGGCTTCCCGCTCTCGGCCCAGTGCCTGCTGGCCACCACTATGTAGTCGAGGCTGTGGCTCACGGCCAGCGAGTCGTAGTCAGCCGGGTAGGGGCTGGGCTCAGGCGGCACCTTGTACCTTTCCTCTGGGACAATGAGGGGCTCCACGGCTAGAAGCACCTTGTCGCCCTTCATGAGCACGTTTCTCTGGGTCTCCTCGAAGCCTCTGTCCCTGAAGACCGCAAGCATGGTCTCTCCCGCCGGGTCGGACAGCGACAGCGTTATCCCTTTCTTCCCCATGTGGGCACCTTGACGCTTGAAAGGCGTCTCCGCCGGCTAAAACTGTTTAGGGTAGCGCGATGGTGCCGACGACGCGCAGGTTGCCGCCGTTGAGGTACATGACCGTGGCCCTGTCACCGGGCATGTACGCCAGAGGCTGGTCCAGGCTTATCGTTACGTCGCCGTTGTGGGCCTCCGTGACCTTCGCGGAGTTGAACTGGAGGCCGCAGCCCACGTGGACGGCCATCCCCTGAGCCACGGGGTTGCCCCAGTACTTCACCATCCTCAGCTCGCCCTTGATCTCGCTGGTCTGGGCAACCGAGGGGTCGCTGGTCAGCATCAAGCCTCTTTCCAGGTCAGACGCCTCAATGTTCTTGAGGGCCAAACCCACCCGGTCCCCCAGCTCAGCCGTCTCGTAGTCCTCGTCGTTCTTCTGGATGCTCCGTACCTGGGCCGTCTTTGCCGTGGGTAGAGCCATGAGCTTATCGTGTCCGTGGATCTGGCCGCGGCGGACCACGCCCAGGGCGACGGCCCCCACGCCGCGGACGTTGAAGAAGTGGTCCACCACGACTGTGCCTGTCTCCGAGGCCGCCCCCGGCTGGACCTTCTCTGCCTCGGCCGCGAGGAACTCCCTCAGGTGAGGCAGGTCGTCCTCCACGACCTTGTACCCATCCGCGACGGTGCCCCTGGTGAACCGCTTCAGCTGCTCCGCCGTGATGTAGTTACGGGGCACGACGATACCGCCCCCGACCCCGATGCAGTCCAGCATGACTATGGTCTCCCCGAAGGCCGCGTTTATCTGGTCCACCACCAACACGGCGTAGTCGGCGAAGCTGGCAGCGTAGAAGAGGGACGCGAGCTTCTCAGGGTACTTGGAGGCCTCTATGAGGGTGAGGCTGGCATCGCCCCTCTTAGCGTTGTAGAGAGTGACGTCTGACTCTGTTCCCTTCTTTCCCAGCTCCCTGCTGTACCCTGGGCTGCCGAGGACGGCCACGTTGAGGTTGGGCATGACACCGCATGGGTGAGAACGTAAAATATACGGGTTTCTGTTTAGGTGCTCAGAGACGGTTATTCCGGTGAGCATAAAAAATTATGGTTTCAGCGTTATGGGGAATAATCTTATATCTCGGTTCCGCGGATGGCATCGAGTGGCCCCCATAACCAGCTCGGACGTCGGCAGCCTACCATCCAGAAGCAGCCCTGAGGCTCTCTCGTCGGGGGCGCGCCTCTCCAACAGCCTAGTCCCACTGCTGGGCCTCAGCGACCCGAACTATATCGCGTTCCGGGACGAGGTGGTCACGGCCTTCATCGACAAGCTGAAGACGGGCGTGGAAGTCCCCAACTACCCCCAGTTCAGGGACATGAACCAGATGTTCCTAGCGCTCATGGAGGGCGTGGAGAAGGCGGAGGGAGGGCTGACCGCCGTCAAGAAGATCAGGGCGAAGCTGGGGGCGGGCATCCCCGAGGTGGATGTCATCAAGGGAAGCGCCTCGGCGGTTAGGGACACAGTGGGCGTTGACAAGGTCAGGGTCAAGGTCTGCGTCACGGGGCCGTACACCCTGGCCAGCCTCTTCCAGCTGAGGACGCCGGAGCTCATCGATGATTTGGGCCGCGCATTGGGCGAAATCCTGGGCAGGTCCATGTTCAGCGGCCGGTCCGCTGAGGTAGCCCACGTGTGCGTCGACGAGCCCGTGCTGGGGTTCATGAACGACCCACTCCTCGACTACGGTTCGGACGGCAGGGAGACCCTAAGGAGGGCGTGGGACCACGTGTGCGGCGTGGCGACATCCAGGGGAGCTGACACCAGCATGCACCTCCACAACACATCCGAGAACCTCTTCTGGGAGGTCGAGCACCTGGGCTCGGTCATGAGCCACGTGGGGGACCCCCTCTACGCACAGGAGTCGGTGAAGCGGAGGCTGGAGGAGACCGACAAGATGATCTGGGCGACGATAGGCGTCACGCAGTTCGACAACCTCATAGGCTCCCACTACGCAGCGCAGGATTACGGTGGCAACATGCCCGAGAAGATCGGTGAGACCTGGACGAGCATCAGGAAGGGGTCCGTGGACCCCTACGTGTTCCTCGAGGAGACGGCGGTCATGGAGAAGCGTCTGGAGGCCATTTCAGAGTTCTTCGGCGCCGACAGGATCGTCTACGCGTCGCCCGAGTGCGGCCTCAACAGCTTTCCCCGCTACGATGTGGCGATGGAGTGCCTGAAGAGGACCGCGGAGACCATATCCGGCTTCAACAGTAAACATGTTTAATGGCTCCAAGTAGCCTGAAATGAATCTCTGTATGGGCTCAGGTTGAGGCCCCATGTTTAAGGCGGCTAGGTTTACTCCATGCGCCTCGGGTCTCTCTGGTACCTCTCGTGCTCTTTGTTTTCTATCACGGCCTTGAGGTGCTGAACCGCATCCCAGACCTCCGAATAGCTTGTGTACAGGGGGATGGGACTCAGCCTTATCGTTCTGGGAGGCCGGAAGTCCGGGATGACGCCACGCTCCGCGAGGGCGAGGCTGATGCGTTGGGCATCGGCGTGCTCCACGGCCACGTGGCCGCCGCGCCTCTCATCCTCCCTCGGGGTGCCTACGCTGTAGCTGTACGGAGGCTTCGATATCAGCTCGTCGACCAGGTACATCAGGTAGCCTGTGATCCTCAGGCTCTTCTCCCGAATTCGTTTCAGGCCCGCCTCGTGGACCATCTTGCTGGTGGCCAGAACGGGGGCCAGGGCTAGGCCTGTGCTCGTGCTGCTGCCCAGGTGCCAGGCCTCTGCGTTCTCCGCTGGCTTAAACTTGGTCTGGAACATGAAGCGGTTGGTTTTACTGTTTCCCCACCAGGTGGGCAGCCCTGGGGCTGTGCCCCAGTGGCGTCTGTTAACGTAGAGGCCGGCGATGGCGCCCGTGCCTCCGTTCATGTACTTGTAGTTGCACCAGAGCGCGTAGTCGACGCCCCACTCGCTGAACTTGTGGGGCACGACGCCTGCGCTGTGGCAGCAGTCGTAGCCGACGACGACGCCGTGGCTGTGGGCGTCCTCGGTGACCCTCTTCATGTCCAGGAGCTGGCCGCTCACGTAGTAGACGCTGGGGAAGAGGGCGACGCTGATCTCGTCGCTCATGGAAGCCTCTATGTCCTTCTCCTGGATGGTGCGGCCGTCCCTGCTCTTCACCAGCACAAGCTCTTTGTCGGGGTCTCTGCCTCTGAGCCTTATCTGTCCGGCGAGGGCGTAGAGGTCGCTGGGGAAGTTGAGTTCGTCTGCGAGGATCTTGGTGCGTTTTCCCTTGGGGTTGTAAAAGGTGGAGACGAGGGCGTGGATGTTCGCGGTGGCTCCGGCGGTGAGGATGACCTCACCCGGCTCCGCGCCCACTATACCTGCCTGGAGGTCCGCAGCCGCTTTGTCGATGCCGCTCCTCCTGCTGGTGAGGTCTCTCCACCTCTCAAGTTCAGCCACGGTCTCCGCCTCAGCGTCCCTGGATAGAAGCCCGAGGCTGTTGCCGTCCATGTATATGATGGGCTTCACGCTTCGCCTCTTCCCGTCCAAGTCCAGGCATTCCTTGGCAGGGATGTAGAACCTTTCCTTGAAACCGGCCAGGGGGTCCTCCCTGTCCAGCTTCTCGGCGTACTCTAACCCAAGTTTATACTCCAAAGGGATCAGAGGAGGGGTAGCCTTCAGGCTAAATAACTTTATTAGCACTGCCTTTTGGGTTTCAGGGCCATGAGTAGGGTTTATACAGTACACCCATGAACCCATATGTGATTAGTATGGGCAGGATTGCCAAGGGCGCCAGGTGCAGCATCAAGGGATGCGGCGAGGAGGCCGTGCGGTCCCTGGATGTGGGGAAGGTGAAGAGTGCCGGGCTTGACGTAGACGCCGCTAAGCGCGCCTATCTCTGCAAGGAGCACTACAAGGAGTTCAAGAAGGGAAACAGGAAGGACGCCCAGATAGAGAAGTGGCGCCACGGTATAGCCTAAAAGATTTTGGGGGTTTACCCCACGAACTTGGGCCTGTCCTGCAGGTGAACCGGGACCGGCAGCGGCCTGTACGGTTTTCCCTCGGTCTCCGAGACTACCTTATCCTCTACCTCGGCTACGTTCATCTCCACGGGCTTGGCGTGGCCTCTGACCCTGACGGGGAACCTGTCCTTGCCCTCCTCCTTCCCCCCGACCACGACTATGTAGGGTATCCACTCCTTCTCGGCGTCCCTGATCTTCTTGCCCACGGTCTCGTCCCTGTTATCCACGTCCACCCGCACCCTGCTGAACTCGGCCCTGATCTGGTCGGCGTGGCCGGTGTACTCCGCGCTCACGGGTATGACGCGGACCTGGGTCGGGGCCAGCCACAGTGGCAGGGAGGGCTTCTTGCCCGCCTTCATGTCGAAGGCCGCCTTCTCCAGGAGCCCGTAGATGTCGCGTTCTATGGCGCCGGATGGGCTGCAGTGGAGGATGAGTGGGTGCTTCTGGGTGCCGTCCTCGTCCATGTACTTGATGTCGTAGCGTTCGCCGTTCTCCACGTCGATCTGATCGGTGCTGAGGGCGCTCGCCTTGTCTAGGTTGTCCACGAAGTTCATGTCCCACTTGAGGATGAAGTAGAAGAACCGCTCCCTCCACATCTCCACCAGCACAGGCTTGCCGTGCTGCCGAACAAGGTCTACGATGAACTCCTTGTTCTCCTTCCAGAAGTCCTCCACCATTCTCACGCCCAGTTCGTAGTCGGCCTTCTCGAAGCCTATGCCGGCGAGGACATCCTGGCTGAGCTTAAAGCGCCTCATGAACTCCTCCTTGGCCTGGGGCAGGTCGCGGCAGAAGGCGTGGACGTCGGGCATGGTGAAGGCTCTGAGCCTCCTCAGCCCAGTGAGTTCGCCCCTCTGCTCGCGGCGGAAGCTGTACCTAGTCATCTCGTAGATGCGCATGGGCAGGTTCCTGTAGCTGATGATGGCGTCGTGGCTCATGAGGAACTGGCCGAAGCATGCGGCGAACCTCAGGAAGTACGTGGTGTCGTCGCTCTCCACGGTGTACTGTCTGGCTGGGAACCTGTTCATGTAGCTCTTGAGGCTGGGGTGCTCCAGGCTGTACATGAGGGGGGTCTCCACCTCCATGCCGCCGTACTCGTGCACCATGCTTGTGACGTACTCCTCAAGTAGGCCCTTCACCATCCTGCCCTTGGGGTAGTACCTGAAGTTGCCTGGGTCGCTGGCGGGCTCGTAGTCCACCAGCTCCAGGCTCCTCATGAGGTCCACGTGGGGCGGCGTCCTGTCCACTGTGCGGTCCTTCTCGTACTCGTATCCGCTGAATATCCTCAGCTTATCGTGCCCCTTGAAGTCGTACTCGTCAAGGGGCCAAAGCTCTCCGTTGAGGTCCAGTATGTACCACTGGCTCCTGAGCTTCTCCTCGGCCCTAAGGGCCTCGGAGACAACTTCCTGCTTCTTCTCACTCATCTTTGGTCATCTCAGAGGAACAGGGGCTGCGCCACCAATGGCTCGCGCTATCCAGAAGGCTTCCCAGAACAGCGGAGAAGCAGCTAAGTCTATGATGGGCCTCTCGGCCTAGACTGTTTGGCGGGACATCACCGCGTTCTCCTCTCACAACCTTGAAGGAGCCCTCCACATTTAATCTTTATGCATCAAAACGTACGCTCAGCCGGACAAACTGTCAGTTAAGCATTTATCACAAGTGAATGTATCCTCGTCCATGGCCTTCAAAGGCGTCAAGTGTGAAGCCTTCCCGTGCGACGACATGGCCACAGGGAACTATATAGTGCCGGGGATACGGTTGGACCCCCTGAATGTCCGGGCCGTGATGGTCTCCGAGGCTTCGCCCCCCGACGTGAAGGACTACTACTACGCTGAGGGTGACCCCCTCTTCCAGAGGACCACCGTCCAGGCTTTCAGGGACGCAGGGGTGGACGCCGGCTCCATCGGCGAGCTGCTTGAGATGGGGTTCTACTTCACGACGGCGGTGAAGTGTGGTAAGACGGGCTACGGGGTCAAGTCCGGAACCGTCAAGGAGTGCAGCCTGCTGCTTGAGAGGGAGCTGGACGCGTTCCCCAACATCAAGGCGCTGCTGCTCATGGGGGACGTGGCGATAAAGGCGCTTAACTACATATCCAAGAGGAAGACAGGCATGAATGTGGTTCCCCCGGGCTCAACGTACAAGATCAGGGGTAACAAGTACTTCTACGGCGGCGTCAGGGTGTTCCCGTCCTACCTTCAGGCTGGCCCCAGCTTCTTCATAGAGCAAAGCAAACGCAGGATGATAGCCGAGGACATACGGGAAGCCGTGAAGATACTGGGGGCCTAGGCTTTCGGGCGTAGGTGCGCCTCGCTGATAACGTAGCGGCCGCTGACTCCGTCCCAGGTTTTCTCGGCTTTAGACACGACGATCTTCTTCCTGAACCACGGCGCGTCAAGGACCAGCGTCTCGTACTCTCCGCCTTCCCCGCACGGGTCAACGCCATACTCTGCGTTAAGCTGAAGCAGCCTCCTCACGGCCGCCTCGTCCAACTCCCCGCCGAGCCACGACTCGTCCAGCCCCTGGGCGGCGACGACCGTAAATATTACCCTCATACCTCTGCCGAGGACGGCCCGGAGGAGCCCCTCCCTGTCCCTGCCCCAGAGGGGGTACACGTGGGTGAGCCCCAGCTCCCCGCACACACGCTCGACCCGGTCCCTCTGGTAACTGGACGCTATGGCGCCCGAGACGACGCCCTCTATGGGCAGCCCCTCCAGCGCCGCCTTGAGGTCATCCAGCTCCTTCTCCTTCTCGCCGGCCGTCCAGGCTTGGACCCACTGTTTGCCCCAGGCCTCAGCTTGGAGCCCCGCCGCTTCGACGTTCACCGTGTGAAACATGTAGCTGTCAGGGTTCCCGGACCTCATTGTGACGAGGTAGGGGACCTGGTGGCCGCCCTCCTCGGCGAGCCTGGCAGCCAGTGTGCTGTCCTTGCCTCCGCTGAGGAGAGCCGCGACCCGCATACTAGTTCACTACGGGGTTGTCGGGCCGCTGCCCGTTCATGGCCTTCCAGACGCCCTCCGCCACCTGGACGGCCATCCGCTGCATGCCCTCCAGGTTGCAGGCCCCGAGGTGGGGCGTCAGGATCACGTTATCCATCTTCATCAGCGGATTATCCGGGCTGATGGGCTCCTTCTCGAAGACGTCGAGCGCCGCGGCCCGTATCTTACCGGACCTGAGGGCCCTGATCAGGGCGGCCTCGTCTACGACCGTGCCACGGGCCATGTTCACAAGTATGACGCCCTGCTTCATGAGGCTCAGCTCCCGCTCACCGATGAGGCGGTGGGTCTCAGCGGTGCCTGGGACGTGGAGGCTCACAACGTCGCTGGACCTCAGCAGCTCGTCCAGCCCCATCCATCTGATCCCCAGCTCCCGCTCAACCTCAGGCTTCCTGGTCCTGCTCCAGTAAGCCACCTCGGCGTCGAATGCTCGTAGACGCTTGGCGGTGGCCGTACCGATCCTGCCCAGCCCTACTATGCCCACGGTTTTGCCTGCCAGCTCAAGTCCTATGAGGTCGCTGTACTTCCGGTTCCACTGGCCCACACGGACAGCCTTGTCCGCTGACACTATGTTGCGTAAGGCCGCCAGGGTCAGGGCCAGGGTCATCTCGGCCACCGTCACGGTCAGAGCGTCTGGGGTGTTGCACACCACCTTGCCCAGCTCCTTAGCCGCCTTGAGGTCCACGTGGTCGCAGCCCTGGCCGTGGACCCCCACCGCCTTGAGCCTGGGGCTCCTCTCCATCATCTCTCGGGTGATCCTGATGCTGCCCCGGGTGATGAGGCCATCCGCCTCACCTATGAGCTCCATGAGGTTCTCCTCATTGGAGTCGGGGGGCAATTCGTACACGTTTACACGCTTCTTCCTGAGGTACTCGACGCCCACGGCGTTGATGGGCTCCGTGACTATGACCCTGAACCGTGTCATGAAGGGCACTGGAAGTACTGGACAGCGAAAATGGTTAAGGGTTGAGGTCGCGTGTGGGCCTCCTCCTGCCGTGCCTGGGCTTCTTCTCGGGCTCCTTCTTGGCCCGGGCTATGATCTTGTCAAGGGTGGCCACTAGTCCGTCGAAGGCCTCCATTAGGCCCCAGCCCTCGTTCTCCGCGTTGAAGCTGACCTCGGGCCCCATGGCCCTGGCCGTTAGGCTGTATCTGGTGCGCTCACCCTGTGTCCTCTGCCTCTTTACAGTGATCCTGACCTCCGTGATGCCCGGCTGTATCCTCATGCCCTTCATCACCACT
>CAZAKG010000076.1:0-11442 GCA_964485755.1 uncultured Candidatus Bathyarchaeia archaeon | reverse complement strand
GTAGATGTTCTCGATCATGGTTCACCTTATTCATTTCGTGTGGTTCTTATCTTAAGTTATACTCACTGGTTAACGTTCAGTTGGGATACTATTCCTACCGGGTTATTCTTTACGGTGGCATTATCCCCGAAGGCATCGTTTTTACATCATTAAATCAATTTATATGTTAAAATATGGGTTTTTTATGTTATTCGTATCAATATCATATCTCTTTGTTAACTCGGAGGTTAATCGTATTGATATACGTAGATTATACTCAGAGTTAACAACAGTTATACCAACTTTTTTGATTGTGTAAACACAGAGATAATGAAAACATGTGCCACAGGGATGAGCTTGTGAAAAAGATTGGTTACCTCTATATATCACTGATCTATAATAGCAATCAAGTGCAGAAGTCTATGTCCACACTATCGGAGGCACTTCAGGAAAAGTTCGGCACCAAGGACTGCCCCTTCCTACACGACTGCGACGTACCCATAACGAAGGACTTCTTCGCCAGGGTATGCAAGGTACCCGGGTACGTGAACTGCCACCACTTCGCCAGGAGGGTCGGCGAACTCAATACGCCACTGACGTGGCTCCAGAAGATGGCGGTGGACCAGGCCAAGATGATGACCCCGGACGTAGAGGCCACACAGACTTAAATCCGCCAGAACCTTCTCATCAGGCGGAGCCCTTGAGCCTTTCACTCTCAGAGATATTCCCCAACGTCTTCAAGGCCAGGCAGGGGAACCTGGAGTACCTGGCAACCAGGAACCTGACCCCCGGCCGAACCTACTACGGCGAACCCACGTTCACCGTCGAGGGGGTCGAGTACCGTTCATGGAACCCCACGAGGAGCAAGCTGGCCGCCGCGATTATGAAGGGAGTCAGCGAGATGCCCATAGGCCCAGGCTCCAGGGTGCTCTACCTGGGGGCCGCGTCCGGGACCACGGTGAGCCACGTCTCGGACGTTGTTGGTACAGGCGGCCACGTATGGGCGCTGGACTTCTCCCCAAGGGCCCTGCGGGACCTGCTGGACAAGGTGTCCAGGTACAGGGACAACGTTTCACCGATACTTGGTGACGCCCGGAGACCCGAGGAGTACAGCGCCCTGGTGCCCAGGGTGGACGTGGTCTTCGCCGACGTGGCGCAGCCGGACCAGGCCGAGATCGCGGCGAAGAACGCCGAGTGGTTCCTGAGGCATGGCGGCTCCGTCATGTTGAGCATCAAGTCGCGCAGCATAGACGTCGTCGAGAAGCCCCAGGAGGTGTACAGGGCCCAGGTGAAGATACTGGAGGAATCGGGCCTCAAGGTCAGCCAGCTCATCGACCTGGAGCCCTACGAGAAGGACCACGCTATGGCGTTAGCTGAGTCTCCCTGACCCCCAGGTGCCTCCTCACTGTGACCCACGAGGCCCTCATGAAGGGCGGCGCCTCGCGTCCCTCCCTGAACCACGCGTCTATGTACTCCACGGTCTTGGGGTCGCTGCAGTAGCCTGACCCGAAGTCGCCGTGGAGCTCCCTGAGCCCGGCCACAAGCTGGTCCCGCCTCACCTTGGCGAGTATGGAGGCCGCGCCCGTCACCGTGTACGTGCTGTCGGCCCTCGGGACGCACGTGACTTCGACGCGGAAGGGCAGCACGGACCGTATCTGTTCGCCGCACCTCATGTGGTCCACGTCGCAGGTGTCCACGTACGCCGAGTCGGGCCTGAGCTCCCTTATGACCCTGGCCATTACCATGGTTTCCAGGTAGTTGAGGCGCCTGAGGGGGACGCCCCTGTTGACCACCTTGTCTATCGTGCCGGGGGACAGCTCCACGAGCCTGTAGTCCAGGGCCTGCTCCTTGATGGCCTCCGAGAGGGCCTGCCTCCTCCTGGGGGTGAGCCTCTTGGAGTCCCTCACACCCATCTCAGCCAGCCCTGGCACGTCGTCCTCGTCGAACAGGGCTCCGGCTACCACGAGGGGCCCGATGGCGCAGCCTCTCCCCGCCTCGTCGACGCCGGCGACTCTCATAACTGTGCATATTGTTGGCTTCGCCTAATAAAACTGGTTAGCCGAGGGTCTCCCGGTACGCGTCCAGGTACGCCGCGTAGTTTCTGTCGATGTTGAACCGCGACTCGACGGTCTCCCTGGCTCTCACGGCGAGCCGCGGCGCGTCCAGCGCCTCGGACAGGCGCCTGGACAGCTCCCCCACGTCCCCCGGCCTGTACAGTAACCCGTTCACGCCACCAGTGATGAGCTCCCTGCTGCTACGCGTGTCAGCCGAGACGGGGACGCACCCCGAGGCCATGGCCTCCTGCAGCGCTGTGCTCAGGCCCTCGCTCGCCGAGGCCAGCGCGTACACGTGGCAGAGGCCGTAGAACCCGGGTGCGTCGCTGACCCTGCCCAGGAACCGGGCGTCCCTGAGCCCCAGCCAGGAGGCGTACAGCTTCAGCTCGGGCAGGCTTGGGCCGTCTCCGCCGACGAGCAGCCTTATGTCCGTGTGCCTCTGCAGCCTCTTGACGGCCAGCATGATGTCCTTCACGCGTTTCCCCGGCACCAGCCGCCCCAGCGTCCCCACCGTGGGCGGTCCGCCTCGTCTGAGGGGCGGCCTGAACCTCCCCACGTCGACGCCCGTGTAGATGGTCTCGGTGTCCGCGGGGCACGACCCGAGGCTGATCGCCAGCTCCTCGACGTGCCGCGAGACCGCGACCACGTGGTCTGCTCGGGTGAGGGCGTGCCTCACTGCCGGCATGAGCACCCGGTTTCTGAGGGGCTGGGCGCAGTCGCTGCCGTGGCACGTGATGAGCTGAGGCGTCCCGCGGGGGCTATGTGAGGCCAGGAGCCCGAATGGGATGGCCAGGTGGGTGTGGACGAGGTCGTACCTGTCCCTGACCGAGTGCAGGTAGGCGGATAGCAAGTAGGGCGGCAGCTGCACCATGTGGCCCCAGGGGGCGTCCACCATGGTAACCTCGGCCACCATCTCGCAGCTCCTCCAAGGAAGGTAGGGGAACCTCTCCACGTGGTAGGGCTCCGCGAACGGCTTCATAGTCCGGCTCCTGGGGGCCAGCACCGTGAGGTCCACGTGCCTGCTTAGGCGCCTGCAGAGGCCCTGGATGAATGAGCCGTGGTAGTCTCCCGGGTACCGCGGGTAGCTGGGAGTGAAGACTAGAACCCTCATCAAACACTTATATTTAGTTTGATGTGAATTTATCTTTATGTCTCTCAGGGTCTGCCTGGTCTCACTGGAGGTCTTCGCGTGGGGCAGGTACGGCGGCGTTGGGAAGGCGACCAGAGACATAGCGCGCGGGCTCGCAGGCAGGGGCGTGGACGTGCACGTCGTGACGCCCCGCGGCGGCGGCCAGGGCCAGGTGGAGGAGCTGGACGGGTTCACCGTCCACGGCCACAGACTCGCCGCATACCCGTTCACGGGGCCACTGTTCAGGGATGTGGACGCCGACGTTTACCACTCCCAGGAGCCGGGGTGGGGGACCATGGTTGCCATGGACGCGGTGGACGGCGCAGCCCACGTGGTGACCTGCCACAACCCCCGCGACTGGGACGACTGGGAGAGGTGCCGCCGCTTCTACGGCCCCAGGAGGAGGCTGTACAACCTCCTCGTGGAGCCGAGGGTGAAGGAGGCCGTGAGGAGGGCGGACGCCGTGTTCTGCCAGTCGAGGCACATCCAGGTGAAGGCACGGTCGGTCTACGGCCTCAGATCGGAGCCGGGCTTCCTGCCCAACCCTGTCGAGGTGCCCGGGCGCGAGCCCGTGAAGTCGGGTGAGCCCACTGTCTGCTTCCTGGGGAGGCTGGACCCCGAGAAGAACCCTGAGGGGCTGATGAGGCTGGCCAGGGGCTTCCCCGGCGTCAGGTTCATAGTTGCCGGCAGAGCCCGCGACGAGAGGAGGGACAGGCTGGTCAGGGGGCAGCTGGGAGGCTACCGCAACGTGGAGCTGAGGGGCTTCGTGGACGGCCCCGAGAAGGATGGGCTGCTTGACGAGTCGTGGGTCCTCGTCAACACCAGCCACGTCGAGTGCCTGCCGGTCGCGTTCCTGGAGGCCGCGGCCCACAGGTGCGCCATCCTCAGCCGACATGACCCCGACGGCTTCTCCTCCCGGTTCGGGTGCCATGTGGAGGCGGACGACTACGAGGCCGGCCTCAGGTGGCTCCTGGAGGATGAGCGATGGAGAGGCAAGGGGGAGGCCGGGTTCAGGTACGTCTCGGAGGTCCATGAAGTGGGGAAGGTTGTCGGCCTCCACCTGGAGCACTACAGGCGGATACTGGAGGGGGAGGCTACTCCTCGTCCATGGACTTGAGCTCAGTGACGCCGATCATCTCGAAGTCCAGGGGGAAGATGGGGCGCCTGATGCGCTTGAACCCGAAACCGGCGAGCCTCGGGCTCGTGAGGCCGGGGGTGTCCAGCTCTATGATCTCCTTGGCTATGGGCTCGTGTGCGGCCCTGTAGTGGACGCTGCTCTTCACCACGATGAACCGCTTGTCGGTGGGCTCTATGCCTAGGCTCCTGTAGAGGTTGAGGTCCAGGGGCTGAATCCGCTTCGTGGTGACGATGACGTCGTTGCTTCTTATGTCCAGCACAGCCGTGACGCCCATGTCCGACTCCGAGCCGGTCCCCATGGGGCCCTTCACTATGTACTTGCCCTCAGACAGGGTCTTCACCTTTCCCTTCAGGTGCAGGGGCTTGCCGTGTAGGTTATCTGTGTGTCCTCCTAGGTCCACCTCCACCTCGTTGCCAACGCCGGCCTTGGACGCCTCTGCCACGGCGCCGGGGTCCCAGATGAGTGCCACGACTCCGCCCGTGAGGCCCATCTCGAGGATGGCCTTCAGGACGATTGTGCCGTCCTCGGGTGTGCCTCCGCCCGGGTTGTCGCCTATGTCGGCCAACACTATGGGGCCCTCCTTGGCCGACTTCACGCGTCTGAGCGCCTCCCCCAGGGGCGTGGGCTTGACCAGGAACTCTCTGCGTAGGCTCCACGCGGTGTCGCTCAGCTCCTGGGCCAGCCTGTCAGCCAGGGCCTGGTCGTTGTTGGTGTGGACTATGAAGCTCATCCCCGCCTCGGGTATGTCGCTCCACGGGAACCCTGCGGCCACCGTGATGGCCTCGACGCCCTGCATCGCCTCCATCCTGTGGGCCTCCTCTATGAGCCTCTTCATGGGGTAGATGCCGGTGAACTGGACCTGGAGGGCTGGTAGCATGGGGGGCTGGGCGAATCCCTTTTTGGGCTTCAGCTTACCCTCCAGCATCTTCCTTGTGAGGTTCACCGCCTCGACGCCCCTGTCGTAGCCGTCCACGTGCGGGTAAGTGTCGTAGCCGATTAGTAGGTCGGCGTTCTCCACCATCTCCTTGGTGTAGTTGGCGTGGAAGTCCAGGGTGGCGACTAGGGGCCTCTTGCCCATCACGATGCGGGCCTCCTTCAGTATCTTGCCCTCTATGTCTGGGTACTCCTCGCTGACGCCGGCGCCGTGGAGGTGCAGTACGGCTGCGTCCACCTTGCCCGCCTTCTTCATGCCGCTCACCAGGTCGCCCAGAATCTGGTCGAACGCCTCCTTCGTGATGGTGCCTGACGGCGTGGCCGAGGCGTGGACTGTGGGTATGACCTCGAAGCCGTTCAGCCTGCACCCGTCTATGATGCCTCCGGCCTCGGTCTTGGTGCCCGCGAAGTGCTGGAAGACCTCGTCGCCGTAGAAGAGGTGCCTCTTCTTGAACTCCTCTATGTCCGTTCTGATGTTGGACAGGACGTTGGTCTCGTGGGACACGGTCCCTGTGACGATCCTCATGGGATGAGATTGCCGCTTAAGGGGGATAACGTTAACGGTTATAGAAGAAGCGGCTCAGGTCCATCCCCTTCTCCGGCTCACCCTCGGCCCTGGGCAGAACCTTCTCCACGTTCAGGAGGAACCTCTTCATCTCCAGGCCCCCGCCGAAGCCCCCTATGCCGCCGTTGCTCCAGACCACCCTGTGGCAGGGGATCACTATGGACAGCGGGTTCTGGCCCACGGCGTTGCCAACGGCCCTGGACGCCGATGGTTTACCCATGTCCCGCGCTATGAGGCCGTAGGACGTGAGCTTACCGTAGGGGACCTTGTATATCTCCCTCCAGACCCTCTTCTGGAACCCTGTCCCGCGCAGGTCGAAGGGCTCACCGTAGGTCAGCCGCTTACCTTTGAAGTAGTCCTCAAGCCAAGCGCCGAGCCCATCCAGCTTCCCCGGCCTGTACTCCGGCTCAACGTCCACCTGTCTGCCAAGCTCCTCCAGGAACCTGGCCTCGGCGCAGGACAGGTTGAGCCTTATGAGCCCCTCTCCGCTGGTGGCTGTCCAGATCTTGCCCATCGGCGTATCTATATCGCTGTAATATATCTTCTCCATGAACCCACCTTTGAGCCGATTAGCTGAGAGATCAGAGTTGTCGCGTGAGCTTAAAATAGTGTTGGCGTCTTCCTCGCCCCGCAGGATAGGGCTTCTGAGGCAGATAGGGTTAGAGTTCACGGCCGTGGACCCGGGCGGAGACGAGTCCAGCGTCCACCCTGACCCGCGGGTTAGGGTCATGGAGAACGCGCGGGCCAAGGCGTCCAAGGTGGCCGAGGCGCACAGGGACGCCGTCGTCATAGGCGCCGACACAGTGGTCTACATCGGCGGCGCCGTCTTAGGTAAGCCCTGTTCTGAAGGGGACGCGGCCGAGATGCTTGGGCGTCTGTCAGGCAACGTGCACAAGGTCTTCACGGGGGTCTGCGTCATCCACCCCACAATGGGCGCTGTGTCTGACTGCGAGGAGTCCCTGGTTCACATCCGGGGGCTGTCGGAGGACGAGATCAGACGCTACGTCCAGAGCGGGGAGCCGATAGATAAGGCGGGCTCATACGCGATCCAGGGTCTGGGGGCAATCTTCGTAGACAGGGTTGTGGGGTGCTTCCACAACGTCATCGGTTTGCCTCTGGCGCTGCTGTCCAGGATGCTGCTGAGTGTCGGGGTTGACCTGCTTGACCAGGGGCTCCGACGCGAGGGCTCATCTAAATAGAGTCTATATAGTCTATAGGATTTCTATAAATTACGTTTTTAACTATACAGTACAGGTAACTAGCTGGACATTGGCTGAGAAATATAAGAACGCCTTGGGCTCGATGGTGTCAATATACTTCTTCGTTTCAGCCATCGTCCTCATCAAGGACTCGGCCAAGATCATGGGCGAGGCCCTGGCTGAGAAGATGGTGCTGCTCATCAGGGACACGACCAGCGCCGTCTTCGCGGGCTGGATATCCACCGCCCTCCTCCACAGCTCGGGTGCCTTCGACAGCATCGTGGTCGCCTTCACGTCCAGCGGGGTAATGCCGCTGAATCTCGCCGTGGCCGCAATCATGGGGGCAGAGATGGGCACAACGGTCACCCCTTTCCTCATATCCGTCATCGGGAGGCTGAGGGGCGACAGGGAGAGCGAGGCAGGCTTCAACGTGACGATGAGCCACGTCCTCTACAACCTCTTCACCCTAGCCCTCTTCTACCCCCTTGAGCTCTTCTTCGGGCTGTTCACCAACGTCGCGGTCCAGGGCAGCTACATCTTCGTAAAGCTGCCGTGGCTCAACGCCGTCCCGGACATCCTGGGTGTGGCGACGCCCTGGGTCGGCCCACTCCTTGAACGCATCCCTCCCTGGGCGGGGATCGCGTTGGGCGCTCTTCTACTGATCTTGGCTCTGGGCGCCGTGGAGAAGTACATGACCGCCATGTTCAGCATGCCCCGTAGCTGGAACCTGATCAGGTCGACGTTCATGAGGCCTGGGAGGGCGTTCGCGGCCGGGTTCCTGTTCACGTTGCTCGTGCCCAGCACGACAGTGATGGTGTCGCTGCTGGTTCCCTTGGCCACCAGCGGGGTCATAAGGGCGGAATACTACATCCTGCCGTACATTCTGGGAGCCAACATAGGAACCGTGTTCGACGTTATGATCGCGGCCCTCGCAACGGGGGACCCCGTAAGCCTCGGCGTCTGGCTCGTGCACCTATCCATTAACCTGATCGGCGCATTAATTTTTATGCCTTTATTGAAACCTTTCTCAAGTTTAACCAGGAAAGTTGCCAGATTCGTGTCCTCGTCCCCCAGGGTCACCCTCGCAGTGACGGCTCTTTTCCACATAATACCTGCATCCATTATACTGTACTACTATTTGTCTATGTGAGTATGCTTAGAGAAAGTATATAGAACAGCAACGCGAAATAATGATGGCTAATAAATGTCTAAGAAGATATTCGGCTGGTTCGCTCCCAAGAGAGGCGAGAACGTGCTCCAGATGGTGGAGAAGCACCTGGAACTAACTCAGCAGGCGGTGGAGTCACTCGACGAGATGATCGAGGCCGCAGCCGAATGCAAGGAACAGGAGTGCAAGGTAGCCTTCCTGGATGTCAGTCGCTTCGAGATGCAGGCAGACGAGCTGAGGAGACGGATGGTGGAGGAGCTCACCAAGAGCGAGATGTTCCCCGAGGAGAGGGACGACCTCATGGAGCTGGTCCGCGCAGTGGACTGGGTAGCCGACTGGAGCAAGGAGGCCGCCAGGATACTGAACGTCGTCCCATTCGATAAGGCGCCAGACGAGATCAAGACGGCGACGTTGAACATGGTGAGGGCGGACGTGGACTGCGTGAAGGTGCTCGCAAAATGTATCAAGGTTCTACCCAAGAACCCAAAGGAGGGCCTCAGCCTGGCCAACCAGGTGGAGATCATGGAGGAGAGCATCGACGATCTCTACGGCATAATCCGGAAGCACTTCGCAGTGATGGAGTTCCCCGGGTACACCGTGGGCGCCATGATCCTGTTAAACGAGTTCTTCGACGCCCTGGAGACAGTGGCTGACTGGTGCGAGAACACGGCGGACGTGGTGCGGGCTATCGCTGTACGTGAACACTAGAACAAAAAGGTAAAAGGGAAAAAGGTATTCCTCGCGGGGTTCTAACCCTCGACTGTGATGGCTTGGTTTGGGCAGGCGTTGACGCACGCCAAGCACATTATGCAGTCGTCGGCGCGGACTGGGACAGACTTTCCGTCAACCAACTCGTACACGTTCATTGGGCAGATGTCTACGCAGACGCCGTCTCCATCACACTTATTCTTGTCAACTGTGACTGTGGGCATTCTCTATTCCACTCCCCTTTACCTGTCCCAGAGTTTTTTAAACCTTTTCCGGCCCAAGCAGGAATGAGTGGCGCGGATCAGGCCGATTGTACATGGGACTTCATGAGCTCTGCGACTATCCCGGGTATGTCCTCAGGCCTCTCGAAAGGGTGGATGCCCTCCATGGCCTCCAGCTTTCGTACATTCTCGGCGTCCTCCACCCGGACCCTGAGCTTTAGTGTTCGCCCATTGGGCAACGTGGTTGTTGTGACGCCCTCACGGTAGTCGACGGGCATAATGTAGACCGGTACATAGCCCTTGACGGCCTGGATGGCTGAGTTCGTCACCAAGGTGTCCGAGATTCCGTGGGCTATCTTGGCGACCGTGTTGCTGGTGGCAGGGGCCACGAGGACCGCGTCGAACTCGCCCAGCTGGAGCCTGCCAGCGAGGAAGGGCGTGTTGGCGTCCACCTCGACCCAGTGCCTGTCGAAGCACTCCTGCAGCTGGTCGGCCACCTTGTAGTACTTCGCGACCTGAGCCCCGGCCTTCGACGTGAACACCTCCACATTGAGGCTCTCCCCGTGCTCCTCCTTCAGGCCCCTCATCACCCTGAGGGTCTCCTTGAACTTGTCGCCGCAGCCGGTCACGCACCAGGCCAGCTTCACTCGCCGCCACGCTCCTTCAGGTACCTGTCAAGGCGCTTCACGGTCTTCCTGAGCCCCCTGAAGCCCTCGTCGTCCGCCTTCAGGCCCTCGACAGAGTCCTTGGACCAGAATGAGGCCCCCAGGTTGGCTCCGAAGAAGCCGCCGCTCAAGGTCAGGGCGCCGTTCAGCGTGTAGAATGTCATTATCTGCTGGATGGCCAGCTCCTGGCCCCCCGACCTGTCGCCCCCTATGGCGATGGCCACCCCAGGCTTGTTCTGCAGCGCCTTGGGCTTGCGCGCCAGCAGCGCCCGCGTCCGGTCCATGACCGCCTTGGTCTGGGCGCTCACGCCGCCGTTGTAGACGGGGGACGCGAAGATGATGGCGTCGGCAGCCTCCAGTAGCGGGTACAGTCCCTGGACGTCGTCCTGTATGACGCAGCCCTTCCCTCCCAGGCAGTAGTCGCAGTGGGTGCAGAATCCTATCTGTTTGCCCATGACGCCCCAGAACACCGTCTCGTGGCCCATGCCCTCCAGCAGGCCCAGGGCCTGCTTCAGGGCGTACTCTGTGGCTTGGGGGCGGGGGCTACCGCAGACACCCAGGATCATATGAACAACTTTCAGGGTCAACCAGTATAACACTTGCCCCGGCCTTCATCAACTGTTTTAAACCATAATGCATCAATGCATATGATTCGCTTGTCCATCAGGGTGCTCCTCAACCCCACCAACAGGGAGATACTCGCCGAGAGAGGAGACATCCTGCTGGACAGGATGCGGGAGGAGGGCGTCCACATAGAGGCCCTGTGCGGCGGCAAGGGCTTCTGCGGTAAGTGCAGGGTGATCCTTGAGCGGGGCCGAGTCGAGAAGAGGTCCACTACGCCGGACAAGCTGCTGTCGGAGGAGGAGCTGGCGCACGGGTACCACCTGGCGTGCATGGTGCGCCTCGTGGAGGACTGCGAGTTCACCATACCCGCGGAGAGCAGGGTCGACCACCCCAAGATACTCATCAGCGCTGAACTGGAGATACGTGAGCCCAGCCCGGCCACGTCCAAGCACCTGCTCGACTCGCCCCGGGGTGCCGCGGGGAGCCCGCTGCTGGCCTACAGGCGCCTGAGCCTGAGGGACTACCAGGGTACGGCCCCCAGGGTCTCGGACCAGGTCTACGATGCCATTAACAGGATCAAGGACGATCAGGCCACGGTCACGGTCACCCGCACCAGCGGGTACCCTGAGATAATCAACGCGGAGCCGGGGGACACCCGGAGCCGGAACTACGGCCTGGCCGTCGACATAGGGACCACCACCATCGTAGCCGCCCTGGCCGACATCGGCACCGGCCGCATACTGGGCACCGCGTCGGGAATGAACAGGCAGATCACATACGGCGAGGACCTGGTCACCAGGGTCGCCGTCGCCAGAGACGAGGAAGGGCTGATGAAGCTCCAGAGGGTGGTGGTCTCGGCTGTGAACGAGGTGCTCGCCCAACTGTTCCGGGACACGGGCGTCCACCCGTGCGAGGTCTCTGACATTACGGTGGGAGGCAACACCGTGATGAACCACCTGTTCGCGGGCCTTGAGTCGGGCTACCTTGAGATAGCCAACGTGGAGGTGCCCCGCGACCCCATCATAGTCAAGGCTGGCAGGGTGGGCCTCAACGTGAACCCTGAGGCATACGTGTACTGCGTCCCCAATGTGAGCCGGTACCTGGGTGGCGACGCCGTCG
>CAZAKG010000075.1:0-11590 GCA_964485755.1 uncultured Candidatus Bathyarchaeia archaeon | reverse complement strand
CTGTCCAACGGTGTGAGGGCCGTCACCAAGGCGGGGGGCTTCGGCTCAGGCGACGCCCTCATAGAGGCGGTGAAGTACCTTAAGAGGATGAGAACTTGAAGCCACTGCTAGCCATAACCATGGGTGACCCGGCAGGGGTCGGCCCCGAGATAATAGCCAAGGCGCTGAGCGACCCCGAGGTCTACGCCATCTGCAGGCCGTTGGTCGTGGGCGACGGCTCAGCCATGAGGATGGGGCTTGACGTCGCGAAGGCCAGACTCTCAGTCCACCCCATCAAGGAGCTAGGGGAGGCCGAGTACAGGCACGGCGCAATAGACCTACTGGACCTCAAGAACGTGGACGCGGGCAGGCTGGTGATGGGCGTACCCCAGGCCATGGCCGGCAGAGCCTCCGTCGAGTATGTGCTTAGGGCCGCGGACATGGCGCTGGCGGGTGAGGTGGACGCCATAGTGACGGCGCCTCTGAACAAGGAAGCCATGAACATGGGCGGCTACAGCTACCCGGGCCACACGGAGCTCCTCGCGGAGAAAGCTGGCACAAAGAACTACGCCATGATGCTCATATCAGGCAACCTCCGGGTGGTCCACGTGACCACCCACATACCCCTCAGGCTCGTACCCGAGAAGGTGACCAAGGAGAGGATCGTGACCACAATCGAGGTGGCCTACGACGCGGCCCGGAAGCTGGGCATAGAGGCCCCCAGGATCGCGGTGGCCGGGCTGAACCCACACAGCAGCGACGGCGGCCTCTTCGGCGACGAGGAGAAGACCAAGATCGAGCCAGCGATAGCAGAGGTGAAGATGAGGGGCCTCAACGTGGAGGGACCCATATCGCCGGACACAGTCTTCGGGAAGGCTCTGGGCGGCCTCTACGACGTTGTGGTGGCCATGTACCACGACCAGGGCCACATACCCGTGAAGCTGGCCGGGTTCAGGTGGGACCAGGCGACAGGGGAGTGGGGCGACATGGCGGGCGTAAACATGACCATCGGCCTCCCATTCATCAGGACCAGCGTGGACCACGGCACAGCCTACGGCAGAGCCGGGAGGCGCGACGGCACAGCCAACCCCCAGAGCCTCAAGGAGGCCATACAGGTGGCCGTCCAGATGGCGAAGGCACGGAAAAGCTTGAAGCAGCGCAGGACACATTGAGGTGACGAGTGAACCATGAGTCTACCCAGGATGGTTGAGGCGCGCCAGTCATTCGACCAGCCCACGCTGAAGGACTACAGGAAGGAGATAAGGCAGGAGCTGGTCAAGAAGGGGCTGAAGGACAAGGTCAGGAAAGGGCAGAGGATAGCCGTCACCGCGGGCAGCAGAGGAATAGCCAACATAGCGGGCATCCTTGCCACAGTGGTGGAGGAGATCAGGAAGACCGGCGGAGAACCCTTCATCGTGCCCGCCATGGGGAGCCACGGCGGCTCCACCCCCGAGGGCCAGGTGGAGGTGCTGTGCAGCCTGGGCGTGACCGAGGCGAGCGTCGGGGCCCCCATAGTGTCCAGCATGGAGGTGGACCCCGTGGGGACGCTCGACGGAGGCGTCACAGTGTACCTAGATAGGGTGGCGCTCAAGGCCGACGGCATATTCGTGGTGGGCAGGGTGAAGCCCCACACCGACTTCAAGGGCGAGATAGAGAGCGGCCTACTGAAGATGCTGGCCATCGGCCTGGGGAAGCAGAAGGGCGCAGAGATGATCCACTGGCACAAGTACGACGGGTACCACAGGATCATGCCTGAGGCTGGGAGGCTCATCGCAGAGAAGACAAACGTGGTCATGGGCCTCGCCGTCCTGGAGAACGCGGCCCACGAGACGGCTGCTGTGAAGGCGATCCTGCCGGGGAATTTCACGGATGAGGAGAAGAGGCTGCTGGAGACGGCGAAGGAGCTGCTACCCAGGATACCCTTCAAGGAGATCGATGTGCTCATCGTGGAGGAGATAGGTAAGAACATCAGCGGAGTCGGCATGGACACCAACGTGACGGGCAGGTTCTGGATGCCCGGCGAAAGCGACCCCAAGGCGACCAAGGTGGGCAAGATCGTTGTGCTGGACCTCTCAGAGGAGACTCACGGCAACGCCATAGGGATAGGGCTCGCGGACCTCACCACGGCCCGGGCCGCCAACAAGATCGACCACGATCAGACCTACGTGAACTGCCTGACCCAGGGCAGCGGCGAGACGGGGAAGATACCGCCGTTCCTGCCCAGCGACAGGGACGCCATAGCCACCGCCGTAAGGATATGCGGCCCCGTGGACCCTCTGAAGGCTAGGGTCGTCAGGATCAAGAACACGCAGGAGCTGGAGCGTATCTGGGTGTCAGAGGCCCTCGCCAGGGAAGTCAAAGAGAGCCCCGATCTCTCGTCGAGGGTCAAGCTGCTGGGCGAGCCGAGGGAGATGCAGTTCGACGTACTGGGAACCCTCGCACGCTGAACGCCCCTCGTCGAACCCGAATCGCTAACAACGCTCCATATAGGGTTTAAACAACTCCCGGTAAAGCCTAAGCCGGTCGCCTTGGATTGGGTGCTGCTAGTAGGGGGACTGATCCCGCTGTGGACAGCCCTAATGATAGTCTACATGAACAGGAGCGCCAGCCGACCTAGACCCCAGAAGCCCGTTGAGGCCGAGCCGGACTACGACGTAGACTACGAGCCCACCGAAGAGAAGCCCAAGGTGAATCAACTGCCTAAACTAGGAAAAGTGAACCTAAGTTTCCTCAGAAACATCGGCTCGAAGCTACCATTCAGGAAGAGGAAGGCGCAGAGGCAAGCCACTGAGCCGGAGGAGACACCCGCCCCCCTCGAGGATGCAGCCCCTAAGCCCCAGGTGGCTCAGAAGCCGCCGGGCTTGAGCCTAGACCTGGGCTCCGAGAAGACGGTGTGGGGGGTCACGTTACTGGCCTTGGCATGGGCCTGCCTCATGAACGGCCTGTACCTCGCCCTGGACTACATCTTCAGGGAGTACAGGACGGTTTTAGGGATGAGGCTGCCCATGGCCGGAGCCCTTCAGGCTGCATCAAGCCTCAGCTTGGTCGTCCTCGGGCTCTGCGTAGTGGCCTCCGCGGCGAAGACGGGGCTGAAGCTGCTCAGAGGCTGAGGCTGCCCCGCACGACTATGACGCTTCCCCCGACCAGGTTTACCCTGCCATCTGTGACGCCGACCCTCAGCGCCCCGCCCCTGCTTGACGCCTGGTAGGCCCGCAGACTATTCCCAAGCTTCTCCGCCCAGTATGGACCCAGGACGGTGTGCGCTGACCCGGTCACAGGGTCCTCGTCCACGCCCATCCATGGCGCGAAGTACCGGGACACGAAGTCGTAGTCACTGGACCGGGACGTGACTATGACGCCCCTCCACCCCAAGGTGTTATTGACGGCCAGTAGTGCCTTGAAGTTGGGGCTCACGGAGCGGACCTGCTCCTCGGAGCCGAGCTCAACCAGCAGCTTCTGGTTGGTGTCGCTGTACTGGAAGGCCACATACTCGCCCACGCCCAGGCCGTCCAGTATCCCCTTTATGGGGGCGACGGGCTTGGGGTCGTTGCGGGGGAAGTCCATCTGTACTCCGCGCCGGCCCCTGTATGCGTGGAGGTCGCCCGACGCCGTCTTGAATGTCAGCTCGTCGCCTCTGTACCCTCGCTCGTTGAACAGCACGTGGGCGAGGGCCAGGGTGGCGTGGCCGCAGAGGGGCACCTCACGCCTGGGCGTGAACCACCTGAGCCTGTAGACGCCCTCGCCCTCGGGCTCCGCGAAGGCTGTCTCACTGAGGTTCATCTCCGCCGAGATAGCCAGGTACAGGCTGTCCTGGAGGCGGGTGCTCATGAAGCAGACGGCCGCGGGGTTGCCCCTGAAGGGCGTCTCGGTGAAGGCGTCAACGTGGTAGAAGGGGACGGGTTCCATGACTTGGATAAAGCCACCCTCTACTAAATCGTTTGTGCAAACGCTACAGGTTATATCCCCCGTGAACCATGGTTCCCCCATGGTTGTCAGAGACACAGTCCTCCTCGGCGACCCGAGGCTGAGGGAGGTGTCGGCCGAGGTCACGGACTTCGGGAGCCTCAAGCCGGTTCTAGCTGACCTCAGGGACACCCTGACGAGGCACCAAAGGTTCTACGGCCTGGGCAGGGGCATAGCGGCGCCCCAGATCGGGCGCCCCCTACGGCTCGTCTACGTCCAGACGCCGGAGCGCAGGTTCTACCTTGTGAACCCGGTGATCGAGTGGAGGAGCCCCGAGACCTTCATGGTTTGGGACAGCTGCTTCAGCCTGGAGGCCGCCTTCTTCGTCAGGATAACCAGGAACACGGCCATCAGGGTCAAGTACATGGACGAGAGGGGCGGCGAGCACACGGAGACGTTCAGGGACGGGATGAGCGAGCTGCTCCAGCACGAGATAGACCACCTGGACGGCGTCGTCTGCAGCGACCACCTCAAGGACCCCAGGGACATGGCCATGAGGGCCGAGTGGGAGAAGCGGCACAGGACGCCCGGCCTCGGCATGTAGCAGGACTCCACTACGGCCGGCATATTCCTTTATAACCCCGCGACGCTTAGTAACTTGTCTTGAGCGCTAAGACACTAGGAGCCTTGCTCATAGGCGTCATCCTCGGAGGCGGCGCGGGACTCGCATACATCTATGCGGTGCTCACACCCCAGGCAGAGGCACTGCAGGTCACAGTGGAAGGCCTACAAGCCGACCTGTCGGCCCTCGACGCCGAGTTCGACGTGTTGACAGACGAGCACGAGGAGCTGCAGGAGCAGCTCCAGACGCTCCAAGGCGAACACGAGACGCTTGTGGGTGAGTACGAGATGCTGCAGGGCCAGTACCAGCAGCTCACATCCGAGTACGAGTCCCTGCTGAGCGACTACGAGGCCGCGTTCGGGGGACTCGATATTTCTCCGGGATCGATACCCGTCATGGAGCGGGAGTACACGTGGACCTGGGAAGGAGCGGAGCGATCAGTCAGCATAAGCGTGCCGGAGGCTCTTTACGACTACTACAGCGTCAAGGCGAGGTACTTATCAGCAGATTACAGCGGCTACGTGCTGCACCCCCTCGACGACGGCTACGTCGCTGTGCTGGCCAGGGAGTTCGAGGTGTTCAGGATCGATGAGGGCCTGACCGAGCAAGAGCTCATGGGGCTGGCCATTTCCTTCGTCCAGAGCTTTGAGTATGTACTTGACTCCCCGTCGGGCGGGATAGGAGACTACCCCAATTACCCGCTGGAGACCCTGGTGGACGGTGGGGGCGACTGCGAGGACACAAGCATACTCTTGGCCAGCCTCCTGGAGTCCATGGGCTACCAGGTGTCCCTGCTCCTGCTGCCCAACCATATGGCCGTCGGGCTGGCCGTGGACGCCACTGGCGTCTACTGGACGATGGACAACGTCACCTATTACTATATTGAGACCACGACCAGCGGCTGGAACGTTGGCCAGATCCCCCCGGAGTTCAGCCATTACGCCGCTGAGGTTTTCCCCGTGGGGGCGGCGCCCTACGTCTACCCAAGCTGGTCCGCCACCATAAGGAACGAGAAGGTGACCGTCCAAGTTCAGTCCACCAACGAGGGGAGGCTCACTGCCGAGGGCTACAGGGTCCGTGTGGTCCTGGAGGACGAGAGCGGCGAGGTGAGAGCAGAGACCCAGAGCCCAGCATTCAGCCTGGCCTTCGAGGAGTCCAGGTCGGACACCCTGAAGATTACAGGCCCCAGGTTCGAGACCCTTCGGCTGGTCATCAGCGTCATGACACCCGGGGGCGAGAGCATGAGCGAACAGTACTCGGAGTACTTCACAACCCGGTAGCGACTTATCACGGCGCGCCCCCTAGATACGCATGACCAAGCGGATAGGGGTTCTGGGCGGCATCAGCCACGAGTCCACGGCCAGGTACTACAGCCTCATCCACGAGAAGTACTATGCCAGGCGGGGCGACTACCACTACCCGGAGGTCGTCATCTACAGCCTAGACTTCCAAAGGTTCACCGACCACGAGAACACAGATAGGGCCGCCTACATAGGCTACATCATGCAGGGTGTCCGCGGCCTGGAGGCGGCGGGGGCCGAGCTCATAGTAATGGCCGCCAACTCTCCCCACTCCGTCTACGACGAGGTTCAGCGGCTGGCGGGGGTCCCAGTGCTGAGCATAGCGGAGGTGACCCTGGCGAGGGCGAGGAGCCTGGGCTTCAGGCGGCTCCTGCTCCTCGGCATCAAGCACACCATGCGGGGAACCTTCTACCAGGAGGCGGGCAGGAGGCACGGCGTCCAGGTGGTGACCCCCAGTGAGGAGGAGCAGGACGAGGTGGACCGCATAGTCTTTGACGAGCTGGTGATAGGGATCCGTAAAGAGGAGAGCAGGAGGAGGCTGCTGGCCATCGTGGGTGCCTACCCGGTGGACGGGGTCATCCTCGGCTGCACAGAGCTGCCGCTCATCCTGGAGCAGGAGGATTCGGAGCTGCCGCTGCTAGACACAGTGGACATACACGTGGAGGCCGCACTGGACCATGCTTTACCCGGTCTCGGCTGAGCCCAGCTTGAATACGAGGACGTGGCAGTATCGCCGTCCCACGGCCACGCGTGCCTCACCCGTCGCCTGGCTGTAGACCACGCTCCAGATGGTGTGGTCCTGTGACGCGCCCCTCAACAGAGCCATAGCCTCGTCGGGGGAGACCATTCCCTGGGCCTCGGCCAGGCCCTCGGCCACCAGGCTGTACCTCCAGCAGGGGGCGCCTCCAGTCATGTCGGTCTCTGTCACAAGGAAGTTGGTCATCACGTTGAAGCTCAACCCGTTCACAACCCGCCTCTCACCACCCACGTACTCTATGATGGTTGAGGCGCCGGTGGCGTCGGCCACGAGGTAGTGGATGGGGGGCTCAACCATCTGCACATTGTAGTTGTCCAGGAGTGCGAGGGCCTCGTCCACGGTTGCAGCCCTGTCCAGGAGAAGCCGTATCACCTGTATCTCGCCTATGGTAACCTTATTCGGGCTGAAGGGGGGCTCGGCGTGTGGTATGGCGGCCATGCCCACCACGAGGCCGGCCTCGTTCATGCCGTCGAAGGGCAGGTATGGAGTCGTCGTAAGGCTCTCAAGGTCCTCGGCGTTCGGCAGTTCACTCATGCTGTACCCGAAGTAGCCCAGGTCCACCATTGAGACGCTGGCGTAGCCGTCCTCAGGGTACGTGAACAGCAGTAGGACGGGGTTGGGCGGGAAGTCGAAGTTTCTCCCGTAGACGCTGCTGCCTGCAGCGTAGAAGCATGTGCAGCCTGGCTCCCCCCGTATCATAGACGACGAGTAGGAGCCCGTCTCAAGGTACTCGCTGAGCCTGTAGTCGGCCACGTATGTGGCCACGTACAGGGGGTATGGGTCCACTTTCCTGAAGCCTGTGACGGGGGACCAAGGCTCCTCGGCCGCCTGTTCGCCGGGCCCCTGAACGGGCGGCTTCAACGGTTCACCGTAGAAGAGGCACCACGCCCCCAGGATCGCCACCAATACGACCGGCGCCAGGAACCTACCCTGCTTCACGGTGGATGAATTAGGTGCGTGTGAAGATAGAGGTTACGATGCCACATAGTGGTATAGGAGCTTGACCAGGTTCTCCACGTCGCCCAGATGGATCATCTCCACGGGGCTGTGGCTGTACCTGCACGGCACGCAGAGCAGGTTGGGCCTCGCGCCTCCCGCGATCATGCTGGCGCTGTCGCTGCCATAGTGCTCGAAGACGCCGTGCTGGTACGGCACCCCGTTCTTCTCGGCAACCGCCCTCAGCTCCTTTATGGTCTCCACGTTGTAGACTATGCTGGCGTCCCTGTACACGATCACGGGGCCCCCGCCCAGCTTTATTGGCATCCTGTCCTTCGGTAGGGAGGGGTAGTCGCCCGCGATTCCTATGTCCAGGGCTAGGCTCACGTCGAAGCCCAGGCGGGCCAGGTCCTGGGCCCCCTTGCACCCTATCTCCTCCTGGACGGATGAGGCGAGGTACAGGTCGCAGCCCAGGCTCTTCCCCTGCAGGCGCTTCGCGAGCTCGATCATCACGGGGTGAGTGAACCTGTCGTCCATGGCCTTCCCTAGCACCTTGTCGCCGACCCTCTCCGTCAGAGGGTTCCAGATTATAGGTGACCCCACGTGGACCCCCATCTTCTCCACGTCCTCCTTCTTATCCACGCCTATGTCAACGAGCACGCCCCAAGGCTCTAGGGGCTTGTCCCTGTCCTGGGGGCCCAGGACGTGACCCGTCGGGCTTACGAAGGCACCGCGCACGTCGCCCGCGTCTCCCATAACCAGAGCCCTCTGGCCGACCAAGGTGTAGGGATATGATAGCTTGTCGGCTCGGCCCTGGCTGACGTGGAGGAACCCGTCCTCGGTGATGCTTAGGACGTAGTAGGCAAGCTCGTCGGCGTGGCCGAAGACCACAACCTTCCTCCCTGAGCCTCCGACGCGGGTCACCACGTTACCCACGTTCGTCAACTCGACGCTTTCCACGTAGGGCTCAATATCCCTCATGAACTCTTCTTGAACCCTGTGCTCGTAGCCGATGGGGCCGGCGAGCTCCGTGTACTTCTTCAAAGCCTTAAAGTAATCCATGGTATCACGGTGATACCCACGCCGTTGGGCTTAAAGCAGTATCTGGGAGACGGCACAGCCTAAATACGACTCCATTCACTCTCTCCATGAAATGGAGTTCTACGACGTAGTCAAGACGAGGCGCAGCATACGGAGCTTCAAGGCTGACCCTGTGCCGCAGGATGCCCTCAGAAGGGTGCTTGAGGCGGCACGCGTCGCCCCGAGCGGCGACAACAGGCAGCTCTGGAAGTTTTACGTGGTCAAGGACGGCGAGAAGAGGAGGAGGGTGGCCGAGGCATGCGGCGGCCAGACGTGGATCGCCGAGGCGCCGACGGTCATCGTCGCAGTGGGATGGAAGATACCCTTCAACAGGGGCGGCTACATGGGTGAGATGAGCTTCATGATGGATGTGAGCATCGCCTTCACCCACCTGGTGCTGGCCGCCAGGGCTGAGGGCCTGGGCACGTGCTGGATCGGGGACTTCGACAACGGCACGGTCAAGGAGGCGCTGGGCCTCCCAGACGACCAGTACGTGGTGGCCGTCACACCTCTGGGCTACCCTGACAAGCAGGCGTTCAAGGCCAGCGCCAAGAGGAAGCCCCTCGCGGAGATAGTGGAGGAAGTCTAAACGGCCAAGATCAAGCTGGCTGTCTTCGACATGGCGGGAACCACCGTCGACGACCTTGTGGACGGCGTCCCCCTTGTGCTGAAGTGCTACGACGACGCGTTCAAGGCACACGGAGTATCGGTGCCCATAGAGGTACTGAACGAGCAGAGGGGCCGAGACAAGTGGACCGTCATCAGGGAGCTGGGAGGCGGCAAGGCCGAGGAGATATACAGCCAATTCCTGAGCGCCCTCAACGAGAACACAGGGAAGGTGAAGGAGATACGGGGCGCGTCAGAGACGTTCAGGTTCCTCAAGGGGCATGGTGTCAAGGTGGTTACGGGCTCAGGGTTCCCAGCCGAGGTGGCAGAGGCCATAGTGGAGCGCCTGGGCTGGATTAAAGGAGGTCTCATCGATGGCTGGGTGTGCAGCGAGCAGGTAGGAGCGTCACGCCCAGACCCCGCCATGATCCTGTACGCCATGAAGAAGTTCGGCGTCAAGGACCCCAAAGCCGTCGTCAAGGTAGACGACACGGCGAGCGGGATAGAGGAGGGACTCAACGCCGGCGCCGTCACCGTCGGCGTCCTCACAGGCACCCAGAGCGTACAGCGCCTGGAGGCAGCCGGCCCGGACACGGTCCTAGGAAGCGTCAGAGAGCTTCCGGGGTACCTGCAGAGCAGAGGGCTCCTGTGAGGGTGGTCGGGGGAGAAATCCCGGCCACCCTCTCTTCGGGCTCTGTCCTACCCCTCCGTCTTCTTGGGTTCCTCGACCCAGAGGTGGACCATCACCAGCGGCACAAGCACTATCACCGCCTGGAGCAGGAATGGCGTGCTGTGGCTCACGTTTTCGTAGAGCCAGCCGCCTGCCAAGACGCCGAGGCTGCCGGCGATGAGGCAGAAGAAGCCTCTGGAGCCATTCGCCTTGCCCCGGTGCTCACGTGGAATCAGATCGGCTTGCAGGGCCGATATGGCGCTGTTAGCCATCACCATGATGAGGCCCACCATGATCATGGCCACCAGAAGCCTCGGAAAGTCGCCGTTAACCATGATGAGTATGGCTGCGCCCCACAGAACGAACGCCGCCATGATGGGCTTCTTCTTCCCCACCACGTCCACAAGCTTCCCGGCGGGCAGAGCCAAGAGGATCATGGAGATGGGCAGAGCGGCCATGAGGTAGCTGTACCTCAGCTCGCCTATGCCCAAGTCGCGTATAATGTAGAAGGCCAGCACAGGCATGAAGAGGCCCGAGGTGAAGTTCATGACGATGTCCACGAGGAACAGGGTGAACGCCGACCTGGGCACCGCCCTCCACACCTTCACGCTCTCCCTGAGCGAGGCGGGGTACTCTCCAAGCATCTCGCCGACATTGATCCTGGCCGGGCTCTGGACGGTCTCCTTGAGACGGAGCCTCATGAAGGCCGCAACCAGGAAGCCGCCTATCACCAGCTTGTATGTGAGCCTCATGCTGGGGACGAGGCCGTACATTGTCAGCATGTAGCCAGCGAATAGGGGTGCAGGCGTCGTTGAGACGCTGGCTATGAGGTTGATGATGCTGAACCCCATGCCCCTCTTCTCCTTGGGGACAGAGTCGGCCACTATCGCGTTGAGGGCTGGCTGGTATATGGCAGCGAACCCGGATAGGACGGCCCCCAAGAGAATCCACTCCCAGCTGGGCGCGTAGACGAAGAAAATGCGGGCCAGAGCCGCGACGAATGTCATGGTGCTGATGAGCCACCTCCGCCCATACTTGTCAGCCAAGTACCCACCCGGGAACTGAACGAGGGCGCTGGCTACGTTCTGGGCCGCGAAGATGAGGCCGATGGTTGTGGTGGACGCGCCCAGGGCCTCCACGTACAGGGTGTAGTAGGTGTTGGGCAGCTCGGTGAAGAAGTCCAGGACGAGCCAGCTTAGAACCATTATGAGGAAGTTGCCCTGGACGAAGTCGAACTCTGAGCGGAGTCTACCCAGAAGCCCCCTGGGGGCATCTGCTTCTTCCTGGATCAGTGTGGCAGCCGACCTGTTTTTTTAATGCGTTTCAGTTTTCTCGGGGGGCTCTCTCAGGTACGCGTTGGGGCTCACCTGTATACTCTCCGTGTAGGTGACCTTACCGTTGACCCTGCAGCCATCCCCTATGTACACCTTGGACCCTGTGACTGTGTCGCACTCGACGTTCTCCAGGATGATCTCCCCGCCCTTAATCTTGCCGGTCCTTAGCTCTCCGTCGCGCCACTCCCTGGGCTCGACCCTGATGTACTGTGCCTCAAGGCTCTCCGTCACCCGGCTCAGAGAGCCTCCGAGGGCTATCTCTATCCTATCAGCTTTGATGCCCCTGGTCCTGATGCTTCCACGCACCTCGACGCGGCCCCCGGACTCTATGCCGCCTTCAACGGTGAGGCTGCCCGATGATAGAAGCTCCTCGCTGACTGAGGCTTTCCCGCCTACCTCGGT
>CAZAKG010000074.1:0-11703 GCA_964485755.1 uncultured Candidatus Bathyarchaeia archaeon | reverse complement strand
GCGTCTCCACCCCACTGGCGGGCCGCGTCAGGGACGTCCGCGACCTGTCATGGTGGTGCAGACAGTACGAGGTCTGCGACAACATCAAGGCCACTCTGGAGGCTGAGGGGGGCGCAGAGATCGAGTGCAGCCTGAGCTGGACCAGACTGGTGCCCAGGTTCCGGGTTGAGGTGGAGGGCACCCAGGGGCGCCTGGAGACGGACCTCATGATCGGCCCCTACTCTGTGACCGTGGAGAAGGGCGGCCGCAGGGAGACCATCAATGAGAGGGGCCTGGACTGGTACCTGGACCTGGTCAGGTTCAAGCACCCCAGCTTCCAGGGCCAGTACAGGCACTTCGCGGGGCTCGTCGCGGGCACCGAGGAGCCTCTGATCACGGTCGGGGACGAGGCGGCGATGCTGGGGATCATGGAGCGGGCGTCCGGGCTGCTGAGAGAGACGCCGAGGAGCAGGTGAACATGGAGAGGGTCTCGGTGGTCAGGTCCGGCGCGGACGTGGATGCCGCGGTGCGCAGAAGCGTCGAGCTACTGGGCGGCACGAGGCTGGAGGGCGACGAGCATGTGCTTATAAAACCCAACGTGTGCAACGCCAAGAACCCCGACGGCATGGTACTCACAGACTTCAGGGTCATCAAGGCCGTCATCGACATCGTCAGGGAGCAGGGCTGCGAGGCCACCGTCGTCGAGTCCGACAACATAGCGGGCACCGCCGAGAGCCGTGTCAAGGGCTCCGGCCTCATGGGCCTCCTAGACGAGTGGGACGTACCCTTCATGAACCTCAGCCACGGAGACTACGAGGAGCACGACGTGGCTGGCGTCACCCTTAGGATACCCCGCGCAGTGCTGGACGCCGACTACCTGGTCAACCTGCCAAAGATGAAGACGTGCGCCCACACCCTGCTCACCCTGGGCGTCAAGAACCTGTACGGGGTCCTTCAGCAGGCTCAGAAGAGCCGGCATCACAAGAAGCTGGACGCCATCTTGCCCTACCTGGCCAAGACGGTGAGGTGCGACCTGGTCGTCGTGGATGGCCTCACCTGCATGGAGGGCAACGGGCCCGTCGTGGGCAACCCGGTTTGCATGAACCTGTTGGTGGCCGGACGAAACGTGGTGGCCGTGGACTCAGTTTGCTGCCACATCATGGGCTACGACCCCTCCAAGGTGCCCCACATAGCCGAGGCCGCGAGGCAGGGCACCGGACCCATGAGCCTGGAGGAGATAGAAGTTGTCGGAGACGACTGGGCGGCGTGCGTACACCGGTTCGAGGCCCCCTACAGCCTCAGGGCGACGTTGAAGTCGCTGAAGGCCATCAGGGAAGTGTACATGGGTTAACGTTTTCTGTCGAACCGCGCTACGATCCATGTCGAGGTTTTTAAATATCCAGCCCGCATGATGTTCACTAATATTCGCAGTGGTTGCATTGAAGACGCTGAGACAGGTGGGCATAGTGGGCTACGGCGCCTACGTGCCCATGTACCGTTTGAACGCGGCCGAGATCAACAGGATGTGGGGCACCTCGGGGGCCCCCGTGGAGGAGAAGAGCGTGGTGGCCCTGGACGAGGACACGGTCACCATCTCCGTGGAGTGCGCAAAGCAGGCAGTGAAGCGTGCAAGGATCAACCCCTCCGAGATCGGGGCCGTATACGTGGGCACCGAGAGCAAGCCCTACGCAGTGAAGCCCAGCGGCACTATCGTCGCAGAGGCCATAGGGGCCACGCCCAGCGTGTCCACGGCCGACTACGAGTTCGCGTGCAAGGCAGGCACCGAAGCCATGCAGACCTGCATCGGCCTAGTGGGCAGCGGCATGCAAAAGTACGCCATGGCCATAGGAGCCGACACGGCCCAGGGCCGGCCCGCGGACGCCCTGGAGTACACGGCGGCCTGCGGAGGCGCCGCCTTCATCTTCGCTGAGAGGAGCGCCGAGACGGTTGCCTACCTTGAGGCGTCCTACAGCTACGTGACGGACACCCCCGACTTCTGGAGGCGCGCCAAGGAGATGTACCCAAGGCACGGGAACAGGTTCACGGGCGAGCCCGCCTACTTCAAGCACATAACTGGGGCCACCAAGAGGCTCCTACAGGAGACGGGGTACGGGCCAGAGGACTTCAAGTACGCGGTGTTCCACCAGCCCAACACCAAGTTCCCCATTACAGTGGCTCGGAGCCTGGGGTTCAGCGTCGACCAGATCAACCCGGGGCTCGTCGTCGGGAAGGTCGGGAACACCTACGCGGGAAGCAGCCCCATGGGGCTTGCCGCGACACTGGACGTGGCCGAGTCCGGGGAGCGTATATTCATGGTGAGCTACGGGTCGGGGAGCGGCAGCGACGCCTTCATATTCACGACCCAGGAAGCCCTTAAGGATAAGAGGGGCGGGCCCAGGCTGGGGAGCTACATCGACCGGAAGAAGAACGTGGACTACGCAACGTACCTGCGGCACAGGGGGCAGATCATACAGTGAGACGAGTCGCAGTAGCGGGAGTCGGATTCATACCCATCAAGGAGTACTGGGATAGGAGCACCCAGGACCTCTTCGCCGAGGCAGCCCTCAAGGCGTTTAGGGACGCGGGCACCGACAAGGTGGACAGCGTCTACGTGTCCAACATGAGCGGCTCCCTCATGCAGGACCAGATCAACCTGGGGGCCCTGGTGGCCGACTCTCTGGGCAGGCCCGGCCTGCCGGCTGTAAGGGTCGAGGCGGGCACGGCCAGCGGAGGAGTCGCCTTCCACGAGGCCGTCAAGGCCGTCGCGTCGAGCTACAGCGACTGCGTGCTGGTGGGCGGCGTGGAGAAGATGAGCGACGTGCTGCCCGAGGTGGCGACCACGGCCATGGTCATGTCCGAGGAGCAGGAGTACACGGCCTACACGGGGGTCACCCAGGCGGGGCTAAGCGCCATGCTCCACAGGCTCTACCTTGACCTTTATGCTGAGCCGGCCGAGGTGGGGATGATGGCCGTGAAGGGCCACGACCACTCTGTGGGCTGCAAACACGCCCAGTACCCCTTCAGGATGAGCATCGACCGAGCCATGGACAGCCCCATGGAGGCGGACCCCATCCACACGATGGAGTGCAGCGGCGTAGGCGACGGCGCAGCGGCCCTGGTGCTTGTCCCGGCGGGGGAGTCCGGCGTCGAGGTCGCGGGCTCAGCCGTGGCCACGGACTGCTGCAGCCTCACCACCAGGAAGGACCCACTCGTCTTCGACGCCGTGAAGAGGGCCGCCGAGAAGGCGTACAGGATGGCTAAGGTGAAGCCGGGCGACGTCGACCTGGCCGAGGTCCACGACGACTTCACCATCGACGGCGTCCTCAGCCTGGAGGCCCTGGGGCTAGCCAAGCAGGGTGAGGCGGCCAAGCTGGTGGCGGGCAACGCCACGGACAAGGACGGGAAGATTCCCACGAACACCTTCGGCGGCCTCAAGGCCAGAGGCCACCCCCTGGGGGCCACGGGCCTCTACCAGGTGGCCGAGGTGACGCTGCAGCTGAGGGGCGCCGCGGGCGACCACCAGGTGCCCGGCGCCGAGGTGGGCCTGGCCCAGAGCATGGGAGGCGTAGCCTCGGTCTCAGCCGTCAACATTCTGAGGAGGTTCGGTAAATGAGTGTTCCGCGCTACTGGAGGAACGAGGTCCCCAGGTACAGGCTCATCGGCCGGAAGTGTAAGGCGTGTGGCGCCAGGTACTTCCCGGCGAAACCCGTCTGCACCTGCGGAGGCACAGAGTTCGAGGACTACAAGCTCAGCGAGGTGGGTGAGGTTGTCACCTGGACTGTGATCAGGAGCCCGCCCATGGGCTACGAGAAGTACGCGCCCTACGTGGTGGCCCTCATCGAGCTGGACGACGGTATGCGGCTCCTCAGCCAGGTTGTGGACGTTGACCCCGCCGAGGTTAAGGCTGGGATGCGCGTCGAGGCCGTGTTCCGTAAGGTGAGGGAGGACGGCACCTCGGGCATCATCCAGTACGGGTACAAGTTCAGGCCCGTTGTGGGGTAGCCCCACCCTTTTTATAAGGCGTAACCCCCTTCATCGCTCTGATAAGGTTGCCCCAGCAGACACTCTACGACACCATAACCGAGATCGCCAAGAGGCGCGGCTTCTACTGGCCCAGCTTCGACATATACGGCGGCATGAGTGGCTTCGTCACATACGGCGACCTGGGCACCAAGCTCAAGCGCAACATAGAGGCCATGTGGAAGGAGTTCTTCGTCAGGCGGCAGGGGTTCCTGGAGATCGATGACCCGTTGATCAACCCGGAGCGCGTCTTCCAAGCCAGCGGCCACCTGGACAACTTCAAGGAGTACACGGCTCAGTGCGCCAGGTGCGGCAAAGGCTTCAGGGCCGACCACCTGATCCAGGACAAGACTGGCCTAGAGAACGTGGAGGCCATGGGCGGCGAAGCCATAAAGCGGCTCATGGCCGAGCACAAGGTCAGGTGCCCCGAGTGCGGCGGCGAACTCAAGGAGCCGACCCTCATACTCACCATGTTCAAGACCGAGATAGGCGCCACAGGCGGCGAGACGGGCTACCTCAGGCCGGAGACGGCCCAGGCCATGTTCATGAACTACAGGTGGGGCTTCAGCCACGCCCGGGAGAAGCTGCCCTTCGCCCTAGCTCAAACCGGCAAGGTGGCCCGCAACGAGATCAGCCCACGGCAGGGCATGCTACGGGTCAGGGAGTTCACCATCATGGAGCTGGAGCTGTTCTTCGACCCCCAGAGCCCAGGCTGCCCCTGGCTTAGGCATGTAGAGAACTCGGTCATAAGGCTCTACACGGAGAAGATGGAGGCTGAAGGCGTCAAAGAACCTTTAATCATAACCATAGGCGACGCCGTGAAACAGGGCCTCATACTCACCGAGTGGCAGGGCTACTTCATGGGCGTGGGCCAGGCCTTCATGGATGTCCTCGGCGTCCCCCCGGAGAAGCAGAGGTTCAGGGCCCACCTCTCAGAGGAGCGCGCCCACTACAGTGCCCAGACCTTCGACCACGAGGTGAAGCTGGAGACGTGGGGCTGGACAGAGATTAGCGGCTGCGCCTACAGGACCGACTTCGACCTTAGCAACCACATGCGGGCCTCCGGCCTCGACATGACGGCCCTCAGGGAGGACGGCACCAGGTTCGTGCCCCATGTGGTGGAGCCCAGCTACGGACTCGACAGGCTCACCTACGTCGCGCTGGAGGCCAGCTACGAGCGCAGAGAGAAGGAGAAGCGCAACATATTCCACCTGAACAGGAGGCTGGCCCCCTACCAGGTCGCGGTGTTCCCGCTGGTGACCAGGGACGGGCTCCCCGAGAAGGCCCAGCTGGTGCGCGACCTACTCCTCAGGAGGGGCTTCTGGGTCGTGTACGACGAGGGCGGCAGCATAGGCCGCAGGTACGCCCGCACAGACGAGGTGGGTATCCCCTTGGCCGTGGCCGTGGACTACGACACCAGGGACAGGGACGTGCTCACCATACGAGACAGGGACACCTGGAGGCAGGTCAGCCTCACGGTGGCTGAGCTGCCCGGAGCACTGGAGTCCTACTTCAAGGGAGACAAGGGGTTCGACGACCTAGGGGTCCCCGTTGTGAAGGAGTAGCTTCACCCGGACTCGAACCTGGCCTTCAGTATGGTCTTCACGAAGTCCTCCTGGGAGGCGCCGAACACCATCATCCCCGTCCTCTCGAAGGCCTCCTTCACGCGCTGGGCCAGGTCCTCCTCGGTTAGCCTGGCCCCCGCCAAGTGCCTCTCCAGCTCCTCCACGGCTCCAGTGTAGGGCTGGGTGAAGAAGTCGCCCGAGATGCTCACGCTGGCGACCCTGTCCTCCTCTGAGACGAGGACAACCCGCACGAGCTTCCCGGCCTTGTGGACGGCCTCCGAGACCGTGACGCCCCCCCTCACCTTGGCTCCTCGGGCGCCCCCGCCCGTCTTCATTAGCAGGTCGTTGTCCTTGCTGAATATCCACTCCTCTGTGCTCCTGGCCTCGATGAGCCTCTTCAGCGTCGCCTTCTCCCCGGCGGTCAGCTTCCCCGGCTCAAGCGTTATCCCCAGCTCCTCCCTGTAGCCCTCGACGATGAGTCTCTTCACCTCGCCCCTGTCCGCGTCCCCGGCCTCTGAGCTTATCGAGGTCACCCACTCGGACATGGACTTGGCCAGCTTGTCCCTGAACTTCTCGCTGGGTGCCCGGATGATCTCGGACATGAGGGACGTGGGGCTCTCCAGCAGGAGGTCGCCGGCCAGCACGTTGGCCTTGTCTATGGTGATGGCGCCGTTGCCGCTGATCTTTCTGCCGCCCACCAGGATGTCGTTGGGGGGCCGTATTGACGGCTCCAGGCCTAGCCTCCTCAGGGCGTACATGGGCGGCCTGAGATACTTGCCGTAGAACTCGGGGATCGTCGCAGGGCACTCGGGGTCGCCCCTCCTGACGACGACGAAGTAGTCCTGCTCCCAGGGGCCGTCCAGTATGGCTCCGCCCCCTATGGTCCGCCTGACGAGGCTGAACCCCTTCTCCCTGGCGTAGCCGACGTTGATCTCCTTCTCCATAAGCTGGTGGTACCCTATGTTCACGAACGGCGCCTCGGGGTGGTCCAGGATCACCGTGTTCGGGGATCGCCCCTCGCTCACGGCCCTGCCCACTGCCTCGTACATGTTGGTCATCGTGTACCCGGACACGGGGCCCAGGTCAAGTAGTCTCCACAAGGCCCTTCAAACCTACCCTCATGTCTGTCTTCCGGGGTTAAAAAACTGGGGCTAGCTAGGGCTGGTGAGGTCCATGTGCCCGCCGCCCGCCGCCTCGATGCGCCTGACGTAGTCGCCGATGAGGGAGGCCATCTTGGCCTCGGCCTCCTCGTGGGTCTTACCCTCAAGAACGAAGTCCACCTTTATCGTGTGGACCTTGCTGCGGTCCTCGCCCTCCACGGGGGGCGTCGCGGCGTTCTTGATGTAGACGTCCGGGTAGTCGCTTTGCATCTGTGTGTATAGGGGGAAGAAGTCCTTCCACACCATGCTCACGTTGTACGTGCGGGCCGTGAACACGCTTGTGGCGCGTCCCTGGATCATGGGTGCCACATGGGCGTCGAACATGCCCTTCATCTCCGCTGGAACCCCCGGGAACGTGCAGATGCGCTTCCCGGCCTCCTCGACGCACATGCCCACTGCGAAGCCCACAGGGTTCTGCAGGGGCAGGCTCCCCTCCAGGACGCGTGCCATCCGCTCGCCGCGTTTGAACGCGGCCTCGTCCGTGATGCCCCGCCTCTCGTAGACCTCCCTGATCTTCCGGGCGCCCGCGGCGTCTATGACCGTCCCACGGCCCAGGGCCGCCCCTATGCTGTCCACCGTGAGGTCGTCCTCGCTGGGCCCCAGGCCGCCCGTGAACAGGATGAAGTGGGCGTCCCGCTTCAGGGCGTCGTGGAGGGCTGAGGCGATGACATCCGGCTCGTCCCCGATCATTGTGACGCGCCGTAGCTTGGCGCCCAGCTCGCCGACACGCTGGGCGATCCAGTGGCTGTTGGTGTCAAGTATCCTCCCGTAGAGGAGCTCGTCACCCGTGGCTATGATCTCCACGTTGACGCTGCCCGTGGGCTTCATACAGCTTCACACACCCGTGGCGGCTTATACCCTTTTCCGGTTAACCCTTATATTCGGCGGACCTTTGACGATCCTGATGCTTATGGAGATCAAGGACTGGACCATAGAGGAGGTCCTGAAGGTCGGCTCAGAGATGGAGCTGGAGAGCTACACTCTCTACACGGAGACGGCCAAGAAGACCACGTACCCGGGGGCAAAGAAGATGCTCACGGAGCTGGCCGCCGACGAGAAGAGGCACCGCGAGTACTTCCTCAACGGCCTCAAGGACCCAAGGAACCTGAAGATGAGGACCCTTAAGGAGCATGTACCGGACCTGAAGATCACGGACCAGTTGGTTAAGGTGCCCCTGGACCCCATGGCCGACTACCCGGCGATACTCATGTTCGCGGCCCAGAGGGAGAAGGCGACCCACGACTTCTACGTTGGTGTGGCCCGCAGGCTCAGGGGCACTGAGCTGAGCGAGTTCCTGAACAACTTCGCCAAGGAGGAGCTGCGCCACAAGTACCTGCTAGAGAAGGAGTACGACGACGTAGTACTCAAAGAGATGTAACAGACTCTACTTTCTCCTAATATTCGTTAAAGGTGATTCTTCCACTATTTCACCATGTTTCTCTATCCAGCAGCCCATGCAGATGACGCCGTACCTGGGAGTGCTCACCTTTACGTCGCCGCGTCCAAGCTCCTTTCCGCATAGGCTACACTGAGTCATACCCTGCCTCAGCTCCAGGATGACCTTGGGGTTCTCCTGTAGGTAGTTCTTGATGAGCCTGCTCTTCGATATGTTGTTCTCGCTTGATAACATGGTCAGCGTCTGGTCTAGCTTCTTGGAGTTGAGATGGATATCTGCTTTACCACGGTTTCATACATGGTAGGAAAAAGGTAGTATGGATCAGCAGTGGCCCAGGAGGTGCTCGGCCTCCCTGCTCCTCCTGAACACTATGTAGTCGCGGTACCCTAGGGCCTCGGCCTTCGTCAGCCTCCCGTTGGCCGTGTCCACGATCATCTGGAAGATTCTTCGGCCGACGCTGTTGAGGCTCTCCGAGCCGTCCAGTATGGTGCCCGCGTTCACGTCCATGTTGTCGGTCATCCTGGCGTAGGTCTGGGGGTTGCCCGTGACCTTGATGACTGGTGCGATGGCGTGGCCGGTGGTGCTGCCGGCGCCGGTTGTGAAGCAGACGACCTGGGCTCCGGCGGCCACCATGTGGGTGACGCTGGGCACGTCCCAGCCGGTGCCGTCCATGATGTAGAGGCCCGGCCCGGACGGTCTGCCGAACCTGTCCCAGTCGTTGAAGAGGACGCCCTGGACGGGCTTGGTGCCGCCCTTTCGGACCGCGCCCAGGCTCTTCTCCTCGATGGTTGTGAGGCCGCCGTCTATGTTGCCCGTGCTCATCCAGCGGCTGTCCACGCCCATGGCTTTGAGCCTGGCCTCCTGGGCCTCGATGATGGTGTAAACGTCCTTGGCCACCTGATCGTTGACGGCCCGGCGCGCCAGGAGGTGCTGAGTGCCGCTCATCTCCTGGGTCTCCCCGAAGATGACGGTGCCCCCCTCATCGATGAGCGTGTCTGCTGCCACTCCGACGGCCGGGTTGGAGGCCAATCCGCTGGTGGCGTCGCTGCCCCCGCACTCCACGGCCAGGGTCAGCCTGCCCACCGGGAAGGGCTCCCGCCTCAGCTTGGCCGCGTCCTGAGCCATGCCCTGGAGCAGCCTGACCCCTTTCTCATGGGTCTTCAAGGTTCCTCCCTCCTCCTGTATGGTGATGTTGTGGACGGGCTTGCCGCAGGGCTCGATCTGCTCCATGAGCATCTCCCCGGTGAGCGTCTCGCAGCCCAGGCCCACGATGAGGACGCCTGCCACGTTGGGATTCAGTGCGGTGCCCACCAGGTTGTGGACCAGCATAGAGTCGGCGCCGCACCCGTGGGTCTGGGTGACTGCCACGGCGCCGGGCACCTGGTCCGCGATCTTCTTAGCGGGCTCATAGCTGCAGTCTATGGGCGCGATGACCAGGAGGTGGTTCCGTACGCCCACGGAGCCGTCGGGCCTCTCGTAGCCGAGGAACTCGGTCACACAGTCACCCCCCTGACCTCCTCTCCGGAGGTCTTGAGCCTGGCGCTGTCCACGTTGTGGGTGTGAACCCACTCCCCCGCGGGTATGGCCCTGGAGGCGACGCCTATGACCTCCCCGTACTTGATTATCTCCTCGCCCTTCCTGATCCTCCTGAGGCTCAGCTTGTGGCCGAAGGCTATGTCTTCCAGGGGCTTGGCCTTGAGGATCACCTTGCCGTCCGGGGAAAGCACCTCCACGGCCTCACTCTTCGCCACGTCGCCGGTGAGGGTGGCGACATTGTCTCTGTCGTCTATCTGGATAGCCTTCAACTACTTCACCAGAGCGTTCTCGGGTATGCAGCTGGTGCCGTCGGGTACGACGGCCACCTTCGACCCGGCTCCGTGGTGGTTCTTTAGCTCCTCGATCACCTCGTCCCACCGCCTGATCCATGTGACCTGCTCGGGCTCGTACCTCATTATGAAGCTCCTGAGGGGGTACTCGCCGTAGATGATCATGTGCCTCGCCTTGGACAGCTTATATGGCTTGGGGTTCCACAGGCTGGCGCCTACAGTCTTGCCGTGCCTGTTGAACAGCCAGTGGTTGATGTCCCCGTCCGGGCAATCGTTCACCAGGACTAGGGTTCCCCCCTCCTTGACGGTGCTCAGGCCCGACCAGAGCCCCATTTGGGGCTCGTTCTCCCTCAGGTAGCTGCCCACGACGACGATGTCCGACTCGGGGCTCTCGGTGGCGTGGAGCTTCACGGCATCCTTGGCGGCGCGGCGCTGGGTCTCCACGAAGTCGCCGGCGTAGAGCTTCAACGGATTCCTGTCGAGGCCTAGTACGGTATCGACCTTGTAGTCGAGGCCCGCCATCCTGGCCGTGTCCTCGGCGTCCAGCCTCATCCTGTTCTGGTCGTTGGACATGTAGCCTGTGGTGGGGTCCGGGGTCCTGCCTGGGCCGAAGCCGCCGATCTCGCCGTGGTTGAACCTGATGGTCTCGACGCCGGCCACTCCGGGGCAGATGAGCTTGCCTCCGCCGCTCATCCCTGTGAGCCTGTGGAAGAGGACGGTGCCGACCCCGATCTTCAGGTCGCAGCTCATGACCTCGCTGTTCACCCAGACGGGGCTCCCGTACCCGGTGTCTCCCAGGTAGTCCAGCATCTCGTAGGGGTTGTGGTTGTAGACCTGGTACTCGGAGACCACTTCCTCACTCAGCTTCTTCGCGAAGTCCCTGCGGCCGTATGTGCCGTGGGTGCCCGCCGCTATTATGAAGCGCACGTTGTCCTTGGGCACCCCGGCCTTGTGCAGCGTATCCAGGATGGCGGGCGTGTACTGCCATGTCCTGGTGGGGCGCGTCATGTCGTCGAATATGATGACGGCCTCCTCGGCCTTCTCGGCCAGCTCCCGGAGAGGCTTCTGGCCGACGGGCTTGAGGACGGCGGCGTCTATCTGCTTCTGGGTCATGGGCTTGTGGCCCTCGGACTCGACCCTGCACCTATGGACCTTCCAGTCGTCTGGGAAGGTGAGGGTGAGAGGCTTGTCCTCGTACCAGCAGTGGTGGGGTATGTCGACTTTAACCAAATTGCATCAACAGAGTAGGAACCTGCACACGGGCATATAATACATATCGCGGTGGCCCCCGGCTCGTCCCTATTTTACGGTTCAGCAATACACTTATAAGACCGACCGGTCGGTATAATTAAACGCCTATGTCGCCCAGAGTAACAGAGGACAGGAAACACGAGACACATGAGAGGATACTGGCCGTAGCCGAGGAGCTGTTCCTCACAAGGGGACTCAACGAGACCTCCATGAACGACATCGTTGAGGCCGCAGGACTCAGCAAGGGAGCACTCTACGGCCACTTCGACGGCAAGGAGGAGCTCATACTGGCGATCCATGAGAGGAAGGTCGAGGAAACGATAGAGCAGTTCACAGGCTCAACCCCTGGGGCGATGAGCGCCGTGGAGAAGCTTAGCCGGCTGGCCGGCCTCGCCCTCAGCTTGGACGCTTACCCTAGAACGTTCCAGGCCTCAAACTTCGAGTTCATGGCGGCTGTCTCCCGGAACCCCGCGGCGCGGCCCGCCCTCAACGAGAGGCACAGCAGG
>CAZAKG010000073.1:0-11881 GCA_964485755.1 uncultured Candidatus Bathyarchaeia archaeon | reverse complement strand
CGACCTCGTCGAAGAACATCCCGAAGGCCTCCCTCACGGCCTCCGCCTTCAACGGGTTCGGTGACCCCACAGCCACCTTCATGGGTACACGGATGCGCTGGTAAACTTAATATCTGTTGGCTCACGTGGATGCTTAAGGTGAACCAATGAGCGAGTTAAAGAATAAGGTCTTCAAGGCTATGAAGGACGCCGGTAAGCCTGTGCGGCCGGGGGACGTCGCCAAGACCCTGGGACTGGACAGCAAGGACGTGACGAAGGCCATCGAAGCCCTCAAGAAGGAGGGAAAGGTCAACTCACCCAAGCGTTGCTTCTACGCTCCCGTGTGAGCGGCCCCACCCACAACTTTTTCCTCTACGAGTATGTCGTAGGCTAGCCCAGTCGCTGTCTTTATCAGGTCCCTGCAGACTGTGCGCCACGTGTTCCTCTCCCTGTACGTCTGGTAGTCGTCAGGGTCCCCGATGTCCAGCCCCAGGATGCCCGGGCAAGTCAGCGAGCCCTCGGCCTCCTCGAAGGCTCTCGCCATCCTCTTGGAGTACCAGTGGGGCGCCCTCTCTCCGGCTACAGGTCTATCCCTGCCCAAGGCGAGCCCCAGGCCCATGACCGCCCCTGTGAAGGCCCCGCAGAGGTTGCCTGTCCGGCCGACCCCCGCCGCGAACCCCGTAGCTATCCTGGGGATACACCCGCATGAGGCCCCCAGTGCGTCTCTGAGCGCCAACAGCACCGACTCGGAGCACAGGAACCCCTCCTCCGCGTAGCCTACGGCCCTCTCGATGGCGTCCTCTCTGGTAGACACTTCAATCACTCCACGGTGAACCTGAACACCGTCTCCTGGTTATATGTTTCTCCTGGTCTCAGGGCTGTGGATGGGTACTCTGGGTGGTTGGGGGAGTCGGGGTAGTGCTGGGTCTCCAGGCAGAGTCCACTGTGTTTAAGGTATGGGGCGCCATCTCTTCCAAGGTCTGAGCCGTCCAGAAAGTTGCCCGTGTAGAGCTGGAGCCCAGGCTGGGTCGTGTAGACCTCCAACGCTCTCCCGCAGATAGGCTCCACCAGTCTAGCCACACGCCTGAGCCCTGAGCCGTTCAGGACATAGTTGTGGTCGTAGCCACCGGCCGCACGCATCTGAGGGTGCGCTGAACCAATGTCCCTGCCGACCCTCTTAGGTTCTCTGAAGTCAAGGGTTGTACCCTCCACGGGGGCGGCCCCGCCTGTGGGCAGAAGATCGGCGTCGGCCGGAGTGTAGCGGTCAGCGTCCAGCCTGAGCACGTGGCCAAGGATGTCGCCTCCTCCAGCCAAGTTGAAGTACGTGTGGTTGGTCAGGTTGACCACCGTGGCCTTATCCGTTGTAGCCTCGTACACGACCCTGAGCTCACTTTTCTCGTTTAACTTGTAGGTGACCCTGGCCTCAAGGTTTCCGGGGTACCCCTCCTCACCGTCCCTGCTAAGGTAGCTGAAGGACGCCCTAGATGGATTAGCCTCCTCGAGGCTCCAGAGGACCTTGTCGAAGCCTCTGAGGCCGCCGTGGAGGTGGTGCCTGCCGTGGTTCCTTGTGACCCTGCGCACAACCCCGTCCAACGTGAACACCCCGTCCCTAATCCTGTTGGCGTACCTGCCCACCACGCACCCAAAGTAGGCCTTTGATCCGAGGTGCCCGCCAAGGCTCGAGTGCCCAAGGGTGACTTCACCTGGTGCCCCGTCTCTGTCAGGCGCAGCTATGGAGATGATGGTTGCGCCGCAGTCGCTCAGATGCACCTCCACGCCAGCGTCGTTGGAGAGCCTGTAACGGTGGGCCCACTCGCCGCTTGGGAGTCTCCCCCACTGCGATCCAGTATCCATGGTACATCATCTGTGTTCTCTCCGGAAAGTGTTTTCCGTGGACAGGGACACTAGATGTGAACCAACGTGAAGGGAAGAGTGCTGCTCACTGGATTCGAGCCCTTCGGGGGAAGCCACGTGAACCCATCGAACGAGGCGTGCAGAAGGCTTGAGGGGGAGACCTTCAATGGGTACAGGGTCGCCGTTGAGACGATCCCCCTGAGGTACGACGAGGTGAAGCCGAGGCTGCTGGAGGCCATCGAGAAGCATGACCCCTCGGCCATCGTTTGCACCGGCCAGTCAGGCGCCGCCACGATAAACCTTGAGCGGGTGGCCATCAACGTCGCCGACGCCAGGATACCTTACAACTGCGGCGCGCAGCCCACTGATAAGCCCATAGTTGTTAGCGGGCCTGTGGCGTACTTGACAAAGCTACCGCTGAGGAGGCTGCTGGAAGTCCTCAAGGCGGCCGGCATCCCCGCCACCATATCCAACAGCGCAGGCACCTTCGGGTGTAACCACGTATTCTATGAGCTCATGCGTTACCTAGATGAGGCGGGCCGCGACATCCCCGCGGGGTTCATCCACGTCCCTCCAATGCCAGAGCAGGTAGTGGACAAGGGCGCAGCCTCCATGAGCGTCGAGACCACCGCCCAGGCGTTGAGGGTGGTCGTGGACGAACTCACTAAAGAACTATAAGCGCCAAAATCTTACCCGAATTTGCTCGGTGCGCCTGAAAATGTTTTTACCTAGAGCCTCTCCAGCTTGAAAACCACGGGGCGGAGGCCGTCGGTGCAGCAGGTGATCATGGTGCCTCTGTCCTTTATCCAGGGGAAGTCTCCCCCCATCGCAATGTGGGCCACATCCCTCTGTATGTCGGCCCAGGCCCAGCTGCAGAAGTTGGACGGTATGCTCATCCCCTTAGAGATGAACTCCATGCCTACCTCCACCGTGTCGCAGCTCGGGTGAGCCCCCTTGTTGGCGTACCTGCTGAAGACGTCTGCGTTAGATAGCTTCTTCACGACCGTGATCTTGACGTCATGCATGGACATGGTTGACCTAATGCGTCATGTGTTATTGAACGGTGTTGTGTAGCCTCAGGTTACCAACTAAAAGATCTACGCCACCGTGCTTTAATTGCCTACAGGGGACCGCTATTTAGGGTAAAATCATGAGAATGTCGTCAAGTATTGGCCTAAAAACCATGCAGATGTATGAAGAAACATACCAGTAAACCAGATTACTGGACTAGAACCCGGGTCAATAATTCCTTTAAAGATATCAGATATGGGTCACCCGATACTCGTGCTCCAGAACGTCGTCGTCAACCAGACAGATGTAATTAGGATTCTCCATGTAGACGACGACTCGAGCCAGGGCGACTTCCTGAACTACTTCCTGCCAGTCTCGGACGGCTCGTTCACGATACAGCCTATCTGCGACCCAGTTAAGGTGCTGGATGAGCTGAGGAGGAACAGATACGACTGCGTGGTCACGGACTACCAGATGCCCGATCTCAACGGTATCGAACTGGCCGCCCTCATAAGGAAGGAGTTCGACATACCCATCATATTATACACGGGCCAAGGCAGCGAGGAGGTGGCCGAGGCAGCTTTCAGCGTGGGCATAGATGATTACCTGAGGAAGGAGATGGACCCCAGCCACTACCAGGTTCTGGCCAAGCGCATAAGAAGCGTCGTCGAGAAGAAGCGGGTAGACTCACTGTACAGGACAGTTGTCGAACAGACTAGCGATGCTTTGCTTATCTTCGTTGATAATAAAGCAGTATACGCCAACAAGGCCTTACTGGATCTATTGGGGATCGAGAAAGTCTCTGATTTTGGGAAGAATCCTTTCCGCTTCTTCGCGGAGGGCGACCGTGAAAGAGCAATAACAAGGCTTCAACAAGTATTGTCTACAGGTAAAAGTGATGGGTATCACAAATATCAGCTTCAGAATGAACACGGCGATAGGCTCTATGTTGAAGTTTCAACAAGCCCGGTTACGTATTACGGGAAAAAAGGTATCATATGTTTTGCCAGAGACATCACAGAGAAATATAAGCTTGAGGAAGAGCGAAGGGAGACGCAAGAGCGCTTTGAATCTCTGGTCAAGTTAGCCCCTGATGGCATAGTGACGGTGGATCTGAATGGCACCGTTACATCTGTTAACCCAGCATTCAGCAAGCTCACCGGATTCAAAGACGAGGAAATTGTTGGAGTAAACCTGTTAAATCTACCCACTCTTCAGAAAAGTGATTTTCTGCACCATTTTAAGCTATTCCGATACGTGATTAAAGGTAAATTACCGCCTCCATTCGAGTTGGTGTATAAAAGAAAGGATGGAACAAAGGGATGGGCTGAAGCTCATGCGTGTTTCATCGATTTGAAGGATAAAAAAGAAATTTTAGCCATAATCAGGGAGATCACTGAACGAAAACAAATGGAGCAGGTGAAGAAAAACAAATTAAACGACAATGAATGGTCGTTTAAACAGCCTAATCCAGATCAAATCGTAACTGAAGGACGGATGGTATCCGATCTCCTGTTCTTGATAAATGATGAACTCATGAATCCCTTGAATGATCTAAACGAATTTGTTAAGGATTTAAAGAATGACCCTGAACGTATCAAGGAATTTGAACCCGTCATGGAGAAACATTTGAAGATGGCATTAGAATTTTTAAGTGATGTAACCAATAGAATCGTTGACATAAATAAGGTACCTGAGATCGAGGTTATCGAGCAGGAAAACGTGGTTCCTCAAGACCAATCTAATTGATATTACATTGTATTGATAAGGACCGATAACTGTCCTATATTAATAAATAGTTTTAATAACATAGAAAATCACTCTATATTAGAAAACAGATAGAGTGAGTTAAATGTCTGTAGTAAAAAGCACGATGAAGTTGGTCAAGTCTAGGGTCGAGCCAATCTTCGCCTGGCCGTGGAGCGCACTGATTGCGTGTCTGATGGCCGGGCGTGGTTTTCCACCCATCCTCGTCACCGTTCTAGCGGTTCTTTCCATGATGCTGATAACCTCTTCGGTGTACATCTACAATGACATCGTCGACAAAGAGATGGATCAGTATAACTTCAAGAAGAAGAACAGGCCCCTCGTGACAGGCGAGGTTTCTGTGAGATTCGCTCAGTACTTCGTAGCGATAACGGCTGTCCTGGGTTTAGCCCTCGCATATTTCATTAACTGGAACGTGTTCGTCTGGTCCTCCGTCTATTTTCTACTGTTTTTCGTCTACTCCTATCCGCTTGTAAGGCTCAAGAAGATGTACGTGGTTAAGGAAATTATAATCGCCTTGGTGATCCCCATGTCAAGCGTCATCGGAAGCTACGCGGTGCTGGGCAGCTTTAGTCTGCCAATCATATACGCAGGGACCACGATGGGGTTATTCCTCTTCCTCATGATGCCCGCTCTCAACGACTCGTTCGACGTAGACGAGGACAAGATATACGGGATAAAGACGCTGGCCCAGACCCTCAGCTGGAGGATTAGGACATACATGATGGCTTCAGGCATATTGCTGATGGTTGTCTTAACCTACACCGCCTCGGTCTGGTTCAACCTCAGCATAGTTTTACCCGTAGCCACTCTCGTCGCGAGCTTGCTGATTCTGAGAGTGCTGTCGAAGATTTGGGACAAGTTTGAGCGTGACTACGCCTACGGCACACGCATAAAATTCCAGATGTACTTCTTCGCGATACAGATTCTCTTCGTGTTATCAAACATGAATCTGCCCTTCCTGAACCTCCTTTAAACTACCCTCCAACCTTGGTTTTTTGCTTAATGAAAACATCAACCGGTTTAGCTATATTTGATAAAGAAACCGGTATAACGGTTGGTGCCGCTGAAGTGATTTGAACACTTGACCACTCGGTCTTCAGCCGAGCGCTCTCCCAGACTGAGCTACAGCGGCTCGTACACATTCAACCCCGGGGACCCAATATAAGGATTTCCGGCAACCCGGTTCAGCCGGGGAAACGATAAATCCCGTCAGGCGTATTAGTGAACCATGTTTAAGCATGTTCTTGACAAGGTCTCCAAGGAGGCTTCAGGTGAGATCGCCTTCGGCTACGTGGCGGAGATCAGTCGCCATCACAGGATCCAGGCGAGCCCCGGCCTATCGGACGCGGTGGCCTGGGCCGTGGACACATTCAAGGCGAACGGTGTCGAGGCTGAGGTGCACAGCTACCCCGCGGACGGCCGCGGGTACGCGTGGAGTAGCCTCATGTTCAAGGAGTGGAGCTGCGTGGACGCCGAGCTGGAGCTCGTGGAGCCCCAGGAGAAAGCCTGCTTCATGGCTAGGTGGAGAGAGAGCAAGCTCAGCCTGATCCAGCGGAGCCACCCTGCCGGCCCCGTGGCGGCAGAGGTGGTTCACGTGGGCAAGGGTGAGGAGCAGGAGGACTATAAGGGCCTGGATGTGAGAGGTAGGATGGTGCTCACGGACGGCGACGTCCAGAGGGTGCACAGGCTGGCCGTGGAGGAGCGTGGCGCCCTGGGCCTCATCTACTACGGGACCTGGGTCCGGGAGCCCGACCTGCCGGAGGGTGAGCTTGACGACGCGATGAAGTACACGAGCTTCTGGTGGGCGGGGGGCGAGAAGCCGGGGTTCGGCTTCGTCCTGACGCCGCGGAGGGGTCGGTGGCTCAGGGACCTCATCAAGGACTCTAAGAAGCCTGTGCGGGTGAAGGCGAGGGTGGACAGCAGCCTCTACGAGGGGGTGCTGGACAACGCATACGCTGTCATAAGGGGCACCACAGGCGAGCAGGTGGTGGTTGTCGCCCACATCTGTCACCCGCAGCCCAGCTGCAACGACAACGCGTCGGGCTCGGCGGCGGCGCTGGAGGCCGCCAGGGTGCTCCAGAAGCTGATCAGGGCGGGGGAGCTGCCCAGGCCGAGGCGGAGCATAGTGTTCACGTTGGTGCCTGAGATGAGCGGCAGCTACGCGCACCTGGCGGCCAGGGAGTCCGAGATACCCGGCATGGTGGCGGCCGTGAACATGGACATGGTGGGTGAGAGGCAGTGCGTCACCAGCGGCAGCTTCATAGTGGAGCGGACGCCTGAGGCGTCACCCAGCTACGTGAACAGCCTGATGGAGTGCGTCTTCAAGGAGGTGACCAGGGACGTGAAGAACCTGGGCGGCAGCAGCAGCTACGCGCTGTTCAGGCACGTGACGACGCCTTTCAGCGGGGGCAGCGACCACTACGTGTACAGCGACCCCACGGTGGGCGTGGCGTGCCCCATGCTCATACAGTGGCCTGACAAGTTCTGGCACACAAGCTACGACACGTTGGATAAGGTGGACCCGGCGATGCTTAAACGGGCGGCCGTGGTGTCGGCCACCTACGCCTACTTCCTGGCCTCGGCGGGGCCCGCTGAGGCGGCGTGGATGGCGTCTGAGACGTTCAGCAGGGAGAAGGCTCGGCTGCTGGAGAGGTTCAGGGACTACGTGGAGAGGGCCTCGGCTGATCCGTCTGAGGTGCCTAGATTCGTCAGGGAGCTGAGGGACCAAGCCGTGTACTGGGCCGAGGTGGCCGTGAAGGCTGTGGAATCCGTGAAGCGGCTTGCGCCGGGCGATGAGGGGTTGGAGGAGTCAGTCGATGCCTTCGTCGGAGACCTGGAGGCGGAGGCTAAGGCCCAGGTGAGGGCCGCGACTCAGACGTTGAGCAGGGTTCTTGAGCTGAGCGGCGTCGAGGCGAAGCCTTACAGGAGGCCGCAGATGAGGAAGCTGGAGCGGGAGGCGGACGCGTTGGTGCCTGTTCGGCTGTTCAGGGGTCCGTGGAGTGTCCGGGGCTGGGATGTGAAGCTGAGTCTCGTTGAGCAGGATGAGTTGAGGATGCTGAACAGGGATCACCCTGAGGGGGGGAGCGTCGGGACGCTGGCGATGTACTGGACGGATGGGGTGAGGAGTCTCTATGAGGTGAGTGAGAGGGTGCGGCTGGAGCGTGGCTCTACGGATCTGGAGTATCTTGTGGGGTTCTACGGGCTGTTGGGGCGGATGGGTTTGGTGGGGCTGGGTCACCGATAAACTTTATAGCGTCTCGTTCTTCCCTTTATGAACGCGGTGGGCCGGTGGTCTAGTGGTATGACACCGCCTTGACGTGGCGGTGGTCGCGGGTTCGAATCCTGCTCGGCCCACCACTCTTTTCTTGGTTGGGGCTTGTCGGTGCTTATGACTGCTGTAGTTATAATGGTTTTTTCGGTGTTTTGGTCTGGGCTACTCTTTTTTTGTTATAATGGCTGGCTTGTTATAAGGCGGGAAAAATTTTTTTTTTATCGTGTTGGTGTTAAATTAGGCTACTTTTTTTCTCTTGTAGTGGGTGCGGGCCTTGTTTCTGTTGCCGCAGTCGCTCATGCTGCACCATCGGCGGGTGCCGTTTCGGCTGGTGTCGAGGAAGAGCCAGCCGCAGCGGGGGTCGCTGCACTCCTTGACTCTGCTGATGCTGTCGCCTGTGAGTAGCTGCATGGCGGAGTAGGCGACGCTCCAGAGTATCTTCTCGGCGGCGTCTCCGTGTAGCTGGAGTGTCAGGGCTGGGCCGCTTCGGGTGAGCTTCATGTGGCTGAGGGCCTGGGCCAGCTCCTCGTTGAGGTGCTCCAGGTCTTGTTCGTCGGGGTCCTCGCCGTCGGCCGTCGCCTTGAACAGCCTGTGGATGGTCTCCCTGAGGCTCAGGGCTCTCCTGTGGAGCCTCTCAGCGTCCCACGGGTCTCTGTGGGCCGCCTCGTGGAGCCTCGCCGCGTCCGCGTCGGATAGGACGCCTGCCTGGTGGGCCCAGTCTATGAGGTCGTGGACGCTGTTCAGCAGCTCCCGGGGCTCTCCTTTGCGCCAGTCCACCGTGTTGGCGAAGTCTAGGCAGGGTGCGCCTCCCAGGAGCTTGAACTCGGCCGCGTCCGTCATTCTAACCAGTGATCACGTGCACGAAGGTTAAATATATATCTAACCGTCAAACCAGCTTATAGTGGTTACATTGGGCTCGTTGAAGGCGGAGATCAGGGAACTGGCCCTGGGGGCGGGGTTCAACTCGGTGGGCTTCACAACGCCGGAGAAGGTGGACGACCTGAGGTACGGCTGGGTGTTCGACGTGAGGGAGGTTAAGCGGCCGCGGGAGATCATGCCCGAGGCCAACTCGGTGATCATGCTCACGTTCCACATGTGGGACCCGGCGTTCATGATCCAGATAGACTCCCCCGACTGGAAGGGCTACAGGTTCCACGGCCCAGACGACAAGGTGGAGGGCTACTACATCTCGTACCAGGTCAGCATGGTGAAGGCGCTGCCCATACTGAGCCGCCTCCTGGAGCTGGGGCACAGGGCCCAGTTCACAACGGCGATACCCATGAAGACGACGGCCGCCATGTGCGGCCTCGGACGCCAGGGCAAGAACACTCTCCTGGTAACGCCGGAAGCTGGACCAAGGGTGGGGTTGATGGCCGTACTCACCTCAGCCGAGCTTGAGCCCGACCAGCCCTTCACCGGGGACTTCTGCGAGGGCTGCGACAGGTGCATCAAGGCGTGCCCCACGGGCGCGCTTACGCCCTACCACATCGACCAGATGAGGTGCCTGGCCTACGCCTCCGAGAACCCGGGGAGGACCGACTTCGCCCCCGAGATCAGGGACAGGGAGCGCAGGCTCGCTAAGAGGCCGACGCCCTGCAGCTACGTTGAGTGCAGCGTATGCATGTACGCGTGCCCCATAGGCAAGAAGAGCGGATAGTGCTTAGAAACGCCCTTTACTTTTATTACTGTTATTAATGAGTATTCCAGATGGTGTGACCAGAGGCTAGAAATAATGGTTCTGAAAACATATCAAACCAATTTATAATTTTTCAAAAAATATTTGTGCTTCTGTAGGAATCCGCTTCTCAATATTTTGGACTTGTTTCATAACTTCCCTTAAATTGCAGCTACTATCAGCCACTCGAAGCTCTAATGTGCCAATATGAAAATACCTAAGTGCTTGGCTCGAATCCCTAGGCTCCTCTTCTTCTGGAAACGCACTTATACACCAACCCCATGGAATACTCTCACTCTGCTTCGGTAGCCAGTCTATAATTTGCTCATCGATATGTTCGAAAGCATTCCTTACTGGTACAGGAAGGGGATTCTTCCTTGGGAGTTCAAGAATTTGTATCATCTCACGACTCAGCATTAATCTCTTCTCATCAGATGTATTCTTCCAAAGGAGCTTAGATATAATGGAACACGATGCGAGCGAAGCTTGAATTCTAGACCAAATTTTAGCGCTAAAGATCCTTTTACCCTCTGTATCAGTAGGTGGACCTTTAGAGATCATCTCCATTATTTCTGAGTAAGCGGTCATGAACGTCCTGCACTGCTCACGTAACTCGACTAGGCATACAGCGAGTTCTCGCGTTTCTTCATCTGATCTCTTTGCCTGATTACGGTTTGGAGTGTAAACGTAGCGCATATGTAACGTACGGTCAACTGTTGAAAATCCTAGTTTCTCATACAGGTCACGGAGTTGAGTATTAGCTTCCCGAGTGTCAACAAATATAGCATTTACTTTTTCCTCATCAATGTCTTTAAGCGCCGTCTGTAGTAAAAGTAATCCCACTTTAGCATTCAGAAATTTTTTTTCGATTTTCACAACGACAATATGAGCATTCTTTTCTGAGACGCCATCCTTATTTTGCTCATCCATTAGGAACCAGTAAAGAAAGCCTGCATATACTTTGTTGACTTCCGCCACTATGAGACCAAGAGATGGTAGCTGTCTTAACCGATCAACTGAAGAGAATGGATTAAATGGGTTTGATCTATTTCCATTATAACTTACTATTATTTTCTGGAAATCTGATTCTATAGCTTGGCGAACGACTATATCTAAAGGTTGCATGTACTAAAATACAGGAACTCCAGATAATTACTTTCCTATCTAAATAAATCAGTTTCTCGGTAAGAAAGAAAAGTACATAGAGTTCAGGAGCGCCCTCTACTTTTTTCAGTAACGTTGGCTGGGATACTGACGGCGCGACCAGTAATTGTGAACCTGAAGTCGATCTACATGGAGCGCCTTCTTCCTTTTTGTATTTAAAAATAGATACCAAGATTTACTAAAATTTAGGATGGTACGTGACTGTGGAGATTTTCATTCCTAAGTATTTTAACACTATATATAAAATTTGAATTTTGGGATTGGATCTTTTATCTTCGGATTAGAGACAAGTATCTCACCAACCGCGTCAGAGAATTTTATAGTAACTGGATCTGCGTCACCATATTTGCATGCATTAAAATTTAGTTTAGTTAATCCAAGAATATCTGTTGCGACTTGTATGATACTTTCTTCACCCTTTTGTATATCAATTCTAAGTGGGGCCGGAGTTTCCCATCCATCATATGTTCCTAAAAATGGCTTGAAACCGGATGTCCAAAGATATCCCCGTCGCTCATTGATCGTAAGAAATGTTCCTCTGATAACTGGTCTTGTACCTTCCCGATAAAGACGCACTTCATAAGGTTCTTGTCTTACTCTTATACAAGTTAGCTTGACATCTGCCGGACATGCAGATTTGAAGCCTTCATATTCTTCGTCATTAATCCATATCCTGTAATGTAGAAAGACTTCACGAAGAGGCTTTCCTTCAAGTTCAGAATATGTTGTTAATACTTTGGATAACAGATTATGCGCTGCTTTCTTGTTTAAATGGAATTGCTGTGTTTCATCTGAATACCATGGACCATAATCGCCTCGAATGACCACGCCATCCCCTGTATCTAGGAACATCTGTGCTGCGCAGCAAGCAGTCTTTTCTCCTATCACTGGATCTGCCATCCGATATACTATGCCTACGTAACACACACCTTCCCTTGCCGTGCTAAGACGCCAAGGTTTTCCACCAGACTTATAGAATAATGTCGTGCATATATTCCATGCTCTATCTGATAGGGGTGATTTCCCAGACGATTCAAATCTAGTCTGAGGTTCTATGGTTTCTAATGTTGATTCTTTAATGATTTGGATCGGTACATTGAAGGACATTGCTCTTGCTTTTATTTGACGACGAAAATCAACTGAGTATTGATACATTA
>CAZAKG010000072.1:0-11960 GCA_964485755.1 uncultured Candidatus Bathyarchaeia archaeon | reverse complement strand
ACCTGGCCCAGGCCCGTCGCCTCGATTATCAGCCCCCTGTATCCCTCGTCCATGTAGTATTCCAGGATGGTGGAGCTGAGGTCCGGGTGGAACTTGATGAGCGCAACCCTATCGCTGAACCTGTTTAGGAGCTTGGGCTCGCTACGCTGCCTCGGCCGGAAACGGTCGTTCAGCACCTCCAGTTTACCATCCCTGTACCGGGCCAGGGGCCAGTCGTTCACCGGCTGGAAAGCGTACCGGGCGCTCGTGTGGCACTTCCTGACTTTGGTGCCCCTGAGGTACGAGATGCTGTCGTCGCTGGTGCCCTCGTGGAGGCCCACGCAGACTTCCGCGAAGGGCGCGTTGGCCGCCGTGTAGACGCCTCCCATGAGGTTTGTGGCGTTGTCGCTGCTTGGCCTGTCGCTGCTGCGCTGGCTTCCCACGAAGATCACGGGCACGGGGAGGTCCTGGAGCGCGAAGCTGAGGGCCGCGCTGCTGTACGCCATGGTGTCCGTGCCATGGGTGAATATTACTCCGCTTGCCCCTGCCCTGATCTTGTCGTAGGCACGCTCCGCCATCCCGGTCCAGTGCTCACTGCCGATGTCCTCACTGAACACGCTGTACAGGATGTCGGCCTCGACGTCCGCCACCTCCGTCAACTCAGGCACTATGCCGAGGAGGTCGCGGCTGGTCATGGCGGAGACGACGCCACCCGTCACGTAGTCGACCCTGCTTGCGATGGTGCCGCCGGTGCTGATGATACTAACCCGTGGGAGCTCCTGCCTAGCCTTGGGCAGAGGCGGCTGCCTGAACTCAGGCTTCGGCGCCACGCCCACCTTCTCGATCCTCATCCCGGGCGCGTAAGCGACGCCGATGTTGTACCCCGACTTGAGCTTGATGACGAGGTGCCGGTCGTCGTAGCTCTCGACCCTGGGCATCAGACTCCCCGAGTACCGCAGGTTATTGACCGCGACCTCCAGCTTGTCCCCGATCTCCGCCCCCGCCCTGGCGAGGGCCTCGCGCAGCTCCCCGCGGTACCCTGTGAGCCTGTCCCCAGACATGTGAATCAGAGAAGTTTACTCTGCTCCACCTTAATAATAGGCGTGGTCACAGCATCTGCAGGTATGTGCGCTTGGTGGGCCTGTAGTTGCCAGGGCCAAGAAGCTCCTGAAGCTTATTCCAAAGGTCCGTGATCCTGGGGTCCTCCCTTATCGTCGAGGACACCTCCTTGTAGTGGTCCACGTCGCTGAACCTGTCGATCTCCAGCCACCTCCGCGGGTCCTTCTCGTCCCTGTAGAGCTCGACCTTGAGGCAGCCTAGCTCCAGGTAGACCTCGATGGCCCTCTTCTCCAGCTTCACGTACTCGATGCTCTTCTCCCTAGGAATCCGGTACTGGTAGACCACCGTGTACAGTGCGCTCCCCCACAGAAGGGGCGCGGCCTCGGGATAAAAACGCATCTCAGAGAGGCTTAGAGACATACACGCCGTCCCGCGCGTACCCCAGCCTCACGTAGTACTCCCTGGTGCCCAGGGCGCTCATAACCACCATCCGCCTCATGCCGCGCTCCGCCGCAACCCTCTCAGCCTCATCCATGAGAGCCTCACCCCAGCCCATGTGCTGCCACTCGAAGCCGGGCGCACCCACCGGCGTCATGCTCCCGTAGACGTGGAGCTCCCGGACCAGGCCCGTATCCACGGTGATCTCGGGCCTGAAAGCCTCCTCAGAGGGCAGCCTGAGCCTCAGGAACCCCACTAGGACGTCGTTGTCGGCGTCCTCCACGCTTATGAAGTCCTCGATGCCCCCAGACGCCTCGTAGACCCTGTGGACGATGTCCAATTTCTTGGGCTCCACGCCGTCCCTGACCCTGTGCCCGGCCTCCCTGCACCTGATGCAGCGGCACCTGGAGCCGCGTTCAGCCAGCAGCCCGTGGGCCAGCTGCCTCAGGTTACTCTTGTCGACGCCGGCCTCTATGTAGTGGACGGGTATGTCCCGCTGGACGCGCATGATCCTGACCCAGGGCGGCACCAGCTCCTTGACGCGGGCCACGAGTTCCGCGGCCTCATCGGTGGTCAGAGACTTGTACTCTCCGCGCCTCCACCACTCGTAGAGTTTGGTGCCCTTCACCACCAGCGTCGGGTATATCTTGAGCATGTCAGGCTTGAAGGCGGGGTCCTCGAATATCCTGCGGAACCCCTCAAGGTCCCGCTCGGGAGTTGAACCAGGGAGCCCAGGCATCATGTGGTAGCACACCTTCAGGGCAGAGTCCTTAAGCCGCTTGGTGCCGTCAACCACGTCCCGGACCGTGTGGCCTCTCTCCACCAGCCTGTAGATGTCGTCGTAGACGTTCTGGACCCCCACCTCGACGCGTGTCACCCCCAATCCAAGCATCCCGTCGATGTCGGGCTGCGTCAGGCAGTCGGGTCGGGTCTCCACGGTGACCCCCACGTTCCTGATCTCTGAGGACTCGGCCCGGAGCTTGGCCTCCTCAAGGCTCCCCGACTCGAAGCCGGTGATGGCGTCCAGGCACCCCTTAACGAACCACTCCTGGTAGAGGCGGGGACTGGCCGGGAACGTGCCCCCCATTATTATGAGGTCCACCTTGTTCACTGTGTGGCCTATTGCGCGCAGCTGCTCGATGCGGCTCCGCACCTGGGCGCCTGGGTCAAACATGTTCTGGGCACCCCTCATGGCGGCGGGCTCGTAGCCCGTGTAGCTCTGGGGGCTCCCCGCCTCAGGGCCGCCGGGACAGTAGGCGCACCTGCCGTGGGGGCAAGGGTACGGCTTCGTCATTACGGCCACCACGTTGACGCCGCTCATGGCCCGCGTCGCCTTCCTCCGCAGCAGGGGTATTAGCCGCTGCCGCTCCTCGGGCCTCAACGCCGCAATGATCTCCGAGTTGGAGGGAACCCTGCCCAGGCGGTGCCTCCTCGTGGCCCTGTACTTGGCCACATCCAGGTCCTCCCTGGTGGGCTCGTCCAGTTCTAGAAGCGTCTCAATGATCTCTCGGAGAGCGGGCTGCAAGTCGAGTTGAAGAAAAACAGGTTTGTTAAAAAGGTTATCTAGAGGATCGTCAGGCTCTCAATGTCCCGCGGGTAGTAGGTGAGCCACTCGCAGCCGTCCTCGGTCACCAGCAGGGTGTCGCTGTGCCTGAACCCGGCGTAACCCAGCTCGTATATGCCGGGCTCGATGCTCACCACCATTCCAGGCTCCAGGGGCTGCGGGTTACCCTGGTCCAGGTAGGGTGGCTCGTGGCCCAGGAGGCCCAGGCCGTGGCCTGTGTGGTGCCTGACCAGGTCCCAGAGACCGGCGTCCTTGATGACCTTGTTGGCCGCCTTATCCACGTCGGCGCACGTGTTCCCGGGCTTCAACGCGTCGGCTGCCGCCTCTTGGGCCCTGCACATGACGCGGAACATCTTCTCCATCTTGGCGGTGGGCTTGCCCACGATCATGGTGCGCTCCAGCTCGGAGCCGTAGCCGCCTATGTCGCCCCCGGCTCCGGTGACCAGGACGTCGCCCGCCTCGATCACCTTATCGACGCTGATGCTGTGGGGCATCGCGCTCTTCCACCCCACCTGGCCCCTGAACCCGGCTCCGCATGGGCGTCCCTTCAAGGTCTCGTACTCGGGCCCCAGCGTCTTCTTCATGGCCGTGGAAGCGTCCAGGGTGGCCATCATGCTGACATCCATGTCCCAGAGCCCGGGCCTGGTGTACTCCTGGAGATATTGGTGGGCCAGGTTTCCCCACTTGCAGCTCTCCCTGATGAGCTCGATCTCCTCCTCCGACTTCAGTAGCTTGATGTCCCACATGTACTGCTCGTCCTTCACAAGCTCGGCTTCCTTGAGCAGGTCCTTGAGGGGGGTGCCCGCGTAGCCCATGGTGCTCCCGGCGCCGCTGGGGTTATCGGTCCCTATCCTGGCCTTGCCTAGGCCCTTCTCTTTGATCCACCCGGCGAACCGTTCCATTGGGTGTTTGTCGCCGGGGTAGTCCAGGTAGGTGAGGCACTCGCCCACTAGAGGCGTCTGGTGGCGCAGGTGGTCGGCCTCCAGCAGTGGCCCCATGAACGTGGGCTTGCCGTCCGGCTCCACGAGGAGCGCCGCGGGCCGCTCCGTGACCATGTGGTAGAAGTGGCTGAAGTAGAAGATGCTTGTGCCGTTGGTTATGAGGTACGCGTCCATCTTCTGCTCCCGCATGTGTTCTCGGAGAGTCTCCAGGCGCCTCCCGTACTCCTTCCAGCTTATCCTGAGTTTAGGCAACTTGAATCGATTGGAGATGGGGTTTAGGGGATAAAACACCATCGAGTTGGGGGGTTTATGCGGGCACCTCATATTTGTATTGGGTGACCAATATATTTATATTGGACATCCAATATATGTGGGTTGATGTCAAATATAATGACACAGACCTGTACATGCCTCCCCGTCCAAGGAGAGGATGAACCAACCGCAGAGCCTAAACACGGTACCTCAAACCAGAGGGAGACGTTCCTCGGGAGGGTCAGGAGGCTGATGCTACGGCACCAGAACAACTCGGACCTACTGCTCCTGCGGGACGTCATACTCATAGAGGAGGGCAAGACCATGAACAGGGAGGAGGTCCTCGCCCGCGTCATAGGTTTCTATAACAGGTTCGTCCCCTTCAAACAGGGATAGGTGAAGACATGGAGGATAAGAGGACCGCGAAGAGGCACGGCATCTACGGCGAGCACAGGCCCGTGACAGGGGAAGCAGTGGCGCTGCTACACGTAGTAGCCAAGGGCGGACTCAAGCTGGAGAAGCTCCTAAGCAGAGCCATCCTGAGAGGTGAGGTCCACGAGATCATACTCGTGGACGAGGACCTGAAGCCTGGCGACGAGGTAAAGGGCTTCGCACCCATCGCCTTCTTCGAGGTGGATGAGGGCGGCCTCGTCGTTGTGGGCGACCCTGTCAGCGTGAACGGGGTGCACCTTGGATCGGTCGCGGGGTTCGACCTGAACCACGCGCCCAACCACATGAACATCATGGTGAAGGCGGACTCGCTGAGAGGCCACGACGTGCAGCTGGGCTACAAGGTAGAGATAGGGTGAAGCAGCCTAGTGGAGCTGCCTCTTTAGCTGGTCTAAAAGTGGATTGGCGTCTGAGAGCAACTCGTTGAGCGGCGGCTCCACGTAACCTATGATGCCGCCAGCCCCCACCGAGCCCCCTTGGGACATGCGCCCCCGGAGGACACCAAGGCGTCTGCCATACTCGTTCCAGTTGATCCTTAGCTTGGACGACTCTTCAGCGATCTAGTTCGCGGAGATAAAACATCATTGAGATGACTGGTCTGTTTATTATCTAGCAAGTTCCCGGATTTTATCGTTCCACGTGATCTGGCCAGTCGTGGAGCTGTAGAAGCCGTATTCCTTGAACGCGTAGCTGCCCGGGCTTGTCTCAGAGTACCCCTTCAGGACGAAGTCAACTACGTCTCTGTCGCCGTTCTCGTCCAAGACGCAGAGACCGGTGACCCCTCTGTACGTGGAGGCCACCGTCGGCAGAACGTCGCCCACGTCGGATGCTGAAACGCCATCCGCCTCCAAGACGGAGAGGGCGTACACCCAGCAGCAGTCATACAGAGCCGCGTCGAAGAAGCTCGGAGCCTCGACGCCCTCAACGACCCAACCAGGCGGTGCGACGACGGCTCCTATGAGCCCAACCGTCGAGGCGGGCTCCCCCGCATAATCAACAACTTTAAGCGTATCTGACGTGCCCTCGGTCCCGAGCCACACCGTCTCCATCAACGCCGGGTATGCCTGTGCCTGCTGTAACACTACATAAGCCTCGCTGAAGCCGATGAGCTGCACGGCGACGCCCCCTCTTCCATACGTCTCGACGCCCCCCAGTAGGCTTCTGTTCGCCCTCTCCAGGTACGTGTAATAATCTTGTTCCTCAGGATCGTATCTTATCCGATCTATTATCTCGACACCCTTATCGGCGCACTCCGTCTCCAAGGCGCTGTATATCGCGTCTGCCCAGGCGTCTCCTCTCTGTAACACCACCACGGCCTCGTAGTCTAGACTCGCTAGCATCTCGGAGCACATCCAGGCTTGAACGGTGTCGGGAGGGGTCAGCCTGTAGAGGTTGTCCCCGGGCAATGACAGGGTGGACGAGGAGGAGGATGGGCTCAGGAGGAGCACGTCGTTCTCGTTCACGTACTGGAGCGAGGCCTCGCACATGGATGACCAGGCGTGCCCGATGACGAGGCTTATCCCCGACTCCTTGAACTCCCTTGTGACGGCCAAAGCCTTTGATGTCTGTGCATCGCAGTATTTCACACTGAAATGGAACCTGTACCGACTGCCTTGGTCCTCGCAGTACGCGTTAATGTCCCTCTCCGCGGCTAGGACGATCTCCTCGTAGTTGTCCTCCTCTCTCGTGGGGCTGGCCACGCCTATGGTTACAAGTACTGGACTTTCTGGGCTAGGGTAGGTGGAGGTGTACCAGAGATATCCCCCTAAAACCAATAAGAGCACAAAGACAGGAATTAAAACTCTCTTATCCTTCATGTTATTCATCAATCTTTAAGTATTAATTGAAAAAAATTGTATATGCTTAAACTTATCGATAGGCTCAGTTCACATGTGATGGGAGGGTTTACTCCCAGTCAGTGGCTCTGCTTCTTCAGCTGGTCCAGCGGCGGCTTCAGGTCCGGCGGCACAGGGCACCTGTAGATGCGGCCCTTCATCTGCCGCGTCCACTCGTCCCTGGCCCTCTGAAGCAGCTTCTTGTCGGATAAGAGGTCGATGACTGTGCCCGCCATCACCTTGGACGCGAATACTGTGCTCTTCTGGCCGATGGTGGTGCCGTTGGTTGCAGTGTTCTGCCAGCTGTGGCCCGCCGCGCCCACGATGGTGTACACTGTTCTGAACTGGACCGTGGGCGTGTTCCACGCCACGTCGGCGACGTCGCTGCTGCCGCCCCCCTTGGTCCCCTCCCCGATGGGGTCGTATATCCTTGTGTTGAGGTTAACGTCCATGAGGTCCATTGCGTCGGGTAGGCTACTGCTCATCAAGCCGACCTTCTTCTTCTCGGGCGGGATGCTCTTGGCTATCTCCGCGGCGAACGCCTCCTCTTCCTCCGTGTACGTCGGCGCGCCCACCAGCCGCATGTTGGCTATCGCCGCCTCGCCCAGCACCCGGTTCTCCATGCCGTTGTGGACGCCGCTGAGGAACGTGACCCTGTGGGTTGTGCCCACCATCTTGTCGGCGCCGTCCGCGATGTCCAGTAGTTTCCGGTAGTACATGTCCACGAGCTCCCTCTCAGGCGCCCGCACGTAGTACCAGCTGCGGGCGTAGGGGGGCACCACGTTGGGCTCGTGGCCGCCGTCCTCCACCACGTAGTGTATCCTGGTCTCCTGGACCACGTGCTCACGCATGTAGTTGGCGCCCACGTTCATGAGCTCGACGGCGTCCATGGCGCTGACCCCCTGCTCGGGGCTGCCCGCGGCGTGGCTGGCCACCCCGAAGAACTCGAACTTGACGCTGTTCATGGCGTTGCCGCTGCGGAGGCTGACGCCGTTGAAGCCGCTGGGGTGGTGGCCTATGCAGGCGTCGGCGCCGTCGAAGACGCCGTCCCTGACCATGAAAACCTTGCCTACGAGGGTCTCCTCCGCCGGGCACCCATACAACTTCACGGTGCCCTTCACAAGGCCCTCGTCCATGGCCGCCTTGACGGCCAGTGCCCCACCGAGGGCCGTGACCGCGTACCCGTTGTGGCCGCATCCGTGGCCCGCTCCCCCCTCCACCAGGGGCTCCTTGTAGGGCACGGCCTTGTTGCTTATGCCGGGCAGGGCGTCCAGCTCACCCATCACCCCGATGATTGGCTTCTCCCTCCCGTAGACCGCCACGAAGGCGCTGGGCATACCGGCGACGCCCCGCGTCACCCTAAACCCCTCCTTCACCAGGGCGCCGGTTAAAAGGTCGGCCGTCCTGTCCTCCTGTAGGCCCACCTCGGCCAGCTCCCATATACGCATGTGGTGGTCCACCAGCATCCCCTCGTGCTGGTCCACCCAGTCCCACGCCACCCGCTTGGACTCGGACAACGTTCACACCGGGATATGATTAGGTGACGTTGTATTAACCTGTAGCGAGGTGGCCTTAGAGGCGATCGCGTCTACCCATGCGCCTGCTGCACCGCACAGGTTTTTTCACAGGTCCACAGTTCGACCCGTAATGGTACCATTAAGCCAGTGTAGATAATGGTACCATTAAATCCGGGTGCGTGGGTACTGTGACGATTCCACGGGCTAACAGACCCCCAACATTATGGATCAGTTGTAGATAATCGATTTTAACGCAGCCCGCCAACCATGCTCGGCCATGATGAGCTCTTCACGCACCAACTACAGCAAGTGCGTGTGCTTCCTAGCCTGTGTGGGGGACGGTCTAGACCCAAACGGTATCAAGGAGAGGATGGGCCTCAGCAGGTACAGCTTCGATTACACCCTCAACAAGCTCCTGAGGCTGGGACTGGTGGCCCTAGAGGGAGAGGTGCCTCGGCTCACCGAGAGGGGCGCCAACGTCATCAGGTACCGGGTGAACGAATCAGCCCGCCGCAACGTAGCCGAGCTGAAGGTCGCTCAGAAGGGTCTTTAGCCGCTTCACCTCGTCCTCTGGCGCCACCGAGGCTAACTGATCAATTAGGGCTCCGACCGAGTCTATAGCCAGCCGGGCCTTAGCCAGGTCCTTAATTGTCTTCTCCTTCCTCGCCGGGACCCCCAGGTGCTCAAGAGCCTTGCCCGCGAGGGCCCCTATGAAGAGGCGCAGCAGCTCTTCGACCTCCAAGTCGCCCAGCTCAACCTTCTCTCCGCCAATCTCGCTCATGGGTCTAACCTGGTCACCTCTAATGGAAAAAGCATGCTGTGGGGTGACCGTGGGGGCCATGGGGGCCCTAGTGACACTGGAAACGTGAAGCGTTCATCTTGGCAGTGCACGCGTGTGAGACAGATTGAACGGCGCTCAGTGTCAAGGTTTATTAACAGCCATACACGGGCGAATCTAAGTAGTCTTAGTCTCCTTTTCTCCAAACTGGCGCTAAGGCTACTAACTTTAAGGCTAGAGTTTACCTCTTGCCCGCCCGGTTTCTACGCCTTATCTCGGCCTGTACGTCCCTTATCTGGTCACCGCTCAGGTCCACGTTGAAGTTGGACTTGAGACGCGCCTTGACCTCGTCGAGGCCCCGAGCGCCCTCCGCGGCCTTGGCCACCAGGTTACACATGTCCTCCATGAAGTTCCAGGGGAAGACCACCCACCGCCAAGTAATCACGTCCCCGTAGTAGTCGGGTGTGAACTTGCTGCCTTCTATGTGGCGCAGGGCTGCCGTCCTGACCTCCGGGGGGTTCATCTGCCGAACGTAGTCCACGGCGATCTTCATGCTGTCGCCGGTGTCGGTTATGTCGTCCACCACCAGCACCTTCTTTCCCGTGAGGTCGATCTTGAAGGGGTACTTGATCTGGGCCTTGCCGTCAGGCGTCGCCGTGACGCCCCAGTGCTCCACCTTTAGGCTCACCAGGTCCTTGACGCCTAGGTGGTCGCAGAGGACCCTACTCAGGACCCAGCCGCCGCGGGCCAGGCCCACCATGAAATCGGGCTGGAACCCGGACGCCTTGATCTTCTCGGTCACCGCCAGGCTGAGGCTATCGAAGAGGCCCCAGTCCATGACCTCGCACTCGAACTTTTCCCCGGACATACAGTGATACTGTGGCGTACAAGGATTAAGGGTTTAGGGGTTGAAGGCCCAGCAGCCTCTCCGGGTTGGTCCTCACCATACGGGCTATGTCCTCATCGGGGACGCCCAAGTCCATCAGGCAGGCTATGAACTCCCTTAGCCCCTCCACCGGAGTGGGCAGCGTGTAGACGCCGAAATCGGTGCAGGCTATGCAGTGCTCAGAGCCCAGCTCCATCATCTGGGCGGCCGCCCGCTTCAGGCCCCCACCCACCTCTCCGCTCATGCCCTCGTCTATGCTGGCGTACTCCCGCTCCACGTAGTAGTGGGTCTTGGGGATTGTTGTGGTGTGGGTGTAGGCCGCCAATGTGTACTCTATGTAGGCGCCCTTCTCGGCCATGTATCTGAGCTGGTCCACTGATGCCTCCTTAACCACGGCGCTGGACACCACTACCCGCCTGATGCCGTACTCCCCAGCGTAGTCCACGAGCCGCATGGCCTCTGGAACAGATACGTGGCCCGTGACCATGTAGACGTAGGGGTGAGCAGCTATTAACCTCAGTATCTCGTCCAGTTCCCTGCTGGGCGGTCCCTTTGGGACGCTCACGCACGTCTCAAGCTCCCTCCTGAACTCGGGGTATATCTCGCTGAGGGGCTTGAATACGCCGTCCACGACGCGGCCCTCCCTCGCGGCCTGGTACAGGGTGCTGTGGGCTCCGAAGCTGACGTACTTGGCGCCGTCCCCGTAGTAGAGGGCGGTCTTCACGGCCCTGGGGTTCATGCCCCCGTAGACTGTGTTGAGGATGATGCCCCCATAGGTCTTGAAGTCTGGCACCGCCCTGTTGACGAGCCACGCCGTGCCGTTGCTCATCTCAAAGACGTCCATGAACACTATGGCCCTCATCCCGGCGTCCCTGGCCTGTGCGGCGGCTTGGAATGGGTCCACCCTCCTTGGGCTGCTGAAGATGTGGGGCCCCGCGTGGACGTGGACGTCTATGGCTCCCCTGAGGAGCTCCTCGGACCTCTGGAGGCTCCGCCCCTCCGGCAGATACCTGTCCTGCATACCCGATCAGGTGAATACTCGGCTCGCGGGATATAGTATCTACCCCGCGGCAGGCATGGCGGTGCACCACCTGAACCCGTCCCCTTAGCCCACATAGGCTCCCTAGGTCACCTGATACAGTGAACCGGTGTCCTCGTCGCGACACTGAGGGGGCCACGCGCCGATCCAACCTGAACGCCTGGGCCTCCATGCGTGTCGTTTAAAGCCGTGGGCGCCCCATGGTTTACCGTGACATGATTTGAGGTACTGCCCCAAGTGTGGTAAGGAGAACAGCGACACGGCCGAGTTCTGCAAGTACTGCGGAGAGAAGATGGCCGGCGTCACCTACGTGAAGCCTAAAGGCTCGGGGTGGGACGCGGGCCGCGTCATAGTCACCATTATAGGCGCCGTCATGGTCTTCACGGCCTTCGGCCTGGTCATGGGCGGGTGGGGCCTCAGGGCCGTGAGGGAGACGATAATGGATGATGAGGGGTACATCGTGAGCGGCGTGCAGAGGATGTCCACTGACAGCTACGCCCTGGTGTTCCAGGACCTGGACGTGCACATCAACTACGAGGCCAGCAGGTTCCTAAGGTCCATGGGAGGCGACATAGTGTTCAAGCTTGAGGCGGGCGGCTCCAAGCCGGTGTTCCTGGGAGTGGCGCGCGACTCGGACGCGTCCACCTACCTTGGCTCCGTGGAGTACGATAGGCTGGTGAGCGGCAGCTGGGAGTACGACCCGTTCATCAACGATTTCCCTGACTACGCCGTGAGCCGGCACCCAGGCGCGGGGCCCTCGGGTCCCCCCACGGTGCACAACTTCTGGAGCGCCCAGGCGTACGGCTCAGGCGGCCAGATTCTAACGTGGAGGCCGACCACCGGAAGCTACTGAGTCGTCTTGATGAACGAGGACGCGTCCCCCGGGGTGAGCGCGGACGTCCAGATGGGCGTCAAGGTCCCACTTATCGGGAGCCTGGGAACCATACTGTTCACCACCGGCGTGATCATCGGGCTCGTCGGCGGCGTCATACTCTACTTCGCCGTCGTCCGCAGGTGAACAACCTTTTTCTAATACCTTCCCGAATCAGTGACGGGGGCGATGAGGCTATAACCTTCGCCCACAATGGTGAATGCGAGATGGAGAAAGACTACAAGGCTATGCTTGACCGCGCCTACTCGAAGCTGCCCGAGGACAAGGGGCCAGCGGACAGGTTCACTGTGCCCAGGGCGGACGTCCGGCAGGTGGGCAGGAGGAGCGTCA
>CAZAKG010000071.1:0-12013 GCA_964485755.1 uncultured Candidatus Bathyarchaeia archaeon | reverse complement strand
TATTCGAGAACCAGTGGTTCATCAACTACGGCGACCCCGCCTGGAAGAGGCTGGCCCACGAGAACATCGACGCCATGGACATAGTGCCCAGGGAGCTGAGGCAGGAGTACCACAACGTCATCGACTGGCTCAGGGAGAAGGCGTGCGCACGGAAAGCCGGCCTAGGCACCAAGCTGCCGTGGGCCCCTGACTGGATCATAGAGGCGCTGAGCGACAGCGTCATCTACATGGCCTACTACACGGTCATCAAGGGCATAAATCAGGTTAAGCCGGAGCCCGAGAGCCTCACAGAGGACTTCTGGGACTACGTGTTCCTGGGCAAGGGCGAGCCGCTGAAGGTCAGCGTCAAAACCGGGTTCCCGGAGGAGAAGCTGGAGGAGCTCCGCAGTGAGTTCACCTACTTCTACCCCTTGGACGCCAGGCACAGCGGCCGTGACCTCATAAGCAACCACCTCACATACATGGTGTTCGTCCACGACGGCATCTGGCCCAGGGAGATGTGGCCCAGAGGCATCTTCGTCAACGGCTCCGTGCTCATGGAGGGAGCCAAGATGAGCAAGAGCCTCAACAACATTATACCGCTGATAAACGCCGTAGACATGTTCGGAGCCGACCCACTGAGGCTGAGCCTAATGATCACGGCGGAGCCCATCAAGGACGCCGACTTCAGCCCGGAGCTGGCCAAGAGCATGAGGGACAACCTGGAGAAGTTCTACGCCAGGGCCGAGGAGATCGTGAAGCAGGGCAAGGGCAACGCCAGGGACCTGAGGGACATCGACCGCTGGATGCTGAGCAGACTCCAGAGCTACGTAGCCGAGGCCGAGGAGGCCATGACCGAGCTCAAGGTCAGGAAGACTATACACGCGGCCCTCTACGAGCTCAACCAGGACATGGAGTGGTACCTGAAGCGCGTAGCCAAACAGAGGGACACCAAGGACAGGGCCAAGGCCATCCACCACGTGGAGTGGACCGTCCTGGACACCCAGGTCAGGATGCTGGCCCCATTCACGCCCCACCTGAGCGATGAGATATGGGAGATGATGGGCGGAGAAGGCTTCATCGCCTTCGCGGAGTACCCCAGCGTCAACCAGAGCCTGGTGAGGAGAGACAGCGAGACGCTGGAGACCATCGTCCAGAGCAGCATAGAAGACGTACAGAACATAACTAAGGTAACAGGAATCAAACCCTCCAAGGTCCACTTCTACACGGCCGACGGGTGGAAGTGGAAGATCTACGTGAAGGCCCTGGAGCTGGCCAAGTTGGGCACCCTGGACGTGGGAACCCTCATCAAGGAGGCGTTCAAGGACGACGAAATGAAGGCCCGCGCCAAGATCGTCCCGGGGTTCGCCCGCACCGTGGTCGAGGACATAATAAAGATGCCCGCGGCCGACCTGGACATGCGGCTGACCATGGGGCAGCTCAACGAGGCCACGATACTGCAGGACGCCACCGCCTACATGGAGGCCGAGTTCGGGTGCATCGTAGCCATCTCGGGGGAGTCAGACCCATGGATCGAGGACCCCGCCAAGAGAGCCAACAGGTCTAAGCCCTACAGGCCCGCCATCTACGTGGAGTAGAAACCCATTTCTTTATTCGGCTCACCCCATTTTTCATCCTTTCGGGCAGCGCGGATGCGCCTGTAAAGGTTTTTATGGGGTCCACGTTCACTCGGTGTGAATGATAGCGCTAGGCATCGAGTCCACGGCGGACAACCTGGGCATAGGCATAGTGTCCAGCGACAAACGTGTCCTAGCCAACATACTGGACGTCCACGTGCCCGCGGAGGGCGGAATCCACCCCAGGGAGGCCGCCAGGCACCACAGCGAGCATATGGGCGACGCCGTCAGGAAGGCCCTGGACGCCGCAGCCGTAAGCGTCAAGGAGATCGATATAGTGGCCTTCGCCCAGGGGCCCGGCCTCGGCCCCTGCCTGAGGACGGGCGCCACCTGCGCCAGGGCCATGGCCAGCTACCTGAACAAGCCGCTGGTGGGCGTCAACCACTGCGTCGCCCACGTGGAGATCGGCCGCGTGGCCACAGGCGCCGAGGACCCTCTCACGCTCTACGTGTCGGGGGGCAACACCCTGGTCAGCGGCTACGAGTCCGGCAGGTACCGCATCTTCGGAGAGACCCTGGACATAGCAGTTGGCAACTGCCTAGACACCTTCGCGAGGGCCGCCGGCCTGGAGTACCCGGGGGGCCCAGACATAGAGAGGAAGGCGGCCCGGGGCGAGAAGCTGATACCGCTCCCATACACGGTGAAGGGCATGGACGTCAGCTACAGCGGCCTCCTGACGGCCATCACAGCCGAGCTCCAGACAGGAAGGCACAGGATCGAGGACCTGTGCTTCAGCCTCCAGGAGACCGCGTACGCCATGCTGGGGGAGATCACGGAGCGGGCGCTCGCCCACACCGCGAAGCCTGAGCTGCTCCTCACGGGGGGCGTCGCCGCCAACAAGCGGCTGGGAAGCATAGTGAAGTCCATAGCCGAGGAGCACGGCGCCAAGCCATACGTGGTGCCCATAAGGCTTGCGGCGGACAACGGCGCAATGATCGCGTGGACGGGCATCCTCGCCTACAACTCGGGGATCAGGACGCCCATAGAGGCGAGCCACGTGAACCCCAACTGGAGGATGGACCAGGTGGAGGTACCATGGAGAAGCTGATAGCCCGCGGCGCCGAGGCCGACCTCATCCTCACGGACTGGAACGGGCTGAGAGCCCTCATGAAGACCAGGAAACCCAAGGCGTACAGGCACCCCGAGCTGGACAGGCAGCTCAGGAGGAGCCGCACCAAGGCCGAGGCGGACATCATCCACAGGGTCAAGGGGGCGGGCGTCCCCACGCCGCTCATCTACCAGGTGGACCCCGAGAACGCGGTCATAGTCATGGAGTACATCGACGGCGTCAAGGTCAGGGACCTAGTGGACAGGATCAGTGACGAGGAGCGGCGGGCCCTGTTCCACAGGATAGGCCGGTACGCCGGGATACTCCACAGGGAGGGCGTCATCCACGGTGACCTCACCACCAGCAACATCATAAAGAGCGGGGACAGGATCGTGTTCATCGACTTCGGGCTCAGTGAGGTGAGCAGCGAGGTGGAGAAGCGGGGAGTGGACCTGAACCTGATGAACAGGATGCTCACTAGCACCCACTACAGGCACCAGGAGCTGCTCCTGGAGGCGTTCAAGGCAGGGTACAGGGAGACCAACCCTGAGGCCGAGGAGGCCATCCAGCGGATGTATGAGGTCGCCAGAAGGGGGCGCTACATTGAAAAGAACTAGGGTGTGGATGGGCACCAGCAGCGACCACAAGTACGCCGAGGCCAGGGAGGTCTTGGCCGAGTACGGCGTCGAGCTGGAGCGGCTGAGCATCGACCGCGTCGAGATACAGGCCGACGACCCTGAGGTCATCGCCGAGTTCAGCCTCAGGCAGCTGGACGTGGACGTACCCATACTCATTGAGGACGCGGGCCTCTACATCGACAAGTACTTCGGATTCCCCGGCCCCTACAGCAGCTACGCGCTGCGCACAATCAGCAATGAGGGTATACTGAAGCTCATGGAGGGCGAGACGGACCGGGGCGCCAAGTACATCTCAGCGGTCGCTTACAGGGACGGGGACACCTCGGCCACATTCACCGGCGAGGTCCGCGGCGTGATCGTCCACGAGTGCCGGGGCACCGGAGGCTTCGGCTACGACCCCATATTCGCGCCTTACGAGGGAGACGGGCGAACCTTCGGCGAGATGAGGCCGGAGGAAAAAGCCAGGATAAGCCACAGGGCCCGGGCCTTCAGGAAGCTGGGCGAGTGGCTCAGGAAACAGTAGCCTACTGCACCAGAATGTCGGGCCACCTGTCGATCATGTACTTGGTGGCGTCCGCTATCTCGAAGGGCCTCGACCCGTTGCCCGTGCGCACGTAGAAGTGCTGTTTACCCTTGTGGTTCAGGAAGGCCGGCGCCTGGCTGCTCTGCACCGTGACGCGGCAGACCTCCATGCCGTCCACCTCGTAGAACCTGAACCTGACGTACCTTAGGTACAGGTCCCCTATCTTGTTGGAGACTTGGTTGATCATGTAGTTCTCGAAGCCATCCCTGTTGGGTTTAGGCAGCGTCCTATAATCGTGGTCCAGGCCGACGATGTTGCGGTCGTCGCTGACCCCTATGACCAGTTCGCCACCGTCCGCGTTCATGAAGGCGCACAGCGTCTTCAAGCAGTTGACCTCCAGTTCTGGGTCCACGCACTTGCCCTTGGTGTTGTACCTGAGGCTGGCCTTGAACTCCAGGTGGGGGCCCTCGTCAAGAGCGACGAGCTCCTCCACGTCCGGGGGGGCGTTGAGCTCCCAGCTGTTCTTGGCGAAGTCTCTCATGATCTCTGGTTGAAGGCTGGCGATGTCGGTGAGGCTCAGGATGCCCAGAACCTTACCACCGTCCCGGGAGTGGATGACGGGCAGCTTCTTTATCCTCTTGTTTAGCATGATCTGGCCGGCCTCCTCCAGGCTCATCTCGGGTTCAACCGAGATGACCGACCGGGTCATGACATCCTCCACCGTTGTGGCTTTGGGGTCCCTGCCGCTGGCCACCACCCTCTGAAGGACGTCTTTCTCTGTGAGTATCCCGTCCACGCTGGCGCCGCCTGAGACGATTACGCTGCTGATGCCGAACCTGGTCATGACGCGGGCCGCGTCCTCCACGGACTCGCCGGGTGAAATGGATACGACGTTGGGGGTCATAAGGTCCTTCACCTTGAGGGCCGAAGTTTGTGGCCTCATAGCGTTTCTTCCTCAAGTGCAAGCCTATTGATGGTTATGGAGTTTTGTACTAGAGCTTTAAAGGGGTTTTATGATCTCTGAGTTTATCGGCGGCTGAAGATAGCTCGAGGACTAGGCCATCAGAGGCCGGGATCGACCATGTGGTGAGCGTTTCTATGCGGGTCACAGCATCTTGTCCCAGAAAAAGTAGTCATGTCTCTCAGTGAACCCCGTCACCTCGTACAACCGGTTCGCCGCCGGGGTGTCCGCCGCCCCGCCGATGTAGAGCAGCGTCGGATCGTGCTTCTTCAGGCGTCTGAAGCCTTCACAGAGCAGGGCCTTGGCTATGCCTCGCCCACGGTACTCTGAGAGGGTCCCCATCGGCTCCAGCTCGGTTATGCGGCTCGGAGAGTCCAACCTGAAGGTGCAAAAAGACGCTATTTTTCCGTCCGGGTCGATGGCCACAAGGTCAAGGTCTTCGTGATAGAAGGATGCGCGGGAGGTTTCCTCAAGGACCTCTTTGGTGAACCAGTCGCCGTGCCCGAAAACAACCCTGATGCAGGCGGCGATTTCTTCGAAGTCGGTCTCAGGGCAGACGGCTCGTATCTTGAACCCGTCCGGGACTCGGTAACCGGGTATGGGAGCGTCCGCATCACGCAGACGCAGTATACTGTAGACGGATCCCTTCACGAAGCCCCGTTTCCTGAGCGCCGCCTCCCTCGCCGGGTTCCCCTCAAGGGCGACAACAGAGAGCCTCAGCTCGCCTCCGTGCTCCGACCTCTGAAGAACACTATGTTCCTCGATCCATTGAAGGATTTCATCCTCAAGGAAGCTGTAGTCTGAATGGATCTGTATGAAATATCGTAACTTGGCCTCTGGGTTGGCTACCGCAAGTATCCTTGGTCTCTGTTCTCCATCGCAGGCTTCCCATATGTGTGTGTCAGACTCCATTTCCCTGCCGCTGTTCTCGAAGCGGGGTGGAAGCCAGTTGTGAAGACTCGCCGTCTCGGAGTAGGTGTCCCGCAGATAATCCATCACCGCGTGGAAATCGTCTTCACGCCGGTACCCGCGTGAGAATATTGGCATACGTATTGGTGGCATCGGGATCAAGTTATTTCTTCTGGACGTGCCCGCTGTCCGGGAAACTCACGTAGTTCGCGTCACGTAAACAAAGTAATAGCTGCATTTAGTTAATTTTATTGTAAGGTAACGAAACCAAAAACCTTTTTATAGGCAGCGGAGTCTAACCTTAGAGCACCCGGAGAAAACACAGAATGGTAGGAAAACTCTCATCGATGCGGGGCGGAAGCCGTAGTACCAGGCCCGTGAGCAAACGGCCCCCCAACTGGGTAGTCTACCAGCCCGACGAGGTCCAGGCACTCATAATCAACCTTGCCAGGGAGGGCAAGAGCCAGAGCCAGATAGGCAACATCCTCAGAGACGTCCACGGTGTACCCCTCGTGAAGCCCATAGTGGGCCACGGCATAAGGAAGGTCCTGGAGGAGGCGAACCTGGCACCCCAGATACCCGAGGACCTCTACAATCTGATGGTGGCGGCCACCCGCCTCCGGAGACACTTGGAGCGCAACCCCAAGGACTACGGCAACAAGAGGGGCCTCCACCTGACGGAGAGCAACATCTACAGGCTCACACGGTTCTACAAGAGGCAGGGGCTTCTGCCCAGGGACTGGAGCTACAGGAACGAGATAGTGACCGTCTAGCCGGGTCGCCATGGCCGGGCGGGACGGGTTCCTTCAATCCTTCGGACCAGCGGTTAACGTCTTTCTCGACCACGTTAAGAAGGGCCACGAGGTGCGGATCGTGACCCACAACGACGCGGACGGCCTCAGCAGCGGCGGCATAGTGAGCGTGGCCGCCTACAGAGCCGGGGCGTGCTTCAGGGTGACCAGCGAGAAGAAGCTGGACGAGAAGCTTGTGCTGGCCCTCAGGGACGAGGGCTCGCCTCTCGTCGTCTTCACGGACTTCGGCAGCGGCTACCTGGACATCATAGGCGAGGGCCTGAGGCAGGACATCATAGTGCTGGACCACCACCTCTGCGTGGAGAGCCGGACGCCCAACATCTTCCACGTGAACCCCATGCTCCACGGCATCGACGGGGCGCGGGAGATAGCCGCCTCGGGCATCAGCTACATGTTCGCCAAGGCCATCGACCCTGTGAACACCGACCTTAGCTGCCTCGCCCTGGTTGGGGCCCTGGGGGACCAGCAGGACAAGGGCGAGCGCAAGGCCCTCACGGGCCTGAACACGCTCATCGAGGAGGACGCCACGAAAGCGGGGCTCCTGGTGAAGCACGTGGGCCTCATCTTCTACGGCTACGAGACCAGGCCCCTGCCAAGGGCAATAGCGTACACCACGACCCCCTACATCCCCGGGCTCAGCGGTGACGAGGGCAACTGCGTCGCCTTCCTCAAACAGATCGGGGTGGAGCTCAGCAAGGGGGAGCGGCCCAGGGCCCTCGCGGACCTGTCGGAGGACGAGACGCGCACCCTGTTCAGCGCCCTCAGCAGCCACATGGTGAGCACAGGCTGCTCCCCAGCGTCCGTCCACGAGCTCATAGGCACCATCTACACGTTTAGGCTGGAGGACCCGGGCACAGCCCTCAGGAGCGGCCGCGAGTACGCCAGCCTCCTCAACGCCTGCGGCAGGATGGGTAAGGCCGGCGTGGGCCTCAGCATCTGCCTCGGCGACAGGGGCGAGGCCATGGCGGAGGCACAGCTGACACTGGATGAGTACCGCCGCAGGATCGGCTCGGCCCTGGACCTGGTCCAGGTGAAGGGCATGGTGGAGGAGCTGGAGGGCATCTACGTGATCAAGGCGGGGAACCAGATAGACGACACCGTCATAGGCGTGGTCTCGGGCATCCTCCTCGGACAGGGTTTGCTTAAGGGCGGGAAGCCCATAGTGGCCACGGCCCTCAGCGAGGACGAACAGGTCAAGGTCTCGGCCAGGGGCACCGAGGAGCTGGCGCAGGTGGGACTCCACATGGGGCTCGTGATGCGGGATGCGGCCGAGGCGGTGGGCGGGGGAGGCGGAGGCCACGACGTGGCGGCGGGAGCCTACATCCCAGTTGATAAGGAGGAGGAGTTCATAGCTAAGGTGAACAGCCTTGTCCGGGAAAGGCGTGCCAAGTGAGACTAGGATCACCATAACCTACGGCAGCCCGGAGGCCGCCAGGTCCATAATGAACGCGATAACGCCGGACAACCTGGGGGCGCCCGAGGGAATGAGCATCGATGCTCGGGTGGACGGGGGCACCCTCAGCGTCACTATAAAGAGCAGCAGGGGCCTGGGGAGCCTCGTTTCCACGCTGGACGACCTCCTGAGCTGCATCCAGGCAGCCGAGGCGGCACTCAGGCAGCTACAGTGACGTGGGGCTCCAGGGAAACATGTGCCTTTATGCTCTGCCATATGAGGCTGTACTTCTCGGCCATCTGTAGAGCCCTGTTGACCCGGTCCTCCGTCGTGCCCCTCACTACGATGCTGGGCCTGATGGTCATCCTGCTGAACGTGCTTGTCCTGTCCAGGTGCTCCTCCACGTGGCCGGTGGTCTCGCACCGGTAGCTCACCAGCTCGATCTTCAGCTTCTCCGCGGCCCAGATGAACATCAACGTGTAGCAGGTGTTGAGGGCCCCGACGAAGGCGTCCTCGGGCGTCAGGACGCCCCCCTCGCCGTGGAGGGCCTCCGGCGCGCTGAAGGGTATCTCGGCTCCGTTGCTGCACCTGAGGATGCCTCTGTGGCCGCCCAGCCACTCTACGTTTGTGGAGTACTCAGGCACCCCGCTCACCCTGAACCCAGTCGATCCGTTTGGCGATCTCCGCGGCGACGCGTTCAGCCAGCTCAAAGTCGGCTTCACACAGGACCCGCCTATCGGCGGGGGGCTCAACGCCCCACTCCTCAAGGAGGGCCTCCACGTCCACGTCCGCCGCCGTGGGGCCGCTGTACTTCTCTATTGCCTTCTTGGCGCACTGCCTGTGGCAGCCGTCCACGGGGATGGTGGGGAACCGTTGGGCGAACTCGCGTTCGCCGCTGTCCCCTGCCAGGAAGAGGGGCAGGCACAGTGTCACAGTCTCCGGCCTGACGCCCTCGAGGATGAGGCGGGTCGCGACCCTGCTCAGGGTTCCCAGGCCGCAGCACTCTCCGCTGCACGAGATCACGCCGACCTTGGGCCTGATCTTCATCGCCGTTCCTCCAGGAGCTCGTCTACCTTGGCTGCTAGCCTATCGGCCAGGATCGCCGAGAGCTTCTCCCCGTCCTCGTCCAGGAACGTGACCTCCCTTGGCTTCAGTCCGCGGTTCTCCCTGAGCAGGTCCATGACGCGCATGTGGGCCGCAACCTTGCCTCCCGCTGCCTCTATGTTCTTGCGGGCGCACTCCATCGGGCACCCGTCCACGGCTATGCACACGCTGCCCTTGACCTGCTTCTTGGCCTCCTCGTCGCCCATGACCAAGAGGCTCAGGCAGTTGGTCTCAGCCTTCCCTGGGCGGAGCTCGTCCACGACGCGGAACGTGGCGTCGCGGCCTATGCTTCCGAAGGGCTTACCTATGCCGCTGCAGGGGATAACGAGCACCTTCTCAGTCATCCTCGGCCCCCTTCAGCTTCCTCGTCTCGGCCTCAGCCTTCTCCTTCATGTAGCTGAAGTACTCTCGGTCCGTTAGTAGTCCCTTGGCCGGTCCCTTGGCGACTACCTCGGCGACCCAGCCCAGCCCGTAGGGGTCCTCGTTGATGAGCTCAGGCCTGTCGCCGAGCAGCTCGTTGAACGCCTTCACCGCGCAGTCGAAGGGGGCCTTCACGTCCAGCACGGCCTTTATGGTCTCGTAGGTGGCCAGGGGCTCCCCCGCCTTGAACGCGTCTTGGCTCGGGAAGTCCACGAACACTATGTCGCCTCCCATCCTCTGGGCCAGGTCGGTTAACCCCACCCGGTGGACTCGCCCCTTCTCCTGGACCCAGACGTCGTCCCGGGTGTACCGTAGGCCCCTCCTGACACGAAGCTGGAACTTGTCCACGGTGACTGACAGGTACTCTTCCGCCATCTTTTCACTGTCCTCGAGTATGCACCACGCATGTTCATATAAATATATTTAGATTTATGGTTGCGTTTCCCCGAGCTGCCTCATCCTCTCCCCGTAGAGCGACTTGAAGAAGGTCCACTTGCCCTCCTTCCGCTTCTCCACGAAGCCCTCGGCCTCCAGTATCTTCAGGTGGTGGGACAGGTTGGGCTGGCTCATGCCGAGCGCCACCATGAGCTCGCAGACGCACATGTCTCTGACGTCCAGGAGCCCTATGATCCTTAGACGCTTGGAGTCCGAGATGGCCTTGAAGACCCTGCTCCTCCTCCGGGCGTCCTTGGGGTCCGCGGCCTGGGCCGCCAGCTGCTTGAGCTCATCCTTGTAGTCGGCGAGGCAGGTGCCTTCGCAGACGTTGGACTCTATGAGCCGTGTGAGCCTCTGGTCTACTACGTTCTTGGGCATCTGATTCACATACATTATTTTTAAACGGATTTAAATATGTTTCAACGCGTCATCGTATAAACAGATTTAAAAACTTAAATACAAGCGTGTGTCTGGGTTTCTGAAACAGAGGCTGATAGTTTGGCGGAGTCTAGTGCTCACCTGAGTTTCTTCGAGAAGTATCTAGCCGTATGGGTCATAGCATGCATGGGCGTCGGCCTCGTACTGTCACAGTACCTGCCCGGCCTCAGCCAGGCCATTGACAGCTGGCAGATCAGGGGCATCAGCGTGCCCATAGGCATCTGCCTCTTCCTCATGATGTACCCGGCCCTGCTCAACCTGAGGCTCGATGAGCTCAGGAAGCTGGCCAGGAACCCCAAGCCCATCGCGCTCACACTGTTCAGCAACTGGGTCGTGGCGCCCCTGTTCACGGTGATCCTGGCCAACATCTTCCTGAGGGGCTACGACCAGCTGACAGTGGCCTTCATACTGTTGGGCTCCAGCCCCTGCACGGCCATGGTGCTGGTCTGGGGCAGCCTGGCGGACGGAAACCAGGAGCAGAACTTCATGATCACTAGCCTGAACACGGTCACCATAATAGTCCTGTACGCCCCCATGGTTTCAATCCTCACGGGTGTCCAGAACATCGCCATAGACAGGGGCCTGCTGGCCTTATCCGTGCTAGTGTTCATAGGCGTCCCCCTCGCCGTGGGCTACCTGTCCAAAAGGTACCTCACGGAGACACGCGGCGAGGAGTGGTTCCAGACGGTGTACAGGCCCGCCGTGGGCAAGGTGGCCATCGCGGCCCTGCTGACCACGTTGATAGTGCTGTTTAGCCTGAACGGGGACGTCCTGATCAGCAACCCCGACCTCATGGTCCTGATGTCGGTGCCCCTGCTGGCCCACTTTGCGCTTATCCTGACCTATAACCTTCTGGTAACCAGGTTCGCAGGTCTCAGGTACCAGGAGGGTATCATCACAGTCATCATTGGGAGCAGCAGCCACTTCGAGATAGCCATCGCGACCGCCGTCAGCCTCTACGGCATCGGGAGCCAAGCGGCTCTGGGCACCACCATGGGCTTGTTCTGGGAGGTGCCGGTGATGCTGAGCCTGGTCTGGCTGGGTAAGAGGCTGGGCCAGAGAGGGTTCTGGAAGCAGTAACACAGGAACTGTACGATCCTTTTTCCGTCGAACCAGACTAATGTAGATGAAGCTGTGAACCCTGATCGACGGGGACTAGGCGGGTGATGTGACGGAAGCCATACGGGTGGACCACCTGACGAAGCGCTACGATGGGCTGCTGGCGCTGGACGATGTCAGCTTCGACGTGGAGCAGGGAACCGTCTTCGGCCTCCTGGGCCCAAACGGCGCAGGCAAGACCACCACGATACGTATCCTGACGGGGCTAACTAGGTCCACGGGCGGGGCGGCCTCCGTCATGGGCTTCGACGTGGCCCGGGACACCGTTAGGGCTAAACAGAGGATCGGGGTCGTCCCCGAATCATCCAACGTCTACGAGGAGATGACCACCGCCCAGAACCTGATCTTCGCGGCCCAGCTCTACGGCGTCCCCCGGCGAGATAGGGCGGCGAGGGCTAATGAGCTGCTGGAGCTGCTCGGACTGGAGGACAGGGCCCGTAGCAGGGTTTTAGAGCTTAGCAGAGGCATGAGGAGGAGGCTGACCATAGCCTGCGCAATGGTCCACACGCCCGAGGTCCTGTTCCTGGATGAGCCGACCACGGGGCTTGACGTCCAGAGCGCCCGCCGGCTCCGGGAATCTGTGGGCGAGCTGCGGGA
>CAZAKG010000070.1:0-12377 GCA_964485755.1 uncultured Candidatus Bathyarchaeia archaeon | reverse complement strand
CCACCATCAGGCCGTCGCCGGTGAGCTCCTTCTTCATGAGTGCGCCGATCTCGGCTTCCTCGCCTGTGACGCTCCTGGTCTGGATGAGCGTCTGCATGAAGCCTATGATCTCGTCCCTGTGGGACTCGATGTGACCTAGGATCTTTTTTTCGAGAGACATTACCAATTATTTCCTCTTGATTTGCACCAATTTAAAACATCTACGTAAAAACTTCTAGTTTGTTATAATATGTAATTCGTGGGAGCCTTATCAATGAATGATCCAAACTATAATATTCGGCTAAATCTGTATATTTATTAATATGCCATTTAAACTGGAGATTGAACTTGTACCAGCGACAACGTGGTACACGAACCTCAGAAAGGTATTACCACCGGATGAGTGGGACAAAGTACGAAGGAAAGCCTACGCTGATCATGGATATAAATGCGGAATTTGTGGCGCTCAAGGAAGGTTAAGCTGCCATGAGATGTGGGAATATGATGACGAGAAGCATACTCAGACCTTGACTGGTTTTATTGCTCTTTGTGACATGTGTCACCATGTAAAACACATCGGTTTAGCTGGTATTCTAGCTAGTGAAGGAAAACTCGATTATTCGAAGGTAATAGAACATTTTATAAATATAAATAAATGTGATTCCCAAGCTTTTGAGAAACATAGAGCGGAGGCTTTCAAAAAATGGGAAGAAAGATCATTATATCAATGGAATGTTGATTTGGGGAATTATAGTTCTATTTTAACTCGTTGACTATGTGTATGAAAGAAGCTGTCGAGCTATACCATGAAAATAATGAGACGGACTAGATCTATGTTGACGGCGCCTTCCTTAACACAAGCAGCCCGAGGGCTTCTATCTTCTCGTTCGCGTAGTCCGTGACCTCGTACCGGGAATAGGTCCTATCATCGCTTCTCTCCAGCTCCCTGCTCAACACGTTCGACTGCACCAGGATGTCCAGGTGGTACGACACCGTGCCCTTGTTGATCTTTCTCCCCGTCTCGCCCTCCAAGTGCTCATGCACCGCCGAGAAGGAGACGGGCGAAGAGTTTAGCACCAGCTCAACGATCTTCAACCTAAGCTCGTTGTCCAGCGCCTTAAGGAGCCTTATGACGTTGACATCCGGCACGACAGACACAGCTTTCACCAATTAGGTCAAATATATTTATCCTATTTAAGAATTATTGTCCCCGCGTCAGTTCCAGCAGTCTCCTACGCTTATAGACGGCGACCAGAGTCGAGGCCACATCCAGGGGGTCCGGGTGCACCTCGCTACTTATACCAAAAGGATAGATATGTCCGTACTCAGCCATCAACTCCTCGTAGACCGATGTCACGTAGCTACTAGACGACCCGTAGAAGGGGTGATACATGTACGGGACAAGAACCCGCAGCTTCGGCCTGATCCTCCCGTCCTCCGCGAAGGAACTGAGCTCAGAGATGGAGCCCTCGGAGGTCGGGATCACGAAGACCAGGTCCACGTCATCTTTAATCAGAACCAGCTTCTCGTCCATGCTCGCGTACGTGATGCCCGCGCTCTCCTCGAACGTCGTAGCTATGCAGCCCTCACCGTTCAGCCTCTCCTTTATCCTCTGCCTGAGGTCGTACAGGCAGGCTGAGCGAGTATCCTCTGGACAATCACCGCAGACCAGCCGCTTATCAGAGAAATCTCTACAGGGAGACTCGCCGCAGACCACGATGTTCGGAGTATATGATTCTAACTCGATCTGTAGCTCTCTGACTAACTCGTGTATCTCTCTACGTGGCACTAACTTGACTGGCAACTTGTGATTCAGTTGAATGTAACAAGAAAAGGCTTTGGGATGTTGATGACACCCAGTTCAAAGCTCATCTGCACATCTACGAACCTAAATTTGATGGTTCACTCCAATTACTGCTCTCGACTGGTCAGTTCAGGCCCAACAGCAGCGCTGTATCCAGCCCGACTAGGAGCAGGAAAAGAGCCGAGACGTTGACCCTTGTGAACAGCCTCGCTTGCGCCCGGCTGTCATTCAGCAACAGGACGCTAAGCAAACTAGAAATAACGGGAACAAGCGAGACCAACGGCATCATCTCAAAGACCCCTGTCTTAGGTAGTAGAACGAAGTAAAACGCCGATGCGGCGACGGAGGAAAGCAGCACCAGCAGGTACGAGCACCGCCTCCCGATTAATCCCACCAGCGTCATCTTACCCAGAGCCTGATCGGTTTCAAGGTCAGGCATCTGCAGGCACAGGCTCAGAACAAACCCGTACAGCACCAAGGGAGCCGAGAACAGCAGAAAAGTGCCGTCAACCGCTCCACGGGCTACGATGTAACCTACGGCGGGCACGCAGAACCCGGTCCCCACCGCGATGGTTGCCTCCCCGAGCCTCCGGGAGTGAAGCCTGACGGGGGGAGCCGAGTACAGCCACCCCAAGACGTTGAACAGGACGACAACCGCGAAGAGGTGCCAGGCTGAGCCCATCAAAACTATGGCCGAGGCTAGTAGAAGAGACATAGCCGAAAACCCAACGGCAGCAAGAAACGCGGAGCCCCTCAGCTCAGGGTGCTCTATGAACAGGTTGACGCTGCCGAAGGGCTTGAAGGGCGCGTGCCTGTCGATCTCCACATCATAGTAATCGTTGTTATAGTGGGTCGAGAGGTCCATGAAGAGCACAACAAGGTAACCCAAGGCGAACCGGGTCCAAGAGAAACTGCCGCCCAGGTTCAAGGAGAACAAGGCGCCGACCAGATACCCGAGGAAGCCCCCGGCCACGATGTGTGGGCGGATAACCTTTAACAACTTCAGGTCAACCAAGGGCGCCACCGTGACTCAAACTACTTTAATATTGATACCCCGTTTGCCTGTATTATGCCCTTTGACTCGGTCAAAGCCTACCTGGACCTCACCAGGCTCCACTTCTTCATAGTGTGGCCCCTCTTATTCCTCTCCGGCCTGTTCCTCAGCTTCCCCGCGTACGGCGGCTTCTCGTGGCCTCTGGTGGCGAAGGCGGCCCTCATAGCGCTCCTGGGCTTCGAGGCCGGGTTCGTCCTCAACGACTACGTGGACGCGGAGCTGGACCGGAGGGACGTGGAGGACAAGCTCACCCGGTACTGGAGGCCCTTCGGCACCAGGCCCATCCCGTCGGGCAGAGTGACTCGGGGCCAGGCTTGGGCCCTGTTCCTGGTCCTGGCAGCCGCCGCGTCGGCCCTCACATTCACACTGCCGAGCCCCCACTCCGCGTACGTGTTCGCCATAATGATCTACAGCTACGCCGTGGAGTACTTCTACCAGGTCAAGAAGCGGAGCCAGGGCTTCCCCGTCGCCCAGCTGCTGGGCCGCACCGACTTCGCCCTGTTCCCCGTCGCCGGATACCTCGTCAACGGGCAACCGGACGCCACAGCCGTCGCCTACCTAATATTCTTCTACCCTCTCGCCCAAGCCCACCTGGGGCTGAACGACCTAGTCGACCACGCCAACGACGTTGCCCGTGGCCTGAAGACCATCCCCGTCCTCTATGGGGTGGACGGGGCCAAGCGCTGGGTGCTCGTCTTCACTGCGCTGCACCTCATCAGGGCGTACATGTTCTTCAGGGGCATGGGCCCCATAATGATGTACAGTTTCGCGGCTGGCCTCGTCCTGCTCACCGCGGTCAACGTCCTGATCATGAGGGGCAGGGACTCCGCCGCCTGGCTGCGGGCTCTGCCCTTGCTCCATGTGACGCTGCTCATATACGTAGCCTCCATGATAGCCGACTACTTCATGTGAAAACGATCAGCGTGCCTTACCCCGGGGATTGGTTGTTGAGTTGATGAGGCTGGTTCCTGTACAATGAGAATATGAGGCGTGGAGGGCTAGGACCTGAACTCCAGCCCCAGGTCCTCCATCTCTTTCCTCATCCTCTCGTAGAGGTCCTGGAACTCCTTCCCGGGGGTGAGGGTCCTCAGGTCATACATCTCGCCGAACGTGTACCCCCAGGGGCCGCCGTCTTTGGTTACGTCCTTCTCGTACCTCCGCACCAGCGTCTTAACCAGCTCGTTGGCGTCGCCCCGGTTGATGCCGGCTGCGGCGTGCCCCAGCTCCGCGTGGAACCTGTTCTCCAGCGCGCTTCCCAGCATGGGCTTCACCTTGTACCTGCGTATCCCGCCTCCGCAGAACAGGTCGCGCCCCGAGGCCAGCCCCGCGATGACGAGGGCCGCGATCTCCCGGAACTGCATCTCTGTGCCGGGCCCCGCGGCCGTCAGGAAGAACCGCCCGTTGACGCCCCTGTAGTTGCGGGCTATAGCCTGCCCCGTGAGCTCAGTGCCCCACATCCCCGGATTCACGCTGGATATAGGCACGGCGCCCGGGCACCTCGTCAACCCATGGTCCCCGTAGACGGGGCCAACCCTGTGCTGGTACACCATCGCTGCGCCCAGGAAGTCGGCGATAGACACGACGGCCGAGCCCTCCGGGCCCCCGGCCCAGCCCCCTATGACGGCGCCGCCGTGGGTGCCCCTGATGCAGCCGTAGTCGAGGGCGTAGGCCACCTTCCCAAGGGCCTCGTAGTCCGTCTTGAGCTCGGATATGAGGGAGACCATGAGCCCGTCGGATGTCCTGACCCCGTTCTCAGGGTTACACGCGGCTATGTCCGCTATGGCCGAGGGGCAAGCCGAGACGAAGTGCAGCCCCGGCCTCCCCGCCCTCCTCGTGGCCTCCCGCACCCACGCCGCCATACACCTGCCAAGGTGCAGCTCCAGCGGGGACCCCTTCCGCACCGTGTGGCCCTCGGACGTGTGGACGGGGGGCCCCACGTACAGCCCGTCGATGAGGGGCTCCTGGGCGATGCTCTGGTACAGCTTGACGAAGAGCTCGCCCTCCAGTACGTCGCTCTCGATGACGCCGCCAACGATCACAGGTGGTTTTTTACCCCCTATCCCTCTGCGGGTCACCAGCCGCTTCTCGCCGCCCTCCCCTATCTCGACCTCGTCGCGGACCTCCCTCAGGGCCTCCTTTACCTCGGACTCCGTGAACTTGATGACGCGCCTCGAGTTCATGCAGTAGACTCCCATCTCCTGGAACAGCTCGAGGCCGGCCTTCCAGACTTCGTCCGCCAGGCCGTCGTCGTCTGGGACGTAGACCTCCGGATCATATTTTATGCCGTGCTCCTTCACCAGCCTCGTCGCCTCCCTGAATATCTTCATGTCGAAATCCTTGGCCACCGTCTCCACGCCGGTGTTGCACGCCCTGTTAAGGACCTCCCAGAAGTTGGGTGTAGTCAAACCTCGTTCACCTCACGCCTGTTGAACCTAGAACTCAAGGCCCATGTCCTCCAGCTCCCTCTTCACCCCGTCGTACAGTTCCTGGAACTGTTTCCTCGGCTTCAGCGTGGCCAGGTCATATATCTCGTCGAACGTGTATCCAACCGGGCCGCCGTCCGACTCCCTGGTCACCCTGTGCTCGTACCTGGACAGCATCTCCTCGGCTAGGTGGTTGGCGAAGTCGCGCTTCACCCTGGACATGGCGTACCCGACCTCACCCCAGAACCTGTTCTCCAGGCCGCTGCCCAGCAGGGGCTTCACCTTGAACCTTCTGACGCCCTGTGAGAGCCCCTCCCTGCCGCAGGGCATCGAGGCGCAGAGGGCCGCCACGATCTCCTGAAGCTGCATCTCAGTGCCGGGCCCCGCGTTGGTCATCGCGACGACAGTGTTCACGATCTTGGTGTTCCTCGAGATGGCCTGGCTGCCGATGGATGAGCCCCAGACGCACGGGCGGGTGACGAAGGCACTGTAGTTGGGGGTCGAGGCCCTCAGGTAGCCCAACGCGTTGTAGGATGACCCCACCCCTATCCTGTAGACCATCACGGCCATGACGGCGTTGGCGATGGATACGATGAGCGCCCCCTCGGGGCCGCCCGCCCAGCCACCGATCATCCCGCCATTGTACACGTGTTTCACGCAGCCGTAGTCGTGGCTGTAGACCACCTTGTTGAGGTTCTCGTAGTCGGTCTTCAGCTCCGGCATTATCGTGGACACGATGCCATCTGACCTGCGCAGGCCCTCGACGGAGTCGCAGGCGGCCACGTTCGCTATGGCCGATGTGCACGCCGAGATGAAGTGCATCCCCGGCCTGCCTGCGCGCCTCGTCGCCTCACGCACCCAGGACACCATGCTGGTGCCCAGGTGCGTCTCAAGCGGCGTCCCCGACCTGACAAGCCGGCCCTCAGACGACTGGAGCGGCGGGCCCACGTAGAACCCGTCTATTGTGGGCTCCTGGGCTATGCTCTGGTACAGCTTGACGAAGAGCTCTCCCTCGGGGAAGTTGCTCTCGATGACGCCGCCGCAGACGATGGAAGGCGGGCTCCCGTCGTCCACACCCCTCAGCCTCAGGACCCTCCTCTCGGCGCCCTCCCCCACCACGGCTTCGCCCCGCAGCTCCTTGAGGCCCCCCTTGATCTCCGATTCGTCGAAGCTGATGACCCTACTTGAGTTCATGCAGTAGGCCCCCACCTCCGTGAACAGCTCCAGCCCCGCCCTCCAAGCGTCGTCCGCTAGGCCGTCGTCTGTGGACACGGGTGTCTCGGGGTCGTATCTGATGCCGTGCTCCTTGACCAGCCTGGACGCTACGCTGAACACCTTCATGTCGAAGTCCTTCGCCGCGACCACCTTCCCGGTGTTGCAGGCCCTGTCCAGGACCTCCCAGAGGCTCGGGGCCGTCAAAGCCGTCACTCCCTCTGAACTAGCTGCTTCGCGGCCTTCACGGCCTCGGACGCGTCCTTGCCGTACCCGTCGGCGCCTATCGCCTTGGCCCACTCCTTGGAGACGGGGCCGCCGCCCACGAGCACCTTGAACCTGTCCCTGAGGCCCGCCGACTCCAGGGCCTCGATCAGGTCCCTCATGAATGGCATGGTCGTCGTCATGAGCGAGGACGCTGCGATTATGTCCGCGTCCACCTCCTTCGCCTTCTGTATGAGGTCAAGGCTCCTCGCGTTGCAGCCCAGGTCGTAGACCTTGAATCCGTTCGCCCTGAGCATCGACGCGACGATGCGCAGACCCAGGTCATGTATGTCACCCTCCACGGTGCCTATGACGACGGTGCCGCGGCTGGTGGACTCCAGCGCGCCCTTGGGCATGTGCTCCTCCAGAACCTTTATGGCGGCCTCCATCGCCTCGGCGCCCAGTATCAGGTGGGGCAGCCACAGCTCGCCCGCCTCAAACTTGTCCCCGATCACCCTCAGGCCCACCGCCAGCCCCTCCTCGATGGCCCTGACGGGGTTCATCTTGGCCGCGACTGAGGCCCTGGCGGCTTCCGCGGCCGCCTCCGCGTCGAACTGCAATACGGCGTCGGACAGCCTCCTCAGAATCTCCTGTTCACTCAAGTCGAATGCACTAGCCTTAAAATACGGTGAACAGGATATGTAAATTTACGCATAACCGTGGCTAGACTCTAGCCGTCGATGTGAAAAGAATGATTAGCCTCGTAGAGATCGCTGACCGGATGCGGAGCGGCCCCAAGGTGGCCGCCAAGGACTGGGACATGGCCCTCTTCAGGAAGATGTCGGAGCTGGTGAAGGAGCACGACATCAAGTGCCCGAGCGACACATCCGACTGGATGAACACCGATGACAGCCTGGCCGACGCGGCTTGGAGCGCAGCAGTCGAGTTCGTCGTGGACGTGGGCTGCCTCTGCCTCGACCGTGAGCGCGTCGTCAGGTTCACCGAGGAGGAGGTCAGGGAAGCGATACGCTCGATGCAGAGGGAGGTAGTGATGGGCGAGGGCAAGGACGCCCGGGTGTGGAGACAGCACAAGGTCGAGGGCGATGAGCCCATGAACGTCGCCCCGGGGCACCACGCGCCCTTCACAGAGGACCTAGCGAACATGGTGGTCCACAACTTCGCCTCGATACCTCGCCTCGACTTCCTGGAGGGCTTCAACTTCCCCATGATCGACGGCTACGACATCTACGGGATGCCCCTGGAGGCGTACGCCTCCAAGCGCCAGGTCGCCTGGCTGAGGGAGGGCGTCCGGAAGGCCGGGAGGCCCGGCGCAGCCATAGTCTACTACCCGATAACCACGGCGGCCTCGTCGTTCCTCGCCACCATCGACCCCGTCGCGGGGCTGAGGCCCACGGACGGCGTCCTCCTCTCCGTGCTGCCCGACGTCAAGGTCCAGTACGACCTGATGACGGCCGCACTCGTGCTTCAGAGCCACGGGTACTTCGGCATCAGCGGCAGCTTCGGCATAGTCGGCGGCTTCGCCGGCGGCCCCGAGGGCGCCATCATCGAGAGCCTCGTGAAGACGCTGATCGCGTGGATCGTCTACAGGGACAACCTCTACTACAACGGCGTGGAGCACTTCTCCCACGTCAGCGGCGTCAAACGTTGCATGTTCCCCATAAGCTTCGCGCGCAGCGTCGTGTACCAGGCCACCATCAGGAACAGCAACGGCATACCAATGCAGTGGCCGATTCCGGTCTCAGAGCTATGCACGGAGACGCACCTGGAGGAGCTGGTCCTGAGGAGCGTCGAGGCGACCGTCAACGGGGCCAACCTGTACGTGCCGCGGGTCAGCAGGAGCAGGATGAACGGCGGGCAGACGCCGGCCGACGCCGAGCTGATGATAGAGGCATCCGACGCGGCCATCAGGACCAGGGTCAAGCGGGGCGAGGTGTACGAGATGTTCAAACCCGTCATCTCGAAGCTCATGGCGAACCCGACGCCTGAGCCAGGCAAGTTGATCACGGAGTGCTACGACCTCCAGCGCCACAGGCCGAGCCAGGAGTACCAGGAACTCATAACCAGGGTCATGAACGAGTTCAGGGACTGCGGCCTCCAGTGGCAGTGAGCGCCTGCTCCATCCCCCGGATTAGGTGTGGCGGCGCCCGGCGTCAACCATTATATCTACAGAGCGCTGGTGATAGATGATACTCGCCCCATGTGCGCCTCTGACGACGGCCTGGTAACAGTCGTGTTTGAGCCTGACGGCAACAAGATAAGGGCACAGCCCGGGACCAGTCTCCTTGAGGCAGCGGTCAAGGCTGGCAACAGGATAAGGTCCGAGTGCGGCGGAAACGGGAAATGCGGAAAATGCAGGGTGGTCGTCAAGGATCAGGGCCCCCTGACGGGGCTGACGGTCCACGAGAGAAGGCTCCTCTCATCACCGGAGACTGAGAGAGGCGTCCGGCTGGCGTGTCAGGCCAAGGTTAAGGATAGTGTCGTGGTCTTCGTCCCCCCTGAGAGCAGGGTCGAGCAGCGGAAGATGCAGGTCACGGGCCACGAGAGGCCCTCGGCCCTGGACCCCGCGGTGAGGAAGATCCACGTCGTTCTGCCGAGGCCCACGCTGTCCGATGCGAGGCCCGACCTTGAGAGGCTGACAGATACATTAAACGATGAGCACAGCCTCGATGAACTGGAGATCGACTACGATCTATTGAGGAGACTGCCCAGAGCCCTGCGTGCAGCTGACTGGGACGTCACAGTCACGGTCTGGAACGACAACAAGATCATTGCGGTTGAGCCGGGGGACACCTCAGTGAACTTGTTCGGGGCAGCCGTGGACGTGGGCACATCCAAGATCGTCGTCTACGTCGTCGACCTGCTGACCGGCGAGACGAGGGGAGTCGGGTCCGTGGAGAACCCCCAGATAATGTACGGCGAGGACTTACTCACACGCGTATCGTACACCGTGGCCGAGGAGGACGGCCTCGACGTGATGCAGAGCCAGGCGGTGAACGGGGTGAACGAGGCCCTCAGGATAGCGTGCGGCGAAGCGGATGTTGACCCGGCCCACGTCTACGAGGCTGTGGTGGCGGGGAACACTGTGATGCACCACTTCCTGTTCGCCGTCGAGCCCAGATACGTATCCGTCTCCCCCTTCACCCCGGCCGTGAAGAGGATGCTCAACGTAGAGGCCGGGAGACTGGGGATCAATATGAACGCGGGGGGCGTCGTCAGCGCTCTGCCCATCGTAGCGGGTTTCGTGGGAGCGGACGCCGTTGCGGACGTCCTGTCCAGTGGGGTCCTCGAGTCAAGCGAGACCTCTCTGCTCCTCGACATCGGGACCAACACGGAGATATTCTTGGGCGGCGGGGAGGGCCTCACCTCGTGCTCATGTGCCTCGGGGCCGGCCTTCGAGGGCGGCCACATAAGACACGGGATGAAGGCAGTCACGGGGGCCATCGAGAGAGTCACCCTCGACCCGACCTCATACCGGGCCAGGTACGAGACGATAGGGGACGTGAAGCCCAGGGGGCTGTGCGGCTCGGCCATGATCGACGTCGTCGCGGAACTGTGGAGACACGGGATAATAGACGGCACCGGGATGTTCAACCAGCGTCTGGGCACGCCCACGCTGAAGGAGACCGACGGAAAGACGGAGTTCGTCCTAGTCTCGAAGGATGAATCCGCGACGGGCCAGGAGATCGTGGTCACCCAGAGAGACGTGAACGAGGTTCAGAGGGCCAAGGCGGCCATCTACGCCGGTTGCTCGCTGCTCCTCAGGAGGAAACAGCTGTTTGACGGGGACATCGAGCAGATACTGGTCGCGGGGGCCTTCGGGAGAAGCCTGAACCCCGAGAACGCCAAGGCTATCGGTTTGGTGCCGGATGTGCCGACGGATAGAATAAGGTTCGTAGGTAACACGGCGATAACGGGCTCCAAGATGGCGCTGATCTCAAGGAAGACGAGGATGGAGGCAGCGGAGCTGTCGAAGAGGGTGGGCTACCTGGAGTTATCGGCTGACCCACTGTTCGGCTCCGAGTTCGCGTCAGCCCTCTTCATCCCCCACAGGGACCCTGGCAGGTTCCCGTCAGTGAAGGCAGGTTAGAGACCAGCCCGAACACAAAGACACGTCTCTGCAGTAAACTAATAAACAGAAGCGACGAAGCGATCAACCCTGTTCTCTTGGGCTTCGGATTCGCGGAGGCATCTCACCGAAGAAAAAACATGAGCCAAGAGAAGGAAATTTTTTTCCGCCTTATGACTCGTTAATATAATTATTTATTCTATAACAATTTACTACCCACTCGTTTAAGCAAAAATTTTGATTCCCATAACTATATCAAAGAATGTTACGACTAACCATAAAAGAAATATTATCACTATAACTCCGACCCAACGATTATTTAGAAGTGCTTCTATCAAAGCTTTTATTATCCCGTCATCAGATTTTCTCGGCATCATATTGCTGTAATCTAAACAAAATTATAAAATTAACGTTTACTAATAAGCAGTGGCTCTGTGTTAACTTTCGAGAAATTTTTATGATTCTGTGCTTCGGCAGCGGGAATAAAACAACCATTGAACAGAGAAACATTATTAAGAGATTGAAGATAAAACAATAGTCTATTAATCTAATTCTGGAATCGCCACTTATCCGTCTATCACCATGTGTGAATCTATGGTGTTTCTGTGCTGCCTGTTTCTCTTGTAGCTTCTAGATACTCTATTACATCCTTAACCATATTCAATAATCTGATAACATTATTTTCATCATCTTCAAATAAATAAAATCGTTTCATATCAATTGTATTTATTTGTGAATGAACTAATTTATTTCTAATATTTTTTAATTCCATCATTTTTAAATAAATTTCATAATTGATTAATTTAGTTCCATACAAAAAGATTATTAATTCATTCAAATTTAAATTTTCAATTTTTTCTTCTGATATTTTTATTTTATTTTTACTAAGATATTTTGATATTATTTCATATGATAAACTCTCCAAAAAAACATTTGCTAAAATAATTCCTTCAAAACCTCTTTTTTTATTGATTTCATTATTAATTACATCGATAGGCCGAGGAACCTTTGCTACACTCATTGAATGATTACACGAATAGAAATATTCAGTAAACCAGTAAAGTCGTCCATTTTCTTCTATAAGAATTGGTTCTGTTTCACGAACGAGTATCCCAACACCACAACTAGGACAGCTTTTATACCCTGACATTAATTAATAAAAACAACAGTTTTACTTTATAAACTGTCCTTTTAAAGTAAATATACTCTATTCTGTCTAATATTTTTTAATTGAACATCGCCTTCCGTTACTTTTAACTAAATCACGCAATAAATTTTTATCCATCCATCCATAGGGGTAATTTCCGCTATAATAAAATTATAAAAAATGTTTTTTTTTTTTTATTAAATAGAAATAAATTTAATAAACGTTTTATGGGCCCCCCGTGTCCTCTGCACCATGCTGTACTTCACCTACGGCTCGTTCATGGACGTCAACAACCTGAGGAGGCACGCGCCCTCAGCCACCCTCGTCTGCAGGGCCATGATACCCAACTGGGAGGTCCAGTTCAACTACTACTCCAGGAACTACAGGGGCGGCGTCACCGGCATCGAGCCCGCCCTGAACCGGCTGGTCCGCGGAGCCGTCTACGAGGTGCCGCCAGACGAGATGGA
>CAZAKG010000069.1:0-12535 GCA_964485755.1 uncultured Candidatus Bathyarchaeia archaeon | reverse complement strand
CCCGAGCGATCCCGGGTCCGAATCCCGGCCAGGGCGCCATCACTTTTCCATAAAACAGCCTTTTTTCTGCTCTGTGCGCGCATGACTTGCCTTTAAGTTCCGGATTTCTGGCACTCTTCACAGTATCTATATATTTCTAGGCGTTGCCCCGTGGGTTTGAATCCGAGACCTTGAATGATTTGAGACCAGAGGTCTTTCACACTCTCCGCCTCGTAGTCCTGGATCTTCCCGCAACTCTTACAGATGATATTGATGTGCAGGGAAGTGTTGGGGTCGTATCTGGAGGTTTTATTGTTTAACTCCAACTCCTGCAGCAACCCGATCTCTGTGAAGAGATGTAAAGTTTGATAGACCGTGGCTAAGCTTATAGTTGGGTATATTTTCTTCACTTCCTGGTATACCTGATCAGTTGTCGGGTGATCTTTTCTAGTGAGGATATACTCGTAAATCGCAAGACGCTGAGGTGTGACTTTAAAGCCCTTCTCATGCAATTTGGCGATGAGTTGTTCAGTTTTCATATCCATGAATTATGCATCTAATAACCTAAAACGTTTTTCTAACTAATAAGAAGGCTTAAATAATAATGATTACAACTTAAAAATTAATTCAATTAATAGAATGAGGTTTTAGTATGAGCAAAAAAACCCAGAAAAAGTTAACCACAGTTGCAGGCGCACCTGTGCCTGACAACCAAAATGCGATGACCGCCGGCCCTCGAGGGCCTATGCTCCTACAGGACGTATGGTTCCTCGAAAAGCTGGCTCATTTCGACAGAGAAGTCATTCCCGAGAGAAGGATGCACGCCAAAGGCTCCGGTGCCTATGGCACTTTCACAGTAACCCATGATATTACTAAATACACGAAAGCCAAGATTTTCTCGAAAATCGGCAAGAAAACCGATATGTTTGCCCGTTTTTCAACAGTTGCTGGCGAGCGTGGCGCCGCCGACGCTGAGCGCGACATCCGCGGCTTCGCCCTGAAGTTCTACACCGAGGAAGGCAACTGGGATCTAGTTGGAAACAATACGCCCGTGTTCTTCCTCCGTGATCCGCTCAAGTTCCCAGACCTGAACCACGCAGTGAAACGTGATCCACGGACAAACATGAGGAGCGCGAAGAACAACTGGGACTTCTGGACGTCGCTCCCCGAGGCGCTCCATCAGGTAACCATCACCATGAGCGACCGAGGCATCCCGCTGTCCTACAGGCACATGCACGGTTTCGGCAGCCACGCCTTCAGCATGATAAACGCCAAGAATAAGCGCGCCTGGGTAAAGTTCCACTTCACCACCCAGCAAGGCATCAAGAACCTGACCGACGCTGAAGCCGCATCCATCGTCGCCAAGGACCGCGAGAGCCACCAGCGCGACCTATACGAGAGCATCGAGAGAGGCGAGTATCCCCGCTGGACGATGTCCATACAGGTCATGACCGAGGAGCAGGCGAAGAAGATGCCTTACAACCCCTTCGACTTGACCAAGGTGTGGTACCACAAGGAGTACCCGCTGATGGAGGTAGGGGTCCTGGAGCTGAACCGCAACCCCGAGAACTACTTCGCCGATGTAGAGCAATCCGCCTTCAACCCAGCTAATGTGGTACCAGGCATAGGCTTCTCCCCAGACAAGATGCTGCAGGGCCGACTATTCTCATACGGTGACGCGCAGCGGTACAGGCTCGGCGTAAACCACAATCAGATACCCGTGAATGCTCCCCGTTTTTAATGAAACGGCGACCACCGAGATGGCCAGATGAGGGTAAATAATAACGCAGGCAGCACCATTGGATACGAGCCCAACAGCTATGGGGAATGGCAAGAACAACCAGAGTTCAAGGAGCCGCTACTTGAGTTAAGTGGCGCTGCAGATCATTGGAACTTTAGAGAAGACGATGATGACTACTACACTCAGCCAGGAAAACTGTTTAGATTGATGAGCCCAGGGCAACAACGAGTCCTGTTTGAAAACACAGCGCGTGCGATGGGAGACATCCCCAAAGAAATCAAGATACGTCACATCAGAAACTGTCTGAAGGCCGATCCCGCTTATGGGAAAGGAGTGGCAGACGCTCTAGGAATATCATTAGACGAAGCAACCTAATCTATTATTTATGATGCACCTTTTTTTTACTAAATTAAGCTGGTTAGTTCTATTCAATTTCTTTGCGCGTTTTATTTTATAAAAAGGTCATTTTTTAACGTTGGAAGTTTAATGAGATGGATAGTAACGCCGATCGCTATAGATAAAAGAACCAGTTGGACAATCATGTTATCTACTGCAAAGAATACGGCGTAGATTATAAGAATCCAGAGTAATGATATTGTGAAGAGCTTGGCCTTCAAAGAGATACCTTTCCCCTCAGCATAATTTCTAAGATAACTCCCAAACCACCTGTTGTTAAGCATCCAATAGTGCATGCGTTTAGAGCTTTTATAATAACAAGCTGCAGAAAGTAAAAGGAAGGGGGTCGTTGGTAATATAGGCAGAAATACGCCTACTCCTCCAAGTATTAAAAAAACGGTACCGAATACAGAATAGAAACCCCTTTTGGCCTTATCTCTATAATTATCTTTTCTCGTAGAATCAGTATTCGAAGTATCATCAAGGTTTATTATATCAACCATCGATTTTTTTTTTTTTTTAAGACCATATTAATATATTTAAGTTATCTTTTCGTTAATCAAACGTAATTAAACAGAATTTTATTTAATAATTTCTATTATTCTTCCCCTTTCTTCCAATATCTAGCACGCATTTTTCTCACATTCTTCTGGAATCAGCCTAAACTTGATTTTGTTTTAATGGAACCTACGCAGTAATACCAATCAGAGATATGATTAGTTTTTCTAAGTTTAAATTCCCTGAAATCTTTTAAACCGACTGAATTGACTAATTCATAACGTTGCGCGCGTATACTTAATCAATTCTCAAAGCGGCTCAAAAAATTAAGGGCGGTATTCCCGAGCATACATATTGGGAACTTAGGAGATATGAACCATCATCATCTACTTTCTCATTTTTAGGATTTAATAGAAACATGAATAACTTAAGCTACCGAGTCTCTTCCTAAGCCAGGGCGCCACCAAATAATGTATCTCCCGAGAACGTCCCCCAGATCCATTCATACTTGGCGAACAACGAGTAATCGGCGGACACCGCCGCCGGCCACCACCGCCAAAAAACCCGGAAAAAGTCACCGAACCGGAAAATAAACCGGAAAACGGTGAATCATGGTGGTGGTGACTACACCCCCCTCCCCCACCCATGCGCACGCGCAGAGAAACAGACAGAGACGGCACACCCGACCAAAACCCCCGAAAATTAACTAATACGAGTCACATTCACGGCGCGGCCCTCAAGTATCTTTTTTAATCAGTGATAGTACACAGGTATGAGAAAAGCAGCGAAAGAGGGAAGTGAAAGGATTTGTTCATGCCTAGAGCCTACGACAGGGCCATAACCATTTTTTCGCCCGAAGGAAGACTATATCAGGTAGAGTACGCCCTCGAACTAGTCAAACGGGGAGCACCCATAGTCGGAGTCTCATGCAGCCACGGAGCAGTACTGGCAGCAAACGAGACCCCCGAAAGCAACCTGGAAGACCCCGAATACTTCAAAAAAATATACCAGCTGGACGACCACGTAGCCTCAGCCATCGCCGGCCTCAGCAGCGACGCACGCGTCCTAATAGAGCAAGCCAGAGTCCACTGCCAGAGCAACAAACTACTATACGACGAGTCACTGGACATCGAGGTACTCGCAAGGAGACTCGGAGACCTGTCCCAGCTCTACACGCAGCACGCAGGCGTAAGACCCTTCGGCGTGAGCATGATACTGGCCGGGTGCGACGCCACGGGAAGCAAGGTCCTCACCACGGACCCCAGCGGAGCCTACAGGGGCTTCAAGGCCACGGCCGTGGGCAGGAAGAGCGAGGAGGCCAACAAGCTCCTCGAGGAGAAGTACGGCGAAGACATGAGCATAGATGACGCCGCCAGGCTGGCCGTGGAGGCAGTCAAGGTTGCCTCCGACACCGAGGTCACGGCCAAGAACGTCAAGGTCGCCACGATCCCCGCGGACACCAAGGTCTTCCGGCGGCTCAGCGAAGAAGAAGTGGAGAAGCTGCTGAGATAGCGGAGGCTCAGGCATGAGCACGAAGTACACCCTTGTACGCTACCAGCACAGCGGAGAAAAGTTCGAGATACTCGTAGACCCAGATAAGGGGCTCTCATACAAGCGCGGAGAACCCGGGGACTTGTCCAACGTACTCATCGTGGACACCATATTCACGGACTCCAACAAGGGCGAGAAGGCGTCGGCGTCCAAACTGGAGGAGGCCTTCGGCACGAGCGACCCCATGGAGGTCGCCAAGATCATGTTCGAGAAGGGCGTCTTCCAGCTCACGGCGGCCCAGAGGAAGGAGATGCTGGACCAGAAGCTCAGACAGATAATAAACATCATCTCCAGGACCTACGTGGACCCCAAGACCAAGCTGCCACACCCGCCGGTCAGGATAGAGAACGCCATGCAGGACATCAAGATACAGATAGACCCCTTCAAGGACGCCGAGGAGCAGGTCAAGGACATAGTGGACGCCCTGCGGAGGGTGCTACCCATGAGCAGCGAGAACGTCCAGATAGCCATAAAGATCCCCGCCGAGTACACGGGCAAGAGCTACGGCGTAGCCAAGGACTACGGGCAGATCAAACGGGACGAGTGGCATAACGACGGCTCGTGGATAGCCGTCATAGAGCTGCCCGCCGCCATGCAAGTCGAGATGCTGGAGGCCCTGGCCAAGACGACCCAGGGTAACGTCCAGTCGAGGATAATCAAATAGGGAAGAGAGAGGAAGAGTGAGCGCCAAACTAGAGGAACGGAGCATAGTGGTCCCAGGCGACCTCATATATGAGGGAAAGGTCAGGGCCGGAGACAACACGTACAGGGACGGAGGCAACGTATACGCCACCAAGGTCGGGCTGGTTAACTACAGCAAGGACCGCGTCTCAGTCATAGCCCTGGAGGGAGGCTACACGCCCCTCGTGGGGGACCTCGTCGTAGGCACCGTCACGGACATAGAGCTGGGCCAGTGGCTGGTCGACATAGACGGCCCGGGGGACGCCATACTGACGGTGAACGAGGCCATAGACAAGCCCTTCAGAACCAGCCTGGACATGACCCAGATACTGGACGTGGGCGACGTGGTGGTGGCTAAGGTAGTCGACCTGGACCGCAACAGGACCCCCGTGCTGTCCATACTGGGCAGGGACCTGGGCAGGGTCCACGAAGGCTTCGTCATCAGAATCACCCCCTCCAAGATACCGAGACTGATCGGTAAGAAGGGGAGCATGATCAACATGATCCTTAAGGAGACCCGGTGCAACGTGACCATCGGCCAGAACGGCCGAATACTGATCAACGGCAGGGGCCGGGAGGACGAGGAGATCGTTGAGAGAGTCGTACACAAGATCGAGGCGGAGGCACACACCTCCGGCCTCACGAACAGGATCCAAGAATATTTGAAAGCGATAAAGGAGGAGAAGAAATGAGTAAGACAAGGAAGAGAAAATCCAACAAGAATTGGGAGAGAGTCGACGGCAGGAAGCAGGATGAGCTTAGGCCCATCCACATAGAGAGCGGCGTCCTGCCCAACGCCGACGGCTCCGCCTACATAGAGATGGGGCGAAACAAGATCATCGCAGGCGTCTACGGGCCGAGAGAGATGCACCCAAAGAGGCTCAGCAAGCCCAACGAGGGCGTCCTCAGGGTCAGGTACCACATGGCGCCCTTCAGCGTCGACCCGAGGCGGTCCCCGGCGCCCTCCAGGAGGGACACCGAGATCAGCATGGTCATGAGGGACGCCCTCGAGCCGGCCATGTTCCTCGAGCGCTACCCGAGGAGCGCCATCGACGTGTACGTCGAGATCATCCAGGCCGACGGCGGGACCAGGTGCGCCAGCATAAACGCGGCTGCGGTGGCCCTCGCGGACGCCGGGATACCCATGAAGGACCTCGTGGCGGCCTGCGCAGCGGGCAAATACGAGGGCAAGATAATAGTGGACCTCGGCGACTACGAGGACAAGAAAGGCGAGTCAGACGTGCCCGTCGCCTACATGCCCAAGTTCGACCAGGTGACCCTCCTGCAGATGGAGGGGATCATGACGCGGGAGGAGACAGAGGAGTGCATCAAGCAGGCCGTGGAGGGCTGCAAGAAAGTCTACGAGATACAGAAGGAGGCACTCAAGAAGAAGTACGGCATGATCCAGGGCGAGGCGGCGCCTGAACCCGAGGCGGCGCCTGAACCCGAGGCGGAGGCCGAGGCTGAGCCTGAGGAGGCGCCCGCGGAGGAGACGCAGGAGCCCGAGGAGCGCCTCGACGTGGACGAGCCCGAGGAGGAGGAAAAACAATGAGCAACAACATGGTGTCCAGGCTCAAGCGGAAGAAGATCGATGAAGTAATCAAGACGGGCAAGAGGATGGACGGCCGCGACCTCACACAGTACAGGGAGTGGCAGATAAGGACAGGCTTCCTGGAGAAGACGGAGGGCTCAGCCGAGGTGAAGCTGGGCAAAACCCACGTAGTGGTGGGCGTAAAGTCCGGCATAGGCACACCCTTCGAGGACTCGCCCGACGAGGGAGTCATGATGGTGAACGCCGAGTACACCCCCGTGGCCCACCCCACGTGGGAGCCTGGTCCGCCGCCGGACAGCGCCATAGAGCTGGCCCGGGTGGTTGACAGGGGCCTGAGGGCCGCCGAGGTCCTCAGCATGGAGGAGTTCGGCCTAGTGTCAGGCGAGAAGGTGCAGATGGTCTTCGTGGACCTCTACGTCCTCAACTTCGACGGCAACCTGATAGACGCGTGCAGCGCGGGGGCCCTCGCCGCCATGAACACTGCCAAGTTGCGCGAGTTCAAGGTGATAAAGGGTGAGGTCACGACCACGGACAATATCAAGAAGCTGAAGCTGAGAGCCCACCCCATAGCCGTGACGGTCGCCAAGATAGGCAGCGAGTTCATAGTGGACGCCACCGCGGACGAGGAGGAGGTCATGGACGGCCGCATAACCATAACCCTGGACGAGAACAACAACGTGAACGCGATCCAGAAGAGCGGCCCCATAGGCTTCACCGTTGACGAAATAAAGAAATGCATAAATATCGCGTCTGAGAAGGCGCCTGAGATAAGGTCTAAGGTAATGGCGAGCGTATAATGGCTAAGAAAAAGAGAAAAGACATGGGGCTGGGGACGAGGGGCGGAGCGACCCTCCGCAAACGCTACGCCCGCATCATGAGCACGGTGAGGGCCATCCACAAGTGCCCTAGCTGCGCCAGCCCATCGGTGAGGCGCGTCAGCGTAGGCCTCTGGAGCTGCAGGAAGTGCGGCTACAGGTTCGCCGGAGGCGCCTACACGCCGTCGACCAAGCTAGGCCAGGCCGCTCAACGCGTCCATGGCCAGAACTAATTTCTTACACCCAGACTTTTTGATCACCATGCCGCCGGTTCTACGCGCCCAGGCTGAAGTCAGGCTGGAGTTGCCCGACGAAGTTACGCGAACCATCGTGGAGGCCCTTGCCCCCGAGGCTGAGTCGCCGTCTTCAGACAGGTCTAGCACAACCGTGGAGAGGACCCTCGAAGGCGTCGCTATCAAGGCGTCTGCCAGCGACACGTCGGCTCTGAGAGCCAGCCTGAACAGCTACCTCCACTGGGTTCAGGGCATCATGGATGTGGTCGAGAGGCTCAGGTAGCCACCCGAGAAATCCTATATACGGGCTTCACCCGTCATATTTGAACTAAGAAAGGTGAGCTTTAAGGTGAAGAACGAACTCAAGAGAAGGCTCAAGGCCGGCGAGCAGACGTACGGCACCTGGATCACGGTGGAGAGCCCCATGGCCTCGGAGATGATGAGCACCATGGGATTCGACTACTTCGTCATAGACACGGAGCACGCCCCGCTGGACATGCTCACGGCGCAGACCCTCATGCAGGCCATGAGGCCCGGCAGCAAGACGACGCCCATCGTCAGGGTGTGGTGGAACGACCTCGTGCAGATAAAGAGGGCGCTGGACGTGGGAGCCTACGGAGTCCTGGTCCCATGGGTCAACAATAAGAAGGAGGCCGAGGCTGCCGTCAAGGCGACGAGGTACGCGCCCGGCGGCCTCAGGGGCTGCGGCCCCAGGCGCGCGGCCATGTTCGACCCAGACTACCTGAAGACAGCGGACAAGGAGATACTCGTCATAGTGCAGATCGAGACCAAGGAGGCCGTTAAGAACATAGAGGACATCTGCAGCGTGGAGGGCGTCGATGTGCCCTACATAGGTCCAGCCGACCTCTCGGCCAGCTACGGCCACCTAGGCAACATGAGCCACCCGGACGTCCAGAAGGCCATCGACAGGGTCTACGACGCCACCAAGGCGGCCGGCCTGGCGACGGGCATCCACGAGGCGTCAGGCAGCACCATCAAGGCCCGGATGGAGAAGGGGTACAACTTGATTACCCTGGGCAACGACCTGATCTACATGAGGAGGGGCGTTGAGGCCCACCTCAGGGAGCTGGGCATCAAAAAGTAGTCCCCTTTTTACTCGTACTCTATTGTGGCCGGCGGCTTAGGCGTAACATCGTAGTACACTCTGGTCACGCCGACGCACGAGCCGAGTATCTTGGCCGCGGCCCCTCTGAGGGTCGCCCACGGGAGCCTCACGGAGTCAGCTGTGAGGAAGTCCCTCGTCTTCACCGCCCTCATGGAGACCACGTAGCCGTCCCCCGGCCTCTCATCTACAAGGACGAGTAACCTCGTCGCATCAGGGTGCCTATCCTTAAGGCGTGTGAGCACCCCGGTCAAGTCGTCATAGCTGGGCTCAACAGCTTCGCCGCCGCTGTCCCTGAGGGCGAGGGTCACCACCGAACCGTAGGTCCTCTTCCCGTCCACCATGCCCGTCGCCTTCTCATTCAGGAGCCCCGCTCGTATCTGTTTAGGGTCCAGCCGGGTTACCTCAGCGGCAGCTGTCTCGATCGCCTTCACACGCTTGGGCGACTGACCGTTGAATACGGCGCAGAAGTACTGGCTGGGTCCGTGGGGCTTGAAGGACTGCTCCACGATGAGCGTCGCCTTCTTGAGCTCCTCCAGCTTCTCGGGGGTTATCTCGCCCACCACCCTAATGCTGAGGCCCGGCCCGGGGAAGGGCTGCCTCTCAGACAGCTCAGGGGATGCTCCCAGAGCCCGCGCGACCTCCCTCACCTGGTACTTGTACAGGCTCTTCACGGGCTCTATCACCTTGAACCCAAACCTCTCGACCGGGTTGATCCCTATCTGCTCCAGTATGTTGTGCTGGGTCTTTATGCCAGCGGCAGTCTCGTCGATGTCCGCCTTGATTGTTCCCTGTACCAGGTACTTCACGCCCTCTGCCTTCGCCACGTCGCCCAGGGTCTCGTAGAAGGTTTTCCTGAAGGCCTTGCGCTTCTCCTCGGCGTCCGAGAGCCCGCTGAGGGCCTCCATGAACCTACGCCTCTCGTTCAGTATCTTGACGGGTAGGTTGACGGGCTCGCCGCCCAGCATCGCCTTCACCTGCTCTCCCTCGCCGATGCGCATGAAGTTGTCGTCCACGAAGACGCAGACCAGGCTGTCGCCTATGGCCCTGTGGGTGAGTATGGCCGACACGGAGCTGTCCACGCCACCGGAGACGGCCACCAGAGCCTTGTCTCGGCCGAGGGCTCTCCTCACCGCATCGACCTGGTTCTCTATGAAGGCTTCGACGTTGAAGTCAGGCATTATAATCAGAGCATCATGGCTGGATTCCCTGATAAAAGCTTTACAGCCCGGACTGAGAACGTGTTAAAAACCGGCGTATGCTGGTCAGCGGTTAACTCTGGCGTGAAACGTTTAATTATGAACGGGCGTCAACATGGGTAAGGCGATGCAAGCATGATTCGGAACGTTGCTGTCATAGGCGCAGGCGTCATCGGGGGCGCGATAGCCAAGTGTCTGGTCCAGTCGGGGAAGGTTGAGAGGGTCTACGCCACCAGGAGGAACATAGAGGCGCTCATACCGTTGGCTGATCTGGGCGTCAACATCTCTGACAGCAACCCTGCGGCGTGCCGCGAAGCCGACGTGGTGTTCATCTGCGTGAAGCCGGGGGACACGGAGAAGGTTCTGGTAGAGGTCAAGGGCGAGATACAGGACAAGCTGGTGATCTCCACCGCCGCCATCATCCCCCTGGAGTTCCTGGAGTCCAAGGCGCCCGGCGCCAGGTACGTCAGGACCATGCCCAACGTGGCGGCCATAGTGGGGGAGAGCTTCACCGCCTACAGCATGGGCTCCTCGGCTACGCTCCAGGACAAGGCCGTGGTTGAGACGCTCCTCGGAACCATGGGCACCTGCATGGAGATCGAGGAGAAGTACATCGACGCTGTCACCGGCCTCAGCGGGAGCGGCCCCGCCTACATAGCCATAGTCATAGACGCGCTCACCTACGCGGGCCTCAGGGTCGGGCTACCCAGGGACCTCTCCAAGCTGGCGGCGGCCCAGTCCGTGCTTGGCACGGCAAAGTTGATCGTCGACGGCGTCTTGACCCCCTCAGAGATAGAGGAGATGGTCACAACCCCCGGGGGCACAACCATCGAGGGCATCTACGAGATCGAGGACGGCAAGCTGAGGACGGCGCTCATGAACGCGGTGCAGGCAGCCACCAACAAGTGCATCAACATAAGGCACCTCTGGGACAGGGACGACTAGCCCGCCTCAGAAAAAATATAACGTCCACGCTTCTGTATCATCTGAGGACATTCCACATGTACGACCTACTGGTCAGGAACGGAAAGATCATCGACGGCGCGGGGAACCCGTGGTACATGGGTGACGCCGCCGTCAGGAGAGGCAAGATCGCGAGGATAGCTAGGAGCATAAACGACGAAGCTAAGAGGACGTTGGACGCGTCGGGGCTCGTCGTGTGCCCCGGGTTCATAGACGCCCACAGCCACGGCGACCACGACACCCTGGTCTACAGGGAGATGGAGAACGTCATCCACCAGGGCATAACCACGGTCATGGCTGGGCAGTGCGGCTCCACGCCTGCGCCGTTGAGCGAGAAGAGCAGGGCGCAGGCCCAGAGACAGGTGGACGCGTCCCTGCCTGAGGGCTACAGTCTCGAGCTCACGTGGAGCACCTTCGACGAGTACCTCAAGATGGAGGAGAAGAAGGGCCTAGGAGCCAACGTCGGCCACATGGTGGGCCACGGGGCCATCAGGGCCGCCGGGATGGGCCTAGATGCGAGGGACCCCACAGCCGCAGAGCTTGAGACGATGAGGGAGCTGACGGCCGAGGCCATGGAGGCGGGCGCATACGGCCTCAGCACCGGCCTCATCTACCCGCCGGGCATCTACGCCAAGACGCCTGAGATCATAGAGCTTGCCAAGGTGGCGGCGATGTATGGGGGAGTCTACGACAGCCACATCAGGGGAGAGGGCAGAACGCTCATGAAGGCCCTGTCGGAGGCCATCGAGATAGGGGAGAAAGCAGGCCTACCCGTCCAGATAAGCCACCACAAGATAGCCAGCAAGAGCATCTGGGGCCACAGCGTCCAGACCCTCAAGCTGTTCGAGGAGGCCAGGGCGAGGGGAGTCGACGTGACTGTGGACCAGTACCCCTACAAGGCGGGCTCGACGGGCCTAATGACCCTGCTGCCGCCCTGGGTCCACGACGGAGGCAACGAGGCCGCCTTGGAGCGGCTAAAGGACCCGAAGCTCAGGGAGAGGATGAGCCGCGAGATAGAGAAGGGGATACCCGGGTGGGAGAACTTCGCCGGAGAGCTGGGCTGGGAGAACGTGTACGTCACCTCCGTGAAGACCGACGCGAACAGGCCCGTGGAGGGGATGAACATGGTTGAGGTCAAGGCTCACCGCGGGGCCCCGGACGAGTTCACGGCCCTGTACCAGCTTCTGCTGGAGGAGGAGGGCTCGGCGAGCATGATCATCTTCTACGGCGACGAGGACGACGTGAGACGGATCATGCAGAGCCCGCTGCACATGGTGGGTACAGACGCCGGCTGCTGCACAGTGGAGGGCCCCTTCTGCAAGGGCAAGCCTCACCCCAGGCACTACGGCACGTACCCCAGGATACTGGGCACATACGTCAGGGAGGAGAAGACTCTGAGGCTGGAGGAGGCCATCCGTAAGATGACCAGTTTCCCAGCCCAGAGGTTCGGCCTACTCGACAGGGGATTGCTCAGGCCGGGGATGTGGGCCGACTTGACGGTCTTCGATCCCGCCACAGTGGTCGAGAGGTCCACGTACAAGGACCCGCACCGGTTCCCGTCGGGCATAGAGTACGTCGTGGTGAACGGGAAGGTCGCCATAGACGGAGGCAGGTACACTGGTGCACTCGCCGGACGAACCCTGAGAAAAAAATAAATTTTTTTAAAAAAAGGGGCTACTTGACGTACTTCCCGAAGTGGGCAGGCGTCGCGTGAGGGATGGGCAGGTCCGCCATCGTCTTGAGGCCGGGCTCAGCGTTGATGACGTGCGGGATCATGTTTGTGGTCATGGCTATCGTGCCGTGG
>CAZAKG010000068.1:8280-12574 GCA_964485755.1 uncultured Candidatus Bathyarchaeia archaeon | reverse complement strand
CGACACCTTCTACATAGCAGACAGAGAGGGGGGGATAGTGTTCATCAGCCCCAACGTCCAGAGGATGATGGACTACTCGGCTGAGGAGATCACCAAGCCCGACGCCCGGTTCTGGCGCAGCCTCATCTACCACGAGGACCAGGCGAGGGTGACCGAGGCCATGAGAGCCTACATAGACGAGGGCACACCCTACGACGTGGAGTACAGGGTTCAGCGGAGGGACGGCTCATGGATATGGGTGAAGGACAGGGCCACCCAGAAGTACGACTTGGAGGGGCTCGCCTACTTCGACGGTAAGCTCACTGACATCACCGAGCAGAAGGTCGTGGAGAGGGGCCTAAAGGGGTACACTGCACGTCTGGAGCAGATGGTTAAGGACCTCAAAACGTACAGCAGGCAGCTGGAGGACACGGTGAAGGAGAGGAACAGGCTCCTCATAGACGCGGAGCGGACCATCGCGGTGAGCCAGGTGGCCTCGATGGTGGGCCACGACCTGAGGGGGCCGCTCCAGAACATCAACAATGCCGTGTACCTCATACAGAGGAACCCGGAGAGGAGCAAGGAGCTTCTGGACACCATCAAGAACTCGGTTCAGTACGCAGTGAGGATAATAGAGGACCTTAGGAGCGCCACCATGGACGCGCCCCTCGACGTGGAGCTCATAGACGTGGGTGAGATGATAAGGCTCGCCGTGAGCGAGGCTTACCCGCCTCCCGAGGTCCAGGTGAGCGTCGAGTTCGGCGACACGTGGGCCCACGTGGACCCCGTGAAGATCAGGAGGATTCTGGATAACCTCATCAGGAACGCGTGCGAGGCCATCAACGGCCCAGGCACCGTCACCGTCAAGGCTGATAGAGTCGATGGGCACCTGGTGATAGAGGTCACGGACACTGGCGTGGGCATCCCTGAGGACTTGATGCCCAACCTGTTCCAGACCTTCAAGACCACCAAGAAGAGGGGCCTCGGCCTGGGCCTGGCATACTCCAAGAAGGCCGTGGACGCCCACGGCGGAACCATAACCGTGGAATCCAAGGTGGGGAAGGGCACCACGTTCACTGTTAGGTTGCCTCAGCCCAGGGACGGCGAAGGCGAGCGCATGGAGAGGCAGGCGGAGGCCGCCGAGCCGACGCCGACGAGAACATAGGTTCATAGATTGCCGCGCAAGCATTCATGGGCGATGCTGGCTTCGAGAAGTCTACCACATGAGTGCGGGCATAACCGCCTGGGTGGACAAAGGCTACCCGGTGGCACCCTAGGACCTCTCAATCTTTTATAGCTCCGCGTTTCAAGTAGAGACGATTGACATGAAGCTGGTTACTTTCAGAGTCCACACGGAGGTGCGCGTCGGGGCCCTCCTGGGCGAACGGGTCATCGACCTCAACTCCGCGTACGCCCTCATACTGTCTGAGGAGAAGGGGCCCGAGCAGGCGAGGAGGATGGCGGACGCCATAATCCCGGGCGGCATGGTTTGGCTCCTCGAAGGAGGCGACGAGTCCATGGCCGCCGCGAGGAAGGCCATGGAGTACGCCGTGAAGAACCCCAACGTGAGGGGCCTGGGCGGCGAGAAGATAGTGCTCACATTGAACGAGGCGAGGCTGCTTGCGCCGGTGCCCAGGCCGGGTAAGCTGTACTGCGTCGCGGTGAACTACTACGACCACGCCACGGAGCGCATCAAGGACCCCAAGGAGAGGCAGAAGGAGATAGACCGCCTCAAGAGCCTCAAGCTGAACGTGCCCGACGTATTCCAGAAGCCGCCCAGCCTCGTGGTGGGGCCGAATGACCCTGTGATCAAGCACAGGGCCACCGAGAAGCTGGACTACGAGTGCGAGCTTGCCGCGGTCATCGGCAAGAAGGGCAAGTACATACCCAAGGAGGAGGCATACCGCCACATAGCCGGGTACACCGTGCTCATAGATGTGAGCTTCCGCGACCAGGGGTACCCCCAGGACGTGGACTTCAGGCTCTTCAAGACGGACATCAACTGGACCAAGGGTAAGGGGATGGATAATGCGGCGCCCATGGGGCCATGCATAGTCACCCGTGACGAGGTGCAGGACCCATACGACCCGCCGCTGAGGCTCCAGACCAGGGTGAACGGCCAGACCAGGCAGAACAACACCCTGGAGCACATGATCATCAGGATACCCCGACTCATAGAGTACCTGAGCAACGGAACCACCCTTATGCCGGGGGACGTGATAGCCACCGGCACCGTCGCCGGGGTCGCCCACAGCTGGCCCGACGGGTTCCTCAAGGTGGGGGACGTCCTGGAGTGCGAGATACAGCCCATAGGGGTGCTGAAGCACAGGGTCGTGGAGGACCCCTACTAACCTTTTTCCTTTTCCCCGACTATTCCTACTCAGCATGTTCCTGAAGATCACCGTCGGCGAGTACGTGTTCAAGGTAAAGCTACACAGGGACAGGGCCCCCGTGACCTGCGGGAGGCTCATAGATGCGATGCCCATCACGGGCAGCGTCATCCAGGCCAGGTGGAGCGGCGAGGCCGTGTGGCTCCAGATGGACCCCTACGGCGTCGAGGCGCCCCTGGAGAACCAGACCAGCCACCCGGGGCGAGGCGAGCTACTCTACTACCCGGGCGGCGTCAGCGAGAAGGAGATACTGATACCCTACGGCTCCACGTGCTTCGCCAGCAAGGTGGGGACGCTGCCGGGCAGCCACTTCGCCACTATCGTTGAGGGCGCGGATAGGCTCGCTGAGATGGGGGAGAGGGTGCTCTGGGAGGGCGCCAAGCCCATCAGGATAGAGGCGGTGGACCAGCCACCCTGACGCAGTTGAAGGTGATCTCGGCCTTCACGCCGCTCCAAGCCTTGAAAGCGAAGGTGTGGTACCCTGAAGCTCTGGCAGTGTAGTAGCCCTCGGCGCTCGCCACTGTCTCCTGTATGAAGTAGTTGTCTTGGCTTCCAAAGGTATTGACGTAGGCTCTGAAGTCGATCTGGCTGGTCGCGTTCAGTTGGTAGCGGATTGTCTCGCCCTCCACCAAGTACACGTGGTAGTAGTGCTTGGGGTATCCGTAGCCCTCCTCGTAGCTGTCATACCCGACGCTGAAGCTCACCGGGAAGCTGGCCGGGGTGTCGTCGTCGTAGCAGTAGGTGTTGCGCCCGATTACTATGTCCCAGGAGTGCTCCGCGTTCAGAGGCAGCCTCTCAGGCTGCTCGACCCTTATCGAGTTCACGTGGTACATGTCGTAGACGCCTTCACCCCTCCTTAGGGTGAATGGAAAGCCCTCCACCGTCACCAGCAGCCCGTTCTCGTAAGCGTTGACGATGTCATACAGGGTGAGATTACCGACCCTCACATATCCTCCCTCCGGGTAGGGTATGAATTCGGGACCGATACCCAGATGTAAATACTTGAAGGCCCCCTCGTTTGTCAAGATAGCTATGACGGAGGTATTCTCTACGGTGTTTCTTTCTGGAGGCGGAAGCCAGCGTGTAACCCGAATAGGGAAGTTAGCGACGGCGAGTTCTCCGTTTATCGTCGTCAGGTTGAAGCGAGGCGGGAAGCGGCTGGCTTCCTCCTGGTAGGGGTAGAGGGTCAAGGCTGCATTCAGTTTAGGGCTGCCGAAGAGGAGTTGGCACCTGGCCGACACTATGGCAGTCCCAGGCTCTCCAACACCGAAGATGAGACTCATTCTGCCTGACTCACTCAATGTAAAGGTCTCGTCGAGGGCAACCGAGGAGCAGTTCCTGAGTGTTGTTCTACCCATAATGATCTTCAAATCGATCTTGTTCGTAGCGTTGTACTGGAGGCGAACAGTGTCTCCTACCTCAAGGTACGATGTGTAATTATAGCTGTGGTCGGTCCAGGCTCCGCCATCCGACCATGTCCGCCCAATTACAAATCTTATAGGGATAGGTCTGGGAAAAATCCGTAATGACCCCATCCCTCCGGACGAAGAGCTGTGGGACCCCCTCTCCATGAACAGTGGTTCATCCCTGGGCGGGAGCCTAGCCCCGTTGAACTCCACGGTGGAGAGGGTCTCGTTGTCGGCCTCGAAAAGGATGTTGTACGTCCCCCTCAAGCCTGCCTCAAGCACGTAGTCTAATCTCAGCGTCTTATAGAGGCTAAACACCTGGACGCCCCACCTCGTGGCGTTACTCTTCGGGTATGCCTCGCTGGGCGCGTGCACCTTGAAGTCCACTGGCTCCGCAGAGTCGAAGCTTAGTCTGACCCTGTCGCCCACACTGAGCAGGAGGCTGAACACGTGCCTCGTATCCTTCCAGATGACGCCCGTCACGTTCCTGCCCACGTAGAACATCGTGGGTAGAGCCAC
>CAZAKG010000068.1:0-8270 GCA_964485755.1 uncultured Candidatus Bathyarchaeia archaeon | reverse complement strand
ACGTACTCCAAATCTACGCACATCTCAGGCGTGTAGCGCCCCATCTCAAGGACGGTGTGGTAGACGGCCAGTGGCAGGGCGCTCCGGTCAAGTATCTCGATGGATTCGACGAGAATCATGTCGTGCCTTCCGCCCTCACGCGTCAGCTTGCAGACAACCCCGGTCACCTCCACGGGGGCCTGCACCCTGTAGGCGTCGTTGATCTCGTCCAACCACAGGCCCCCAATGACTGTGTTGCCTCCGCCCAAGGGCACCATCTCGGTCCTGCCCCCGTAGTGGAGCAGGTATTCGCGGGTTCCGCCGTCGGGCTCCTCGGCCTCCAAGACGAGGACGTCTATCTCCATGTACTTCCTCGTGTCCCCGACCGGCATCGCAGGGCCGAACCGCCTTACGGGGAAACGGGACACCTTAAGCGTTCCGCGCAGCGCAGCCTTGTCGCTGCTCACGGCTACAAAGGAGTCGGGCGCCGGTCCGCGAGGCAGGGAGTACACGGAGCCCACAATGATGGTCAGAGAGAGGAACACTGCGAGGGCGTGGTACGCGTCCTTTACCTTCACACCCAGAGAAACGGCACAAGGAATAATAGGGTTTCCGGCGGAAAGCTCAATCAGGAATAATCCGTTTAGCCCCTATCCCTTTTCAGGTCGGGTGACGAGCACTATGAGGCTGTCCCCGTCCCGGTATGGTTCGCCGTGGTGGTCGCCGTACGAATCTCTCGCCGAACAGGTCGTAGAACCCTTCAGCCCCCTTCTGGTAGCTTGTCGCCACACGGGTTCACCTCACAGCTTTGAGTTGACGCATCTACAGCACTACCTACTCGGGGAAGAGGGGTGTGAAGCCCTGGCCCCTGGCGTAAATAATTGCCTCCTCCTGCTCCTCCGGCGTCATGGGCTTGAACTCCTCCCCTGCCCTCAGAACCATCTCCCAGAGCCTGTGCTCGCATGGGAGGCTGTAGGTGGTGACGCCGCCCTGGCTGAGGGTGTACCTGACGCCTAGGGAGATGTCCTTCTGGTTGTCCGAGGGGTGGTACCATGTGTCGTAGGTGTGCTCCCCCTTCCAGCGGCCCCTGCATATGGCCTTGATGGCGGTGACGCCGAGGTCGTGCTCAGCGGCGTACCTGAGCACCGGCCTGAAGTCGTTGGCCGGGTGCCAAGCCACGGCGCTGCAGAGGCTCACGGGCAGCAGCACGGTGTCGAAGTCGTACCTCTTCAACGCCTCCAGGTTTGCCCTCATGTCCTGGTGGCCCGTGATGCCCAGATGCTTGACCAGGCCCGTCTCCTGGGCCTCCCTGAACGCCTCCAGGGCTCCACCGGGGCCCATGGCCTGGTCCACCTCCTCCAGGGTCTTGAGGCTGTGCATCTGGTAGAGGTCGAGGCTCTCGACGCCCAGCCGCTTCAGGCTCCTGTGGAGCTCCATGGCGGCTCCCTCCTTGGTTCGCTCCGTGGTCTTCTCGGCCAGGAACACCCTGCCCCTGTGCGTCTTCATCCATGGGGCGAGCCTGAGCTCGCAGTCCCCGTAGGTGGGCGCCAGGTCCAGCATGTTGACGCCAGCGTCGAAGGCCGCCTTGATGTACCTGTCGGCCTCCTCCTGGGGGAGCCTGCCCACGCCGCAGCCGCCCAGCGTTACGACGGATACCTTCGCCCCTATCCTGCCCAGTCTACGCTTTGGGATCAAGCAGAATCACACTCTCCTCTTTCTCACCAGACCATTTAAGGGTTGAAGTGGGTTGACCGTGAATCTTCAAGGATAAATACCGTGGTTCACAAGGGACTCATGACGCGCGTTGAACGAGGTAAAGTTCCTGATCGACCAGCTGAGGACCACATTCAGCGGTGACAGCTGGCACGGGCCCAGCGTCATGAAGACCCTGGAGGGGATAGACGCCGGGCAGGCCGCGGCCCGGCCCCTGGGTGAGAGGCACACCGTCTGGGAGCTGGTGGACCACATGACCTACTGGCTGGAGGAGGTGCTCAAGTCGCTGAAGGACAGGCGTGTGCCCAAGCCTGACAAGGTAGTGGACTGGCCGGGGATGGGCGGCGGAGAGGACCAGTGGAGGCAGTCCGTGGGGAGGCTTGAGGCAGCGGTCAATATGCTGGTGGACGAGCTGACTACCTGGAACAACAGGGACCTGGAGGAGACGGTGGGCGGAGCCAACTACAGTTACAGGCAGATGCTCCACGGAGCGGTGCACCACAACCTGTACCACGCCGGCCAGATAGCGATCCTCAAGAGGAAGACGGCCTAGCTCAGCTTCCTCTGGACCTCTATAATGTTGCCCTCAGGGTCGGTGAGGTAGGCGAACTCAAGCCCCCCGACACCCTGGATGCCCGCCCTGACAACCTCGCCCACCGAGCCCCCTCCCAGCCCGTGTACGGCCTTCTTTGTGGCCTCAACGTCTTCCACCTCGAAGGCGATGTGCCCGAAGCCGGGGCGGTTAGGCGTGGACCTGTCCGCCTCCGTGGTCGGCTTATACTGGAAGACCTCCAGGGTGGGGCCGCTATCGCCGTAGCCAGGGAGCCTCAGGTGCACCCCTCTAATGTGGGCTCCCTCGATGCCCGTCGCCCTGTCCAGCCAGTCCCCTGAGAGGTCCCGCTCCGGCGGCACCGGGACGCAGCCGAACGCCTCAACGTAGAAGTCTGCCAGCCGCCTCCAGTCGCGGGCTACCAGGTTCGTGTGGACGTACCTCACCCGGCCCCCTCCTGAACCGCCTGATGTGAAAGGTCCAGCACAGTGTACGCATGCCTGAGTAGCTGCCTCATGGCCTCGTTGTCCCTGAAGCCGCCGCTGAACGCCCTCCATCCTGCAGCGTAGTACTCCCTGTAGGTGTCGGCCAGCTCTCCCAACCCGTATCCACCGAGTTCCCGGATGACGCCTGTCCTGTTGAGCGTCCACAGGCGCTTGGGGTCTGGGTGCCTCTGGCTAAGCACCCGCACAGGCGAAGGCGACACCACGTAGCACAGCATCCGCAGAACCCTGTAGTACTCAAGGTCGACCCTGTCTATGACCTGCTCCGGAAGCCGGTCCAGCAGCGGGCCCAGGCCCTGGAGCTCGGCCAGGTCCCTGGCCCTGAGGCGGTCCACGGGCTCCTCGGGCTTGAGGGGCGTCTCCCCGTAGAGGGCCACGACCTCGCCCGGGTTCTCGGGCAGCCAGTCCAGGTGCTCCTCCTTCATCACCACGACCTGGGGTCGCGGGATGTGTAGGGGCCTGGGCCTCAGCTCCATGAACCTCTCCTCTATGAGGCGCGTCGTGTCGAGGGAGTAGAGGAAGCCCTCCCGGGTCTGTGGGAACAGCGGTTGGCCTCCCCTCGTCCCTATGTGGATGTCCAGGTCGCTGATCACCGGCACGTAGTCGGGTGGCGAGTCCCAGGGCTTCGCCGCGGAGCCCTTGAGGACCGCGTACTCGATCCTGTCGCTGAGCCGCTCCTCGATGACGCCCCGCCAGACGGCTACGGCGGCGTCCACGTCCCTCCTTGCCTCACGCATCTGCTCCGAGCTCAACTTATCTGTCCCCGTGTGTGATCCTGTATCCCGGCCAATGCTCCTATAACTGTTACTGGTTTTTCTTGAAGCTTCCTGAATAACCTTAATAACGCCACCACGTGTCTCAGCCACAGATAGCTCGGTTAAGGGTTGATGCCGCGTGAAGGAGAAGAAGTACGTGGAGTACCTCAGGGGCAGGAAGATCGCTGAGGACGCCATAAGTTCGGCTGTAAGCTACGTGAAGATGTTCGAGAGGCGCCTAAAAGCGCAGGGCAGGAGCCTGGACTCGGTGACGGTGGACGACGTGAAGTCGTACGTGTCCGAGCTGATGGCGAGGGGCGAGAACACGTTCGAGAGGATCGTTGCGCTGCAGAGGTACTTGAACATCATTGATCGAAGAGAGGAGGCGATACACCTTTACTTCATCCTAAGCGCCAGCCTCATCTACGGCTCAATATCGGAGAGGCTGGCCAAGCTAACGGACGGCGAGACCAGGGACAGGGTGTTCTGCAGGGTCAACGTACCCCCCATAGGTGCTCCTACGGAGGCTTTCCCGCCGGCGACCAGGCAGCTCGTGGACAGCCTCGCCGATGAGCTTAGCCCCGAGGTCTACAGGAGGGTGCTGGCCGGGAACCACCACAGGGTGCCCGAGGAGAGCTTCAGCAGGCACAGGGAGTGGCTGAGGGAAGCTGGCAGCATCGACGGGTTCCTGGTGAAGGTGCACGACGAGGCCGTGGCTGAGATCACCCGCTACATGGAGGAGGGCCGGATATGGTACGAGCAGGAGATCACCCCCGAGGTCGTGGAGTTCGTCAGGGGCAACCAGGAGGTGCTCTCGGCCGTCAGGGACGGCGAGTGGCTCTACGAGACCAAGATACCGTTCGCACCCAAGGACTGGCTCGTCGAGAAGGACCCGCTGATGAAGAGGTTCTACGCGTGCCACTGCCCGCTGGCCAGGTCCGCGATCATATCGGGTGAGGACGACGTCCCGCTGGACTGGTGCTACTGCAGCGGCGGCTACGAGAAGCTCATGTTCGACGTTGTGTTCGGCGTGGAGACGGAGGTTGAGGTGCTGGAGAGCGCCGTGGCGGGGTCGCCCAGGTGCAGGTTCAGGGTCAGGATACCCGAGGGCGTGCCCATCTGAGGGGCTACCTTAACGGCGCCGGAGATGAGAAAGGTCAGGGTAGGTGCCCGTGGGCCCACCCGACGTTCAGGTACTGTAGGGTTTCTAGCCTGGGTACGCCCGCCTCATCCCAACCCATCATCCCGTAGTATGTCCTGATCGCCCTTGACAGCTCCTCACTGTCCACGGCCGTCTTCGAAAGGAACCCCGAGGTCTGGGGCGTGAAGAACCTCTCAGGCAGCCGGTCGTCTGAGGAGCCGAAGCCTTCGCGGATGTTGAAGACTCTAGCGAGGCTGAGGGCTCGCTCGGCGGCCAGTGAGAGCTCGTGCATCGAGGTGTTCCACCCCGTCACGGCGTTCAGGAGCTCCACGTACTCGGTGAACCTCCAGGGTGGGAAGCTGCATATGCAGAGGCAGTTGGCCAGCACCCTCCAGTCGGTCCAAATCTTATAGAGCCTGACCTTCTCTGGCCCCAGGGACGAGACGGGGACCTCCTCGAGCACCCCGAGGGGTTTGATCCTCTCATAGTTGTCCGGCGTCATGAAGGTGTCGTGCATGTTGTGGCAGTGGTCGGCCCCCGTGGGGGACACGGCGTACCCGAGGCCGAGGCCCTTCTTGAGCCTGGGCTCATGCATGGGCACCTCCAGGCCCTTGACGTGGACTGCGTACTTCTCGGAGCCCTTCCCGAGGACCTCCGACGCGTGCTTCACCCCGTCGGCTAGGAGGTCTCCAAGGCCCTCCCTCCTGCCCATCATCTCTGTTAGCGCCACCATGGCTTCGGCGTTGCCGAATTTTAGTTCGAGCCCGCCCGTGTCCTTCCTCGAGATAATCTTGTTCTCGTAGCACTCCATGGCGAAGGCTATGGTGGCCCCGGCCGAGATGGTGTCGAGGCCGTACCTCTGGCACAGCTCGTTGGCCTTGCATATGGCGGCCAGGTCCGAGACGCCGCAGTCTGAGCCCAGGGCGGCGAGAGTCTCGTACTCGGGCCCGCCGTAGATGGCCTCGACCTTGTATGGCTCGGCTAGCTGGACCTCCTTCTTACACCTGACCGCGCAGGCGTGGCACGTCCCCATGCCCACCCGGTATGTGTCCTTCAAGGTTCGGGCGTCTATCTTCACGGCCCCCTCGAAGCCGCCGTCCCGGAAGTTGCGTGTGGGGAGATTCCCGGTGGCCACCCCCGTGTCCATGGCCGCGCCTGTGCCGTAGGCGTGCATGCCCCTTGCCTCCGTGTCAATCCGGGAGACGAGGGTTTTGGCTAGCTCCGCGACCTTCTCGGGGTTGGCGGGCTTGGGTGGATGGTGGCCCTTGGCGGCGATCCCTTTGAGGTTCTTGGCCCCCATGACGGCACCCAGTCCACACCTGCCCGCTACGTGGTTGAGGTCGTTGATGACGCAGGCTATGCGTGCCTTTTTCTCGCCTCCTGGGCCTATGAGGGCCGTTCTGGCGCCCTTGTCCCCGACCTCCTGCCTCATCCTGTCTTGGGTCTCGGCCACCTCGAGGCCCCAAAGGTTTGAGGCGTCTCTGACCTCGGCCTCTCCATCGTTCACCCAAAGCCAGACAGGCCTCTCGGCTTCACCAGTGAAGATTATCTCGTCGAAGCCTGCGGCCTTGAGCTCCGCCTGCCAGAAGCCGCCCGCGTCGGCCTCGCCGAAGCCCCCGGTCAACGGCGACTTGGCTCCGACGGCGTTCCTGCCGGACCCTGAGACTGGCGCCCCGGTCACCGGCCCGGTGGAGAAGATGAGGACGTTGCCCGGGCCGAGGGGGTCGGTGCCCGGCTTCACCTCTTTCAGCAGGTGGTAGGCGATGGCCCCCATTCCTCCGAGGTACGTCCTGTACCAGATGTCCCCGATGTCCTCGGTGGCTATCTTCTCGTCGGTGAGGTTCACCCTCAATCTTCGTCCGTTGTACCCGAATCGCATGGAATCCCTCTTGCATTAACAGGTCTATAACAATTTATTAAGACCAGTTGTTCAGGCGGGGATGACGAGCCGGTCGTTAAAGGCTTAGCCAATGGATTAGTTCGGGGCCCGGCTCACTTTTTCTCTTCCTTCTTAGGAAGGACCTGCTGTACTCGGCCAACCTTGCCGTCTGTGAGGCGGACCTTGATGCCGTGTGGGTGGGTGGGGCTGTTGGTGAGTATCTCCTTGACGGTGCCGCGGGTGAGCTTCCCGGTCCTCTGGTCCTGCTTCATCACGACTAGGACCTCTGCGCCCTGTTTGACGTTGCTTCTGGTTCGCCCGGACGTGTCCATGTCCACGGATCGAGGAGGGGTTCCTTATAGAGGCTTCTGTGGCGGCTGGGCGTCAGGCGTCAGGTGGTAGGGTGGCCCTTCTGGCTACCCAGTCTCCGCCCTTCCTGGCGTCCAGTATCATCCTGCCGCCCTCGGCCAATGTGTCGGTGTCAGGCTGGCACCTTGTGGCTACGGCCCAGAGCACCTGCCCGGGGTCCCGCGTATCTATGTCGTCGTCCACGACGACCATCAGCCTACACGGCTTCAGTGCCTCCGCTTGGAGGAGGCTTCTCGGCTTGAGCGTGTCTAAAGCGGTGACGGCGCAGAGCTGGGTGACGCCCCCGACGGGGAGGGACACGGCCTTGACGCCCCTCACTTTTACGGCGCCGGCGTCGAGGCTGCCTGTCTCGACTGCCTCTGGTCCCGTGGCGTCTATGATCATCTTGCCTGATAGGCCGCCTCTGGGCGAGGACGGGTCCAGGAGGTGGCTGTAGACGCCGCCGAGGACCTCGACGCCTGAGCCCTGCTTGAGGTCGCATCTGCGGGCTATGGCCGTGAGCACCTGGGACGCGTCGGATACGTCTACACCGGCTGGGAGGACGGCCGCGACCTTGACGTAGTGGTCGAGGCCGAGGAGGAGCAGCGCGACCTGTTTGGCGAGGCCGGGTGTGGCCGACGCGGCTTCGCTGAGGCTGAGGAAGCAGAGGAAGTGGGTTCCCTGGGTGGGCCAGATGATGTCCCTGAGGGCCGGCATGTGGGTGTACTCTGTTAGCGCCCGGGTTATCCTGGCCTGTTTGGGGAGGCCGCTGAGGAGGAGGTGCTCGGCTGAGTTGTTGGGGGCTACGGCCTGGAAGATGGGGTCCCTGCGCCTGGTTATGGCCGTGACTTCGAGGAGGTTCCTGGTGGACCTGCCGCTTATGTAGCCCGTGTACTCGGTGAATGGTCCCTCGTTCATCTCCTCGTGCGGCATGCGGCCCTCCAGGACTATCTCGGCCTGGGCGGGTACGGGGACATCCACTGTTTTGCATCGGACCAGCTCGACGGGTTCGCCCATGAGGGCGCCGGCCTTGCCGTACTCGCCAGTGATCTTGGCGGCGGCAGCCAGGCTGATGGCGGGGTGGGCTCCGAGGACGACGGCGACCTCCAGGGGCTCGCCTGACGCCTTGGCCTTCTCATAGTACTGCCACATGTGGCCGCGGCTGTGGAGGCTGACGCCGAACCTGTCCCGTCCCTGGACCTGCATCCTGACGAAGCTGAGGTTCACCTCCTCTGGGTTGTCGGGGTTCCTGGCGGCGAGGAGCCCGGCTGTGAGGTACCTGCCGCCGTCCTCAGGGTAGAACCAGGGTATGGGAAGGGACTCCAGGTCCACGTCTCTCCCCTTCTGGACGACCTCGTGGACGGGACCGTCCGCGACCTGGACGGGCTCCACGTCCCTGTTG
>CAZAKG010000067.1:0-12587 GCA_964485755.1 uncultured Candidatus Bathyarchaeia archaeon | reverse complement strand
TGAGGCGGAGAACGGAGCCTGGTCTCCCGGAGCTCAGCCAGGCCCAGGTACTGCGCCACTACCTGCGGCTCAGCCAGATGACCCTTGGCATGGAGTTGGGCATAGACGTGGGCGTGGGCACGTGCACAATGAAGTACAGCCCCAAGGTGAACGAGGGCCTGGCCCGGATGATCGCGGAGGTCCACCCGGATCAGCCCGAGGAGACCATCCAGGGGCTCCTGGAGGTCGTCTACGAGTTCGGCGACGTGTTCCTCAGGGAGATCAGCGGCATGGACGCCTTCAGCTTCCAGCCCCCGGGGGGCTCGGCGGGCGCATACAACAACGCCCTGATCATGAGGAAGTACCACCAGGTCCAAGGGGAGCCCTGGAGGGACGAGGTGATCACCACAATCTTCAGCCACCCATGCGACGCGGCGTGCCCGGCGACGGCCGGCTACAAGGTGATAACGCTGTACCCGGACCCTGAGACGGGGCTCCCCGACGAGGAGGCGCTGAAGGAGGCTGTGGGGCCCAGGACGGCGGGGTGCTTCATCACCAACCCTGAGGACACAGGCATCTTCAACAAGCACATCGACGAGTGGACGCGGATCATACACGATGCCGGGGGCCTCTGCTCCTACGACCAGGCCAACGCCAACGCCATCATGGGCGTGACCAGGGCACGGGAGGCCGGCTTCGACATGTGCTTCTTCAACCTCCACAAGACCTTCAGCAGCCCCCACGGAAGCAGCGGCCCAGGCTCGGCCGCCATCGGGGTCACCGAGGAGCTTGAGCCCTACCTCCCAGTCCCGGTCATCGTGAAGAGGGGCAGCCGTTACCACCTGGACTACGATAGGCCGCTGAGCATCGGCCGCGTCAGGGACTTCATGGGCAACCTACAGGCCGTGGTCCGCAGCTACGCGTGGTGCATGGCCCTGGGCGCAGAGGGGCTCAGGGAGGCGGCTGAGGTCAGCATGATAAACAACCAGTACCTCGCCGAGAAACTGAGACAGGTCAGAGGCGTAACGCTGCCCTTCAGAGGGAGGAGGCTCGACCAGGCAAGGTGGAGCCTTGAGAGGCTGAAGGAGGAGACGGGTGTAGGCGTACAGGATGTGAACAATAGGCTCATCGACTACGGCGTCCAGAGCATGTTCACCAGCCACCACCCGTGGCTGGTGCCAGAGCCCTTCACGCCCGAGCCCTGCGAGACCTACAGCAGGGCTGACATAGACTACTGGGTGGATGCCCTGAAGACCGTGATAGATGAGGCGTACACCGACCCTCAGCTAGTGAAGACCGCGCCCCACAGGAGCAGCAACCACAACGTGGTGGACGGCGGCTTCGACGACCCGGACAGGTGGGCGATGAGTTGGAGGGCCTACAAGCGTAAGAGGGGTGGGGCACCATGAGGCTGGATGGCAGGGTGGCGGTGGTCACAGGCGCCATGCAGGGCATCGGCGCCGGTATAAGCAGGGTGCTGGCCAGGAACGGTGCGACCGTCGTGCTGACGGACGTGTCCCCGAAGGTGGGTGATACGGCCCAGATGATCGTCGCCGAGGGCTTAAAGGCGGAGCACATGGTTATGGACGTCACAGACCCGATCCATGTCGCGGAAGCCATGGCCGCCATAGAGGTGCGGCACGGCAGGGTGGACATCCTCGTCAACAACGCCGGCATCTACCCGCGCAGGAAGCTCATCGAGATGGACGAGGAGTTCCTCCACAGGATGTTCGAGATCAACGTCTTCGGCATGTTCAGGTGCAGCAAGGCCGTGCTCCCAGGCATGACGGCGCGCAGATACGGCAAGATCATCAACATGAGCAGCGTAACGGGCCCCATGGTGGGCACCCCCAGCGGAGGCCAGACGGCCTACGGCTCCACGAAGGCCGCGGTCATCGGATTCACCAAGGCTCTGGCCCTGGAGACGGCACAGAGCGGCATAAACGTGAACTGTATACTGCCGGGCTACATACACAGCCCAAGCGCCTATGGGCTCAGGGGAAGCAGCGGCGACGCCGACGCGGAGGCTAAGATGAGGGAGTTCGGGTACAAGATACCGGTGGGCCGGCAGGGCAGCCCCGAGGACGTGGGCAATCTTGTCCTGTTCTTGGCATCGGACGAGTCCAGCTACCTGACGGGCAGCGAGATCGTCATCGACGGCGGCAACATCCTCCAGGAGGAATACCTAGGCCCCTACAAGCTCAGGTAGCTACTCCAGCGCCATCAACGCCGTGTAGAACCCCAGCTTCTCGTCGTCCAGCCCGTCGAGCCCGTAGTATTCGAGGAACATGGGTATCCACGTCTCCTTGGCCTCAGCCTCACCGTAGTTGTACTTCATGCTCCAGATGCAGCTGGCCAGGTCCACGTAGGGGTCCGCGAGGCCTCCGTGGTCCCAGTCGATGACCCCGCTGAGGCGCCCCCTCTTGATGATTATGTTAGGCAGGCAGTAGTCACCGTGGGTGAACGCCGGCATTTCACTGGGTACATGCTCCAGTAGACGGTTCAGTCTCTCGGTGTCGCCGCCCCCCAGCCTAGGCCTCAGCGCCTCGACGCGCTCCCGGATGGTGCCCACGTATGGGCAACCTGAGGGATTGAAATCGTGGATTATCGTCAGGGCGAAAGCCATCACCCTGACGGCGTCCTCACGCTCCTCGGGCTGAACCTGGTAGACAGGCGTCCCAGGCACCTCGGTTGTAAGCTGGTACTCCGCGTCACCCGAGCACATGTAGTAGAGGGGCTCCGGTGTGGGGACCCTTTGGTCCACCCAGCGGAGTATCTCCGTCTCCCTCCTCAGCCTGAAAGAGTTGTCCCTGTACACCTTGAGGTACAGTGGCCGCTTCTCAGGGTGGGTGAGCCTGTAGACCTCTGCTCCCGTCTCCCTGTAGGGGTGAAGGCTGGCCCTGTATCCTTCAATGAGCCGGTCCAAGGAGAGCAGGGAGCTTTCAGGCGACCTTGATGATCGTTCTCCTGCCGTAACCCGTCACCACCCTCATGAAGCCTCTCAACTCCTCATCCAGCTCAGGGTCACCCGTGTCCACCCGAAGCGGGCGGCCCCGCAGCGACGCCAGCTTCTGAGGCGCCGCCACGACTATAATGTTCTTTTTACCGACCGCCCTGATGACGGCGGGGCTGATCTGCTGGTTCCCCCTGCCGAAGATGAAGCCCTGGCCCCCGATCACTGTGACTATTATCTTGGCCTCGGAGCCCTCGAGGAGCCCCAGTATCTGCTTCTCGTTGGCGTCCCTCGCCACTAACTCTCCGCCCCTCACTACGTCTACCCCCAGGAGGGTCTTCTCAAGGCCAAGCTGCTTCAGCACCGGCACCGTGGACGAGCCGGGGCCCACGATGTAGAGGGCGCTTGGGTCCATCTCCTCGACGATGTCGGCGGCGATGGCCTCCAGGTCCAGGGGCTCTTGGCTGGCGCCCCCCTCCTTGCTGCCCTGCAGGTACTGGGGGGCGTACGGTATCCTCATGTAGCCGTAGAGCCGGGCCGATAGGCGGTTCTGCCTGAACGCTTCCTCGTCGATGTCCATGACCTCGGCGTCGCGGGTCTCCGCGACCTCGCCTCTCAGGTAGCTGGCGGCGAGGCGTCCCGCGGCCTCGGGCGTCGCGGCGTACACCCCTGAGTGGACTTTAACCCCTGAGGGTATGCCCAGTACGGTGATCCGCGAGTCTATGGCCTCGTATATGTCGCGGGCTGTGCCGTCGCCTCCGGCGAAGAGGAGCAGGTCTACGCCTAGATCGGCCAGAGCCGAGGCTGCGTTCTTCGTGTCCCTGGCCGTGGTGCGGCCTCTGGTTATCTCACCCACAACGTTTGGTTTCAGCCCGGCCTGGACGGCCTCGTCCTCCCCCATCTCGCCCGGGTACGTGTAAAGTTTGAAGCCAGGTGAACCTTCCTTGAGGGCTCCGAGGGCTCTCGCGGCTCTGAGGGGTGCCTGGGGCTCCGCGCCCAGCTCCCTGGCTCTCCTGAGGACCTCTTCGCCGTCGCTTCCTTTGAGGCCCACGGCTCCGCCCATCCCGGCTACGGGGTTGATTATTAGGCCGACGGTCTTCAACTCTATTCCCTTCATCGGGACGGTATTTAAACTATGAATTAAACAGGTGGGTGCGGGAAGCCCGTTTCGATGCCCAACGTCTCAGGGTACGTGGAGTCCGGGAGAATACACTAAATTAATTGGAGGACAATAGGGTTTCACATGAAGTACGGTCTACAGGTCATCACGGCTTGGTCGGAGAATGGACAAGGCGTACAGGACTGCGCCAGCTTCCTCCTGGACCTAACCGTAGAGGCCGACAGGGCGGGGTGGGACGGCGTGTTCCTGTGGGACCACCTGTTCTTCCCCTGGGTAATCCCGATTGCCGAGCCCTGGACGGTGCTGTCAGCGGCCTCCAGCCTCACCGAACGTGTCAGGCTTGGAACCAACGTCACCCCTCTGCCCAGGCGGATGCCCCAGACCCTGGCTAAGCAGCTGTCCACCCTGGACCACCTCTCAGGCGGAAGGGTGATCCTGGGGGCGGGCTTGGGCGGAGCCGGCGAGGATGGCGACGCGGGCCCTGAGTTCAGCGGCTTCGGCTTACCCTCCGACTACGGGACCCTGGGGGAGATGACGGACGAGGCCCTCGACATCGTCACAGCCCTCTGGTCAGGCGAACAGGTGAGCTACGCAGGCAAACACTACACGGTCAAAGAAGTGACCTTCCAGCCGCCCCCGCTTCAGAAGCCTAGAATACCCGTCTGGATCGGCGGCTCCAGCCGGGGCGCGCTGATGAGAGCCGCAAGGTGGGACGGCTGGGTGCCAGCGGGGCCCGCACCCAGCGCCGGAGCCCCCGGCCTCTCCGTTAAGGAGGTCGAGGAGAAACTCAGCATCATAATGGAACACAGGGAAGGGAGAGCGCCCTACGACATCTGCTACGGGCTTGAGTGGCCCAGCGACAGAAACGAGGTCAGGACGCTGGTGGACGACGCCGGGTCAGCAGGCGTGACGTGGCTCCTGGAGTTCATATTCGGGTTAAAGTACAGCGGAGAGGAAGCCATCGAGAGGGTGCGAGAGGGGCCACCAGGCTTCTAGCCCTCGCAGCCGAGGAACCTGAGGACTGTGAGGGCGATGACCCTGGCCGTCGTCTCAAGGTCTCTGAGGGGCACGTGCTCGTTGGCGCTGTGTGCGACCCGGACGTCGCCGGGTCCGAACACGGCGGTGGGCGTCTTCCCCACGTCTATGAGGAGCCTGGCGTCCGAGGCGTAGGTCATGCCCTCGTACACGGGCTCCGCGCCCACAGCGTCCCTGTAGCTGTCTGCCAGGGTCTTCACTATAGGGTGGTCCATGGGCACCCTGCTGAAGGCGAAGCTGTAGCCCGACCACTCCACTGTGGGCCTGTGGTCCCTGAGCCAAGGGTCCCCGTCGGCGATCTCCCGCACCTTCCGCTCCAGCTCGTCCCTGGCATGCTGCAATGTCTCGCCGACAGCCACGCCTATCCTGCCCTCGAAGGTCACCTTCTCGGGGACGGTGCCGGGCCACTGGCCGCCGTGGACTGTGCCGACGCTCAGAGCGTAGGGCGTCTTGTAGCGCCTGTACAGGGGGTTGTTCACTGACCTGTTCCGCTGAGCCTCCAGCTCCCGGAGGCCGTTGAAGAGGGCTATGAACTTCTCTATGGCGCTGACGCCCTCGTCCCTCACACATGCGTGGGCGCTCCTGCCCGGGACGGTGGCCTTGAAGCTGATGGCCCCAGCCAGCTCGGGCGCCACCTTGACCTCGCTGGGCTCCATCACTATGCCGGCGTCGGCCCTGTAGCCGCGCAGGCACGTGGCCAGGGCGCCGCAGCTGCCGTCCTCCTCGCCTATGCAGCTCTCGTATACGAGGCGCCCCTTTAGCTGGACCCCCGCGTCCATTATGGCCTTGGCGGCGATGAGGGCCGCGGCTAGGCCGCCCTTCATGTCGCAAACGCCTCGGCCGTAGAGCCGACCGCCCTTCACAGTGGCTTTGAGGGGGTCCGTCGCCCAGTTAGCTGGGTCGCCGGGGTCAACGGTGTCGATGTGGCCGCACAGGATCAGGCTCCTGTCGCCCTCGCCCGTGGTCCCCACTACGCCCAGGCCCTCGTCGCGGCTGATGCTCATGCTGAAGTCGGGGTGCTTCTTCAGCTCCCCGAAGTCCATCGCCCATGTGTCCACCTCGAAGCCGAGGCCGCGTAGTTTATCGGCCATGAACCTCTGGGCCCGCGACTCCTTTCCCCCGTAGCTCGGGATCGCCACGAGCTCTCCGGTTAGCTTGGTCAGTTCCTTGAGGTTCACTGAGTCGAGGACGCGTTTCTCCACGGAGTTCATGTCATCGAAAACATATACGGTTTAAGCTAATATCACCTTCACCGGCGGAGCCTCAAACCTTGTTCATCACCCTGTCGGCGAACAGTTTCAGGCTCCTCAGCTCGTCGCCGTAGTGCCACCTTAGGATGAAGTGGTCCACCCCCAGGGACACGTACTCCCGCAGCAGCTCGGCTAACGTGTCGGGTGTGGCCGCGATGTTGGGCCGCTGCCGGCTGAGGTACCTCATGTACTCCGTGTCCCGGTTCAGCCTAAGCTGCTCCAGCCTCTCGTCCACGCCCTCCTGGGTCTCATCCAGCACCACCATCAGCCCCGCTGACACCCGTATCTCGGCTGGGTCACGCCCCAGCCTCCCGCAGTGGCGCTCCAGCGTGTCCAGCCGCTCCTTGATGAACCCGGGGGGATGGCTCCATGAGAAGTTCACGGCGTCCGCGTGCTTGGCCGCCACCCGCAGCGTCTTGTCCCCCGTGCCCCCAACCCACACCGGTAGAGGGTTCTGGACGGGTTTAGGTGAACACGGCGCCTCGCGGACCCGGTAGTACCTGCCCTCGAAGCTGGCCTTACCCGTCGTCCACATGCGCCTGCACACCTCCAGCGCCTCGTCCAACTGTCTTATCCTTGTGCCGGGCCCCGGGAACGTGAAACCGTACGCGTCGTACTCCACGTCCTTCCAGCCCGCCCCGATGCCGAAGTTGAGGCGGCCCCCGCTGATGTTGTCCAGGGACGCCGCTGCCTTCGCCAGCAGCGCGGGGCTGCGGTAGCTCTGGGACGCCACCATGGCCCCCAGCCGCAGCCGAGCCGTGTCCCGGGAGAGGGCCGTGAGGACAGTGTAGCATTCCAGGCAGTCGGTGTCCACGGTCTCCGGGGTGAGGAAGAAGTGGTCGCTCACCCAGATGGACTCGTAGCCGAGCCTCTCAGCTGCTCCGGCTATTTCCCTGATCTGTTCATACGAGAACCCGTACTGGGGCTCTATCTGGACGCCGAACTCGACCTTAGCCATGAGTCAATGTTCCTCCATGGGTTATTGGCTGTTTTGATGCCGGAAAACATTAAGACCCGGCGCAGCACACCTGTTGCGATGCAAATGAAGGCCGTGATGAAGACCAGGCCGGAGCCGGGGGTCGAGGTCAGGGACGTGCCCGTCCCCAGAGCTAAGGAAGACGAGGCCCTCATACGGGTTAAGGCAGCCGCCATATGCGGAAGCGACCTGGGCATCTACAACTACACGCCGGCCTACAGCAAGATGAGGCTCCCCGTGGTTCTCGGCCACGAGTTCGCTGGAGAGGTCGTCGAGACAGGTTCAGCGGTGCAGGGCTTCCGGGCCGGGGACAAGGTCCTAGCGGAGTCTGTGAAGGCCTGCGGCACATGCGGCTTCTGCAGAACAGGGATGAGCAACCTCTGCGACGGCTCCACACTCTTCGGCATCCACACGGACGGGGGCTTCGCCGAGTACGTCGCGGTCCCAGCCTCGCTCCTACACAGGGTGCCTGACGCCATGAGCTACGAGGAGGCCGCCCTCGTCGAGCCCCTCAGCAACGCCCTCCACTTCGTCAGGGATATTACGCCCTTCAGGTTCGGGGACCTCGTGGTGGTCCAGGGCTGCGGACCCATAGGTCTCTTCAGCGCACAGCTCTTCAGGCTGGGGGGAGCCAGGGTGCTGGTTACCGGCCTCACTGTGGATAAGGCGAGGTTCAGGATCGCTGGGAGGCTGGGCCTCGAGACCCTGAACATCGAGGAGGAGAGCCTCGCGGACAGAGTCATGGAGCTCTCAAACGGCGGCGGCGCCGACGTCGCCTTCGTCGCGGTGGGGGCGCCGCAGGCGGTGAAGCAGGCGACGGAGATCGTGGGGAAGCGGGGGCGCATCACAGTGGTGGGCATCTTCGGCAAGGAGGTGCCCGTGGACTTGACGTGGCTGGTGCGACGTGAGCTCTCCATCGTGGGGGCGTACGACGCCCGGCCAGACAACTTCACCCAGAGCATCGACCTCATAACGGCGGGGCAGGTGAACGTCAGGGACGCCCTGACCCACAGGTTCAGCCTAGACCAGGCCGAGGAGGCGTTCAGGGTGGCCCTTGACAGGTCCGGCGGCAAGGTGGAGTTCATCCCCTAGGAGCTTGGTTGGTTGACCCTCAGGGATAACTGGCTCAGCTTCCTGTGTAAGCTGCCGAGCCTATTCTTCGGCCTGTTCCTGTTCGCGCTGGGCGCCGTGATGAACCTTTACTCGAACCTGGGCATGAGCCCCTGGGGCGTGCTTCAGGTGGGCTTAACCTACAAGGTTCACCTGACCCTGGGACAGGTGTCCCAGGCCGTGGGCCTCGTCGTGCTCGTCATCGGGTGGCTGCTGGGCTTCGCGCCCGGCTTCGCCACGTTCATGAACATGTACTTCATCGGCCTCTTCATAGACCTCATAATGGAGTGGGGGATAGTCCCCACGTACGACGGCCTGCCGGGGGAGCTGGCCCTCCTCCTCGGGGGCATCATTGTGCTGGGGGTCGGAAGCTACTTCTACATGAACCCCAAGCTGGGGGCAGGGCCCAGGGACGGCCTGATGCTGGGCTTCGTCCAGAAGCTGGACAGGCCAGTCTCCCACGTCAGGGGAGCCATAGAGGTCACCGTCCTGGTGCTGGGATACATCCTCGGCGGCCCCGTGGGCATAGGCACAGTGATCACCGCCCTCACCGTCGGCTACAGCGTCCAGCTGTTCTTCAGGCTGGGCCGGTACGACAGGAAGTCCAGGCACATGAACCTCGCAGAGCTCATCAGGCTCCTCACCAGGGATTGAAAACATATAACCCGTGACAGCCATATTCCCACGATCCGGTTTGCCTAAGACACCTGGCCTCAAATGGAAGATCAGGGCGGCGGAGGAGAAGGACATCCCGGTGGTCATGGACCTCTGCCGCCAGCTCAGCGTATACGAGAAGCTGGAGTTCAAGGGAACACCCGAGCTCTACAGGAAGTACGGGTTCAGCGAAGACAAGATATTCGACTGCCTCCTCGCGGAGAACGTGGGCAAGGCTGGGCCCCCGTACCTGGGGATCGCCCTCTACTACTACACCTTCAGCACATTCGAGAGCAAGCCCACACTCTGGCTTGAAGACCTATACGTCCCCGAGGAGCACAGGGGCAGCGGCGTAGGGACGGCCCTGCTGAAGCGCCTCTGCAAGATAGCCGTGGAGAGGGACTGCGGCCGCGTCGAGTGGACGGTCCTGAACTGGAACGAGCCCAGCAGGCAGTTCTACTACAGCCTGGGGGCCGTTTCCATGGACGGCTGGACCACGTTCAGGATGAGCCCCGATGCATTCAGGAAGCTGGCCGAGGCATAAGCCAGCAAAACAGGCTTCTTTCTCGCCTGAGATAAATTATATAGTCCAAGGACAACATCATCTCCGGTTTAAAACATGGCGAAAAAGGTTACCTCGCCTGAAGATTTCTTTGGACACCAGCTCGGAGCCGACAAGAAGATCGCCCGATGGGACAGGATCGTGGAGTACTTCCACAGGCTCCAGAAGGAGTCCAAGAAGATCAAGGTCATGGACATGGGACCCTCCACCGAGGGCAACCCGTTCCTCGCCGTGCTGATCACGAGCGAGGAGAACATGAAGAACCTGGACAAGATACAGGACATCAACATAACCTTGACTAACCCGGGGGAGCTGACCGAGGAGGAGGCCAAGCCCCTTGTGGGTGAGGGCAAGGCCGTGGTCATACAGTCGATGAGCCTCCACGCCTCGGAGATCGGGGGCACCCAGATGGCGCCCGAGCTCGCCTACGACCTCCTGACGAGGGACGACGAGGAGACGAAGCGCATCCTTGACAACGTCGTGAGCATCATGGTGCCCAGCTTCAACCCGGATGGCCAGATCATGGTCACCGACTGGTACAACAAGACCCTGGGCACGGAGTACGAGGGTGTAGGCACACCCTTCCTGTACCATAAGTACACCGGCCACGACAACAACAGGGACGCCTTCGCCACCAACATCGTGGAGAGCCGCTACATGGCGCAGCTCATGTTCCACGATTGGCCGCCCCAGGCATACCAGGACCACCACCACATGGGCAGCTACGGAGCACGCCTATACGTGGCACCATACAGCGACCCCATCCACCCCCACGGGGACCCACTGGTCTGGCGCGAGCTGGCCTGGTACGGGGCTCACATGGCGTACAAGCTGGAGCAGGAGGGAAAGAGCGGCATCGTTAACGCGGCCATTTTCAGTGGCTGGGCCCACCTGGGCTTCCACTGGTTAGGCATCTACCACAACATCCCGTCCATGCTCACCGAGTCGGCGTCCGCCAAGCTGGCCACGCCCCTCTTCATCCACCCGGAGCAACTGAAGGAGGAGACCAAGATAAGCACCCTGGTTGGTACCAGGATGCTGCCCCACTACAAGCCCACAACCAACTTCCCCAACCCGTGGCCCGGCGGCTGGTGGAGGCTCCGCGACATCGTGGAGCAGCAGAAGATAGCCGCCTGGGCGATCCTGGACCACATGGCCCGAAACAAGGAGACCGTGCTCTGGAACGCGTACCAGAAGGCGGTAAGGCAGACGGAGAGGGGAGCCGAGGACCCAGTCACGGCCTACGTGATACCTCTGTCTCAGCACGACCCACGCACGATGGAGCTCATGGTGGAGAAGCTGCTGCTCCAGAACCTGGAGATATACAGGGCCAAGAGCCCGTTCACGGGCGACGGCGTCGTCTACGAGGAGGGCAGCTACGTGATCCCCCTGGCTCAGCCCAAGATGGGGCTCATAAAGACCCTGCTCAGCCGGACGAGGTTTCCGGACGACAGCTTCACCCGTATGCCGGACGGCTCGCCGCACAGACCCTACGACTCCGCCACGGACACCATGGCCGAGTTCATGGGCGTCGCAGTGGACCCCGTGGAGTACATAACTGAGGTGGAGCTGGAGCCGGTGGACGACTACAAGCCGCCCGTGGGCACCGTGGACGATTCCAGCAAGGTGGGGTACCTCCTGGACACTAGGGAGAACCACGCCTTCAAGGCCGTGAACATGCTGCTGGCTGACGGCGTCCCCGTTAAACGGGTCACAGAGCCCCTCATGGCGGGCGACTTCGAGCTGCCCCCAGGCTGCTTCATAGTGGAGCCGGGCCACGAGGACAAACTCACCTCGGTGGCCAAGGAGACAGGCGTAAGCTTCCACGCCCTCGCCGAGCTGAAGGCCGACACAGTGCCAGTGAAGCAGCTCCGCGTCGGAGTGTACCAGCGCTACTGGGGCGGTAACATCGACGAAGGCTGGACCCGCCTCTGCCTCGAACAGTACTGCTTCCCATACACCACGATCATGGACGAGGCCGTCAAGAAGGGCGGCCTCAGGGACAGCTTCGACGTCATAGTCCTGCCAGACGACACGCCAGCCATGCTCACGGGCGGAGACGAGCTCAAGAAGTGGTGGAAGGAGAACAGGCAGGGCTGGGAGCTGCCCGAGTACCCGCCGGAGTACAGGAGCGGCCTCGGCGACGATGGCAAGAAGGCCCTCAAGGAGTTCACCGAGAAGGGCGGCACCCTTGTCTGCCTGGGAGAATCATCAATGTACGCCGTGGAGACACTGAACCTCATGGTGGCCAACGTCCTCGATAAGGTGCCCAGCAAGGAGTTCCACTGCCCTGGCAGCACCATACACATAGACGTGGACGCGGAGCACCCCGTCGCATACGGTATGCCTGAGGACACGCTGGCCCTCTTCTGGGGGAGCCCCGCCTTCAAGATAATCCCGGGGCCCGACAACCACAAGTACAGCGTGATAGCCTCCTACCCGGATCACGACCTGCTGGAGTCAGGGTGGCTCGTGGGGGAGGCGCGGCTCGCCAACAAGGTCGCTGCACTCCAGGCCCAGGTGGGCGAGGGCAAGGCGGTGCTCATAGGGTTCAGGTGCCAGCACAGGTGCCAGACAGGAGGCACCTTCAAGCTGCTCTTCAACACCCTACTCGGCTGAAACAACCCTTTTTATTAAAAAATTTGTTTACTCTGTGTCCTCTGGCTCCTGCTTACCCTTCTGCTTCTCGACGCCCTTCAGCTTGTCGAGCTCGCTGTTGATCAGACGCCGGACCTCAATGATCTCCTGGCTGAGCCTCACGGCCTTCCCGGGGTCAGCCTTCCCCCAGGCCAGCATGGCCTCCTCGACCAGTTTCTCGCTCAGCCTACGGTGCAGCTCATGGACCTTTTCAACGCTCACGATGTTTACCTCTTGACGCATGTTTGCTTGGCTTCACGGCCACCACGGGGTGACCCTCTTCGTCGCTTGCCCCTAGGCATTCCAGGCAT
>CAZAKG010000066.1:0-12594 GCA_964485755.1 uncultured Candidatus Bathyarchaeia archaeon | reverse complement strand
CCGTACTTCATGGCCCTCATGCCCCCCGCGTTGGTGTTAACGTTGCCACCGATGCTCCCAGACTCCTGACCGGGGTCAGGCGGGTAGTAGAGCCCAAGCTTCTCGGTGGCCTCGTGGACCTCGCTCACGAGTACTCCCGGCTCCACGGTGGCCATGAGGTTGCCCTCATCGATCTCGATGATCTTGTTCATGCGTTCGAGGCTCAGAGCTATACCTTTGAACACCGGGTGTGCCGCCCCGCTCAGCCCGGTCCTGGCCCCCTGGGGGGTCACAGGTATCCTATGCTTGTTGGCTAGTCTCAGGACCTCCGAGACCTCGCCCGTTGAACCGGGCTTGACTACGATGGTGGGGGGGTGAGGCTCCAGCGGGCTCTCGTCTACCGCGTGCTTCTCAAGGTCCTCCTGCTTGGAGGACACGTTCTCCTTTCCCACGATGGCCTCGATCCTGGATCGCAGTTGAGGCGTTAGCTTTCCGTACTCAGGCACCGCCGCCATGCTCCTTTATCTTCTCTATTAGGCGGGGAACCACCTCGTATAAATCCCCGACCACCCCAAGGCTGGATATCTTGAAGATGGGGGCCTCCCTGTCCTTGTTCACTGCGATGATCACATCGCTGGTCTTCATGCCCGCCTGATGCTGGACCGACCCGCTGATGCCGCACGCCACGTACACCTGCGGGCGCACGGTCCGCCCGCTTAGGCCCACCTGGTGCCTGTAGTCGATCCAGCCCCCATCCACAGTGGGCCTAGATGCCCCAACGGCTCCCCCGAGGACATCGGCCAGCTGCTTGATGAGCTCGAAACCCTTCGCCTCCCCCATGCCCAGTCCGCCTGAGACAACTATGTCGGCCTCCGTGATGGACACCTCCTCCTTCGCCTCGTCGAAGCCCAGGACCTTGACGCGGTCTCTGACCCGGCTCATGTTCACGGTCTTCTTCACCGTGACACCCTTGGGTCTATCAACCTGTTTCGCCTCAGGGAACATCTTGTAGCGGACGGTAGCCATCTGGGGTCTGCCGTTCGGTGTGATGATGGTGGCCATGATGTTGCCCCCGTAGGCGGGGCGTGTCTGGCGCAGGAGCCTGGTCTCCGGGTCCACATCCAGGCTAGTGCAGTCCGCTGTGAGGCCCGTCCTCAGCTTGGCCGCAACCCTCGGCCCGAGGCTGCGGCCCACGCTTGTGGCGCCTATGAGGAAGACGCTTGGCTTCTCCTCCCTGCTGCACTGGGCCAGCAAGTCAGTGTATGGGTCATCCCTGAAGTCCCTCAGGGCGGGGTCGTCGTAGACGAAGACCTTGTCGGCGCCCCTCCTGAGCAGCTCCTCGGCCCCCTTTCTTACTCCGCTCCCTAATATTATGGCGTACACGGGTTCACCAAGCTGTGAGGCCAGCTCTTGGGCTTTACCGAGGAGCTCGTAGCTGACGGGGTGGACCCTGCCGTGCCTCTGCTCGGCGAACACCATGACTCCCCTATAGTCAGCGAGGGTCACGGCTTCGGTGGACTTTATCTCTATTGCTCCTACGGGGCAGACGTCGACGCACTGGCCGCACGCCCTGCAGACCTCGGTTACATAGGCTTTACCGTCCCTGGTCTCTATGGCTCCGAAAGGGCACGTGTTCAGGCAGGCTCCGCAGCCCGTGCATCCTTCCGTGACTCTGACAGGCGTCTCGCTCATCTAGATCACCTTGCACTCCTGAAGCTTGTTGTAGAGGACCTCTACGAGCTCGTCCACGGTTCCCTCCACGACCTCCCCCGCCTCATGGACCGTTGGCTCGAATATCTTGACCACCCTCGTGTAGCTGCCGTCCAGCCCTATGGCTTTAGGGTCAAGGTTGAGGTCCTTATTGGTTATCTCCCTGATCTCGGCCTTCTTGGCCTTGAGGCGGCCCCTCAGGGTGGCCAGCCTCGGCTGGTTGATGTCCTTGCCCACCGAGAGTAGAAGAGGAAGCGTGGCCTCCAGGGTCTCCACGCCGTCGTCCAGGTTCCGCCTGAGGGTCACCTTCCTGTCTTTAAGCTCCTTGATCTCGCTCACGTAGCAGACGTGAGGTATGTCAAGGTGCTCAGCCATCTCTGGGCCGGTCTGGCCCGTGTCCCCGTCAGTGGTCTTGAGGCCGCAGATGATGAGGTCGTATGGTCCCATCTTCTCTATGCATTTGGCGAGGGTCAGGCTCGTCGCCCAGGTGTCGGCGCCCCCGAAGACGCGGTCGGTGGCTAGCCACCCCTCGTCTGCGCCCATGGCTATGGCGTCCCTGAGGGCGTCAGCCGCCCACGGCGGCCCCATGGTTATCACCTTCACTGTGCCCCCGTGCTTCTCCTTGAGCCTCAGCGCCTCCTCTATGGCGTACTCGTCGAAGGGGTTGATGACCGCCGCCACGCCCTCACGTTTAAGTCTGCCCGTCTCCTCGTCGAACTGCACCTCCGTGGTCTCGGGGACCTGCTTGATGCATACGACGATGTTCAAGCCTTCACTCATCTGGAACCGACCGTTAATTGACTATCAAACCTTGCAACACCTATAAAAAACAGTGGGCCCAGTCGAACAATTCTTAGACGTGCGTCGAATAGTATGAGCCGTGAAGCCTCCCTCAGCTAGGCTGCTGGACGATCTTGGCGTGGAGTACAGGCTCATCAGGCTCAGAGGCCGGGCCGTGACCACACAGGACGTCATAGACAAGGCCGAGGGCGAGTTGAACCCCGCGGAGATATGCAAGACCATCATAGTAAAAGACAGGGGCGGCGCGAAGCACGCTGTGCTCCTCCGCGGTGGCGACAAGATCGACTTCAGCAAGCTGAAGGCGGCCCTCGGAAAGATCAGCGTAGCCAGCCGCGAGGAGGTGGTGGAGGCAACGGGCGTGGAGCCAGGGGCCGTGTGCCCCCTGACCCTGAGCGTCCACGTATACGTAGACGAGAGGGTCATGGAGTTGGAGAAGATCAACTTCGGCTCCGGTGACCACATGTACGGGATCGAGGTCCTGACGGCCGACTTGGCGAAAGCGCTGAGTTACACTGTGCTGGACCTGGCCGAGTAGTGTCACCGCGGACACCCATTCAACCGTCTAGCAGCCTTTTAGGTGGTCCACCTAGAACATTATCCCGTGGGCAAGGGGAAGGGCTTCGTCCGCATGTTACTGGAGGCGTCAGCCGTGGCTCCGCGCTACGTCTGGGTGGGGCTGGGGCTCCTGCTGCTGTACCTAGCGCTACTCGTTGGTATCACGGCTACGCGGTGACGACCCCGGGGTGCCATAATATTTATAAAAAGTCATATTTATGACATACCGTAAAGAAAATAAGCTGTGAAGCGGAAGAGAAACGGTAAAGGCGCAGGGCACCGATATGTCACCCAAAAAGGAAGCTAAGAAGGACGAGCAGGCCAGGGCGGAGCAGCAGAAGAGGATAGAGGAGCTGGAGAAGAGCCTCAGGGAGGCCGAGGAGAAGGCCCAGAGGTACATGGACCAGCTCAAGTACGCCAAGGCCGACCTGGACAACATCCAGAAGCAGAGCCAGCGCAGGCTCACGGACACACTGGAGAAGGCCAACGGGGAGCTACTGCAGCTCCTGCTGCCCATCCATGAAGAGCTGGAGATTCTTGCCACCAAGGACGCTGAGAAGGAGAAGCTGGAGGAGGGCGTACGGATGGTCCAGAGGAAGATGGCTAAGCTTCTGGGGTCCACCGGCGTCCAGCCCATTGAGGCTCTGGGCTGCCCCTTCGACCCCTTCAGGCACGAGGCCGTCGCGGAGGTGGAGACCTTGGAGGAGCCCGAAGGGTATGTGGTGGAGGAGGTAAGGAGGGGCTACATGTTTAAGGAGCGGCTGCTAAGGGCTAGTGTAGTCAAGGTAGCGAAGAGCCCCGCCGAGCCTGATAAGATAGAGGAAGATCAAGATGAGTGAGAACAAGAGAGAGAAGATCCTGGGCATAGACCTGGGAACTACCAACAGCGCGGCCGCCGTCATGATGGGTGGCAAACCAGTAGTGATCCCCAGCGCGGAGGGGCCCACCGTGGCGGGGAAGATGTTCCCAAGCGTCGTGGCTCTGACCAAGGACGGGCAGCTCCTGGTCGGTGAACCCGCCAGGAGGCAGGCCGTAACCAACCCGGAGGGAACCATCCGGGAGGCAAAGCGCCAAATGGGCACAGGCCGCAAGATAACGCTCCTAGGCAAGGACTACACGCCTCAGCAGATCAGCGCCTTCATACTCCAGAAGATACTGAGGGACGCAGAGACCTACCTCGGGGAGAAGATGACCAAGGCGGTCATCACCGTGCCGGCTCACTTCAACGACAACCAGAGGCAGGCCACCATAGACGCCGGCGAGATCGCGGGGCTCAAGGTGACGAGGATAGTGAACGAGCCGACGGCCGCGGCCTTGGCGTACGGCCTGGACAAGGCGGGCCAGGAGATGAAGATACTTGTTTTCAGCTTCGGCGGAGGAACCAACGACACCACCATCATGGACTTCGGGGGCGGCGTCTTCGAGGTCCTAGCCACAAGCGGCGACACCCAGACGGGCGGAGCCGACGTGGACAAGGCCATCATGGACTACCTGGTAGCGGACTTTAAGCAGAAGACAGGCATCGACCTGAGCGGCGACATGAAGGCCATGGCGCGCCTCAAGGAGGCCGCGGAGCGGGCCAAGATAGAGCTCAGCAACATCATCTCCACGGACATCGACCTGCCCTACATAGCCATGAACGCTCAGGGCTCCCAGAACCTTCACGTAACCATGACCCGAGCCAAGCTGGAGCAGATAGCCGGGCCCATCGTGAGCAAGGTGAAGGAGCCCATCACGCGCACAATCAGGGACGCGGGCCTCACTCCAGACAAGATCGATAAGCTCATCCTCTTCGGAGGCATGACCAAGATGCCTCTGGTCCAGCGCACCGTGGAGGAGCTGCTAGGCAAGAAGGCGGAGCGCGGCATCGACCCCATGGAGTGCGTGGCCATCGGCGCCAGCATCCAGGGCGCCGTCCTAGCCGGCGAGATCGACGACATAGTACTCCTGGACGTTACACCCCTCAGCCTCGGAGTGGAGACACTGGGGAACGTCTTGACCAAGATCATCGACCGCAACACCACAATACCGACGAAGCAGACAAAGGTGTTCAGCACAGCCGCCGACATGCAGACCGCCGTAACCATCCACGTGCTCCAAGGCGAGAGAGCCATGGCCAAGGACAACATCAGTCTGGGCAGCTTCAACCTGGAGGGCATACCCCCGGCGCCCAGAGGCGTACCACAGATCGAGGTCACCTTCGACATCAACGCGGACGGGGTCCTCAACGTCTCGGCAAAGGACCTGGGCACAGGCAAGCAGATGAGCATCACCATCAGCGCCAGCACCAAGCTCAGCGACGCCGAGAAGAACCGCATGGTCAGGGAGGCGGAGCAGTACGCGGAAGCCGACAAGCAGGCCATGGAGGAGGCCGAGACAAGGAACCAGGCCGACGCCCTCACATACAGCACAGAGAAGATGCTCGGGGAGCTGGGAGACAAGATAGGCGGCGACCTAAAGGCAAAGGTCCAAGCCAGCCTGGAGGCCCTGAAGTCAGCTATCAAAGACGGAAGCATCGCGGAGATCAAGGCCAAGATGGAGGAACACCAGAAGGTGGTCCAGGAGGCCGGGGCGGCCGTCTACCAGCAGGCGCAGGCACAGCAAGCCCAGCAGGCCCAGCAGCAGCCGGGCACGCAGCCGCCGGGCGGCGACCAGGAGCAGGGCAAGAAGACCGTGGACGCAGACTACAAGGTAGTGGACGACGAGGAGAAGAAACGGTAAAGCGCTTCATCTCTGTGATAGCTACCCTTTTTACGTATCTAACTTCCCTAACCCCTTTAGGTGTAGGGGCGGGGAACCAATCGGCGTAACGGTTGGCGATTAAAGGCCGATATAATAGTAAAATGAATAAGAGGATACTCATCGGCGGGGCCATAGTAATCGTATTGCTCGCCCTATATGGTTCTCAGATGTTCGTTGAGGGCCGTATCTACCTTGAGAAGGTTGAGCTGCTGAAGAGCAGAGGCTACGAGGTTGATGGCAGCCTTCCGTGGTCAGAGATGGAGGCCTGGGATGAGCAGACGTTGGAGCAGAACAGGTACCGCATAAACATGGAGCGGAAGGAGTTGACCAACTGGGACGAGTTCTACATGATACTGAAGACGGCCTCCGGTAAGGCGGAGTATGACGGCAGCGTCTACGACGGCGTCCACTACTGCGATAACGCATACGTCATCTGGTTCAGCACCATCCAGTTGAGGGGCACGAACAAGAGGGGCTCAATCACCACCTACTTCATCATCCCCGACAAGTGACAACCTCACGGTTACAGTTGCTTCTTGCATGAAAATGTATGAACTCCTAGAGGGATCGAAGACCACCTGGGATAGACGACACGAGGAAAACCCTTGAGAACGAAAAGAAGTGAAGCCCGGAGTCCACCGGTTAGCCACCACCTTTTATCACCGGGCAATGTTTTTAAGTAGAAGCCTCGGGAAGAATCACCGAACAAGTCTGGGCGGGATGTGGGTTGTCTGGGAAGCGTGACTACTACGAGGTTCTGGGCGTCGGCAGGGACGCCGACCAGGACGAGATAAAGCGCGCCTTCAGGAAGCTGGCATTCCAGCTCCACCCGGACAGAAACAAGGAGCCCGACGCCGAGGAGCGGTTCAAGGAGATCAGTGAAGCATACGCCGTCCTCAGCGACCCACAGAAGAAGCAGCAGTACGACGCCTTCGGCCACGCCGGAATAGACGGAAGGTACTCAACTGAGGACATATTCAGGGGAGCCAACTTCCAGGACATCTTCAGGGACATGGGTTTCGGCGACGACATCTTCAGCCGCATCTTCGGAGGCATGTTCGGAGGCGGCTTCGGCGGCTTCAGGTCCCAGAGGACAGGCCCCCGCAGAGGAAGAGACCTGGAGGCCAGGGTCGAGGTGACCCTGGAGCAGGCCGCCTTCGGGGCAGAGATAGAGCTGAGCCTAAACAGGATGGAGTCCTGCAGCCGCTGCAGCGGCAACGGAGCCGAGCCCGGCACAAGGGTGACGGCGTGCCCCAGGTGCAACGGCACAGGCCAGATACAGCAGAGAACCCAGAGCATCTTCGGCCAGATGATCACTGTCACCACGTGCCCGCGGTGCGAGGGCAGAGGCCAGGTCCCCGAGACCCCATGCTCCAAGTGCAAGGGCTCTGGGCTTGAGGAGAGGCGCCGCACCATGAGAGTCAACATACCTCAGGGGATCGAGGACGGCGTCTACATGACCCTGAGAGGCCAAGGCGAGGCTGGACCATACAGCGGCCCCCCGGGTGACCTGTACGTCCTAGTAAGAGTGAAGCCCCACGAGCACCTGCTGCGCCGCGGCTCGGACGTGATATATGAGGCTGAGATCAGCTTCCCCCAGGCCGCGCTAGGGACAGAGATCGAGGTACCCATCCTCGGGGGCTCTGCTAAGCTGTCCGTCCCCGCCGGGATCCAGAGCGGAGACATCCTCAGGATGAGGGGAAAAGGTATATTGAGCAGGTTCGGGTCAGGCGACCAGCTGGTGCACATCACCGTGACTGTGCCCAAGAAGCTTACCCGGAAGCAGCGCGAGCTCGTCGAGGAGCTTGATAAGGAGCTTGGGAAGAAGAGAAGCCTCTTCGGTTCCTAACGTCTGTCGATGATCTCTTCTACGCTTCGGCCTGTGCCGATCAGCGTGACGGGGAGGCCCACTCTCTCCTCGATGGTCTCGATGAACTTCCTGGCCTTTGAGGGCACGTCGCCGTAGCTGCTGGAGCCCGCGGTCTCAGGGTACAGGACATCGAACTTGGTTATGGCGAGCTGGGTCGCGCCGTTGATCATAGCGGCTCTCTTCGCCAAGCCATAGTTGAAGGGGGCAGCCCTCCTCTGGCGGCCAGTCACCGTACCGTACTCGTCCCACCCGCGCTTCTTAGCCTCCTCGGGACTTATCTCTCCCTCAAGGGGCCCCTCGCCCACGCGGGTCACGTAGGACTTGCACACAAGGACCACCTCATCCACCCTCGTCGGGCCCACGCCCACGTCGCTGCAGATGCCGGCGGCGCAGACGTCCTTGCTGGTGACGTAGGGGTACCCTCCGTGGAATAGGCTTATGAAGGTGCCCTGGGTTCCCTCCAGGATCACGTTCTCCTCCCTGTCAAGAGCGCTGTTAACTAGAAGCGGCACGTCCTTGATGTATGGTTTCAGCTCGAGTATGTCCCGCGCCATCTTGGCGACCCTGAGTGCCCTGTCGGCGTTGCACGGCCCCGTGCCAGTGCCCGTGGTCCCTATCTTGTCCTTGAGGTAACCTTGACGGTCCTGGTCGATGTGTTTCTGCTCTATGATGGCGCACTGCGGGTCAAGACCCACCCTGCCTTCGGTGCCCGTCATCTCCACCTCGAGGAAGAACACCTCGGGGTTGACGACGACGCCTGGGCCGATGAGTTGGAGCGTCCTCGGGTTCACGAAGCCGCAGGGAACCATCCTGAGCTTGTACTCTTTCCCGTCCTTAACCACCGTGTGGCCCGCGTTGGGCCCCACGCCGCCTCTGGTGCATACACTGATGTCTTCAGCCACAGCCAGGTACGACACTATCTTACCTTTACCGCCGTCTCCGAAGAAGCCGTCAACGACAACCGTGCAGCTCACGATATCACCAGAACCAAAGAACCCACCCTCTTAGGCGATTTAAGGTTGCCGATAAAAGCGTGGACAGGGAAAACACAAGTTAACACACCTCTGTTAACGGCGTATAGCGCCTAAAGCCAAGGTATTTCAGATGTTGAAGGTGAACAGTAACCATGAAAGCCCTGGAAATAGTCACAACGGAGAGGCTGGTTGAACTCACGAAGACGCTCGTCTCCATCCCATCGGAAACCGGGAAAGAGCAGGCGATGGCAGATTGGCTCGTCGGCTTCCTCAAGAAGCTTGGGCTGAAGGACGTTAAACGCCTAGCAGTGGAGGACGCCGGAGACACCGTCGTAACCATCCTGAAAGGATCAGGTGAAGGCCCCAAGATGATGCTGAACTTCCACATAGACACATTCGACGCGTTCGAGGGCTGGGAGACGCCGCCCTTCAAACCCGTGCAGAGAGAGGGCAGAATTATCGGCCTGGGGGCCCACGACATGAAGGGAGGGATGGCCTGCGCACTGGGGGCCCTGGAGGCCATCGTCAAGTCGGGGACAAAGCTCAGAGGAGACCTCATCGTCTCAGGGACCAGTGACGAGGAGTACTGGTCGAGGGGAGCCCATGAGCTGATCAGGACCGGCCTCCTCAAGGACTGCAGTTACTGCATAGTCCCTGAGCCAGCGACCCGCGCCACCCTCATCGTGGGGCAGAGAGGCCGCCACGTGTTCACCATCAGGTTCATGGGGCAGAGTGTTAGCGCAGCGTACGATGAGGGGGTAAACGCCCTCGTGGACGCGGCCAAGGTGGTTGTCGAGTTGGAGAACCTGAAGCCCGACGCCCTGGGCTACATGCCAGAGTACGGCATAGGTGGAAGCCTCTGCGTCATAGGATTCCACAGCGGCGGCGCCAAGATATACGTCCCAGAGTTAGCTGAGGTCACCGTAGACCGGCACATACTCCCGGGCCAGGACGTGGAGTGGGCGGCGGACCAGATAAGGGAAGCCATTCAACGAGCCGGCATCAGAGGAACATATGAGCTCACGTGGGACGAGAGACCGACCCCTGCCCCCGCCAGCTTCATAACAGACCCCAGCGGCGTATTCGTGCAGACCGTGAAACGTAGCCTAGAGGCAGAGCTGGGTGAGCCCGTCAAGCTGGCCCTGGCCAGGAGCGTAGCCGACACCAACCACATAGCTGTCCACGGCTGCGTCCCCACGGTGATCATGGGGCCCACGGGGGGTAACACGTGCGAGGCCAACGAGTGGGTTGACGTCGGGTCGCTGAGACAGATATGCAGGGCCATTGTGAGGTCCATAGTGGGCCTTCTCGGCGAAGCCTAGGAGATGAGCTGTTGTACCCGAGGAAGCTGAACTACGAGGCTGAGGCCGTTTGGGACGGGTTGACGGTCGGAAACGTGACCGTGGGAGAGTACACTATGAGTTTCGACACGCCCCAAGAGTACGGTGGACAGGGCTCAGCACTGTGCCCCGACCAAATGTTCCTCTCCGCCATAGGGGGCTGCCTTATCGACACGTTCATCAACTTCAAGAACAGGCTCGGAGCCGAGACACGGTCATTGAAGGTCAAGACAGCGTGCAGGGTCGAGCTGAGGAACTCTGACGACTACAGGCTTACACGCGTATCAGCCGTGATACGCGTCACCCCCGAGGAAGGAGACGAGGAGCGGAACAGGAGGTGCGCGGAACTGGCCCGAGACTACTGCCACATAACGAGGTCTATAGAGCCCGCCGTGCCCTTGGACGTGGAGATCGTGGTGGAGTCCCTGTAAAGGTTTAACAGGGTTTAGGTTCCTATCTTCAGACTATGAGCGCGGGGGTAGGCATACTTGTGGTCGGCAACGAAATACTGGACGGCGTCGTCCTGGACACCAACAGCCAGTGGCTCATCAACAGGCTGAAGCCTCTCAACTTCACGGTACGCGAGTCCATCACGGTGAGGGACAGCCTACCAGAGATCGGTAGAGGGCTCGGGAGGCTAATGGCTGACGGCTGCACCATCGTGTTCACCACGGGGGGCCTGGGGCCAACCCACGACGACATGACAGTGCAAGGGGTTGCCGAGGCCCTGGGGCTCCCCCTCGAGCTCAACCAAGAGGCCCTAGCCATCGTCACAAGGCAGTACAAAACGCTCCACGAGAGGGGGATCATCGAGTCAGGTGAGTTGACTGACAGCCGCAGGAAGATGGCCATACTTCCCGGAGGGGCTAAGCCCCTGGACAACCGGGTTGGTGGGGCCCCCGGGGTGCTCGTGGAGGCCGAAGGATCGACAATCATATGCCTGCCAGGTGTCCCTCTGGAGATGAAGTGGATATTCGACGACCAGGTGACGCCGCTCCTCAGAGCCAGGGTCAAGGGAGCCTACGCCGAGGAGATAATGAGTCTGCCACTGAGAGACGAGTCGACGCTGTCACCCATCATCGACCAGGTGATGAAGGAGGCGCCGGGCGTCTACGTCAAGTCCATGGTTAGGCCCTACGGGGAGGCGGGGATAAGGCTCTGGGTGAGCTCCAAGGGCGAGGACAGGGATGAGGTGGAGAAGCGGGTGAGACTGGCCGTGGAGCGCCTACAGCGGCTGACACGTGAGATGCTGCCCAACGGGTGAACCCAACCCCATATAAGCTGGAAGCAACCAAGAAATCGGAGAGCTGAGCCCCTTGAAGGTGGACGACCTTGACGTGCCGCAGCAAGTGAAGCGCATCCTACTTGACAGGGGCATTGAGGAGCTTTACCCTCCGCAGGCCGACGCCATAGACACGGGGGTCCTGGATGGAGGCAACCTTGTGCTGGCTAGTCCCACGGCCAGCGGCAAGACTCTCATAGCCGAGCTGTGCGCAATGAAGCACGTCTTGGAGAGGGGCGGAAAGGTGCTGTACCTGACGCCGCTCAGGGCGCTGACGTGGGAGAAGTACGAGGAGTTCCAGGCATACACCAAGCTGGAGAAGCCCGGCGGAAGAAAGATCCGGGTGGGCGTCAGCACAGGCGACATGGATAACAGCAGCCCCTGGCTGGAGGCCTACGACATAGTCATCTGCACCAACGAGAAGTGCGACAGCCTCCTCCGCCACAGGAGCCCCTGGATGAGCGGCATCAGCCTCGTCATAGCCGACGAGGTCCACCTCATAGGAAGCGACAGAGGCCCCACCTTGGAGGTGAGCCTCGCCCGGCTGAGGCAGATGAGCCCAGGCATACAGGTGCTCGCCCTCAGCGCCACAATCAGGAACGCCGAGGAGATAGCGGGCTGGCTGAAGGCGAAGAGCGTAACCACAGATTGGAGGCCCGTGGAGCTCAAGGAGGGGGTGGCCATGGGCGGCCACATAACCTTCAAGGACGGCTCGGTTAGGAGCCTGGAGGACTACCACAAGCAGGACGCCGTCAACCTTGCACTGAACGCCCTTCAGGGTAGGGGCCAGAGCCTCATCTTCCTGGAGAGCCGTAAGAGGGCGGAGAGCACAGCCCGAGTGGCGGCCAATGCACTGAAGAGTACGCTCTCAAGGCGGGAGCTGACCCAGCTGCAGGGAGTCTCAGCCGAGGTGTCTGTCCACGGCGAGAAGACTAGGCTCACGGACGAGCTGGCCTACTGCGTAGCTGGGGGCGCGGCCTTCCACCACGCCGGGCTCAACCGGGATCACAGGCGGCTGGTGGAGGAGAGCTTCAAGAAGGGGGTCATCAAGGTCTTGGCGGCGACGCCGACGCTGGCCGCTGGCGTGAACCTGCCGGCGAGGACCGTGGTCATCGGCAGCTACAGGAGGTTTGTGCCGGGGTACGGTATGCACCCGATACCTGTCCTCGAGTACAAGCAGATGAGCGGCAGGGCCGGGCGGCCCCAGTACGACGACTACGGTGAGGCGCTCCTCATCGCGAGCTCCGACGACGAGCTTGAGTACCTGATGAAGGACTACGTTCTGGCTGAGCCTGAGCGGATCGACAGCCGCCTAGCCCAGGAGTCGGCTCTACGCGGTCA
>CAZAKG010000065.1:0-12700 GCA_964485755.1 uncultured Candidatus Bathyarchaeia archaeon | reverse complement strand
ACAGGCTGAGGAAGGAGATGCCCATACCCGTCTGGCACGACGACCAGCAGGGCACCGCGGCAGTCATCCTCGCCGGCACCATCAACGCCCTCAAGTACGTCGGCAAGAAGCTGAACAAGGCCAAGTTCACCATCGTCGGCGTGGGCGCCGCCAACACCCGCACATTCTACGTCCTCGAGGCAGCCGGCGTCAACCCCAAGAACATCATCATGACCGACAGCAAAGGCACCCTCCACACCGGCAGGAAAGACCTGGAGGGCACCTACAAGTGGGACCTAGCCAAGAAGACGAACCCCGACCGCGTCGAAGGCGGCATAAAGGAGGCGGCCAAGGACAGCGACATCCTCATCGCGGCCTCGAAGCCGGGACCAGGCACCATAACCAAGGAGGACATACAGGGCATGGCCAACGACTCCATAGTATTCGCGTGCGCGAACCCCATCCCAGAGATATGGCCCTGGGAGGCCGAGGAGGCCGGCGTCAAGGTCATGGCGACGGGCCGCAGCGACTTCCCTAACCAGGTCAACAACAGCCTAGTCTTTCCAGCCATATTCCGCGGAGCCCTCGACGTCAGAGCCAAGACCATCACAGACGAGATGTGCATAGCCTCAGCCACGGCACTCGCAAAGTACGCGGAGAACAAGGGACTCGCCAAGGACTACATAATCCCCTCCATGGACGAGTGGGAGATATACCCCCTACAGGCGGCCGAGACGGGCCTCAAGGCCATCCAGCAGGGCATCGCCCGCAAGAAGGCGAGCAGGAAGGAGCTCTACGAGGGAGCCGAGGCCATCATCGGGCGCACCCAGAAACTGGTCAAGATGCTCATGGAGCAGGGCTTCATAGAGCCGCCCCCACCCGAACCCAAGTAACCCCCATTTCTCAACAACGTTTTTACGCCACAGACGCTGAGCGTCTACTTAAATAGCCGCCTACCAAATATGGAGCGGGGATAGCATGCCGTACTGCACAGAGTGTGGAGGTAAGCTGAAATGGGACCCCAAACTGAGACACTACAGCTGCCAGAGCTGCGGCCTCACCTACACGGAGGCCGAGCTATCCAAGGCTCTAGAGAAGCTCTACGAGACCGACGACGAGGAAGAGAAGAAGCGGCAGCGAAACGAGGAGTACCTGGACTGGTGGACGAGCTCCAAGCGAAAGAAAGCCTAGACAATATTTACAGTAATTACTTAATACTACTCAAAATAACCAGACACCTTTAAACTTTAAAACCTGTAACGTAATATATTCATAGATAAGTTCGCGGTGCACCCTCAATGGTATTCCCAGTCGAGTCAGAAGACCGTTCGATGCGTAACCTCCTCATGCTCTGTCAGGACCACGCGAGGCTAGCCGTCGAAAGCTACAGAAAAGTGCTGGCTATAGTCGACATCCTCGCCAAGAAGGAGGGCGTCTCAGACGGCCTCATGGACAGCATAAAGACCATCACGAACGAGGCGAACACTATAAAGACGGCGCTGATCAAGGAGCTCCACGAGGTCGGCGGAATCCTGGTGAACAGGGACGACTTCTTCAGGCTCATAAGCACCTTCGGGGACATAATGGACGAGATCAAGGGAACCGCGGCCCGGCTGATAGAGACTGAGAAGCGGAAGTGGACCCTGACAGACGAGGTCGCCAAGGGGATACTTGAGCTCGCAAACCTGGCGTTCGACTCCCTCATAAAGCTACGTGAAGCGATGATGAGCCTGGGATTCAACTCAGACAAGTCCATCGCGTTCACCCGCCAGATCGACGAGATAGAGAAAAGGTTCGACGAGAGGTACGTGGAGGTCCAGATGAGCGTCGTGACCAGCTCCATGGAGCTGCCAGCGATACTCATCCTCAAGGACACCGTTACCCTCATGGAGAACATGGTGGACAAGGTCAGGGACGCATCCGACCACATAAAAATAATAGCACTCTAGGAACCTAACATGCCTCCAGTAGCAAACCTCGTTGAGAACAACAGGCTCATCGTGTGGAACAAGGAGGACGGCAACAGCCTGTACTCCGACGGCTACTACGGTAAACCCCTGGGCATTCCCAAGCCGAGAGAGGGCTTCGACACCCCCCTCATCCTGGACGCCGCGGAGGGACTCTACCTGGCCGAGGCGGGCAGACTGACGGTGAGAGACCTCGACGACAAGAAGATATCAACGAAAAAACTGGCCAAGAGATTCGTTGAGGGCATCCAGGGCTTCGAGACCAGGTACAGGGTGTACAAGGACCTGAGGACGAGGGGGCTTGTGGCCACGCCCGGCATCAAGTACGGGTGCGACTTCGCCGTGTATGAGCGCGGCCCCGGCATCGAACACGCGCCGTACATAGTCCAGGTCTGGTACGGCGGAGCGTGCATCGAGGCGGCTGAGATAATCAAGGCGGGTAGGCTGGCCACCACCGTCAGGAAATCTTTCATGCTGGCCGTCGTCGGCGAGGAGATAGTCTACCTCATGTTCGACTGGTGGAAGGCCTAGGGCTGCTCCCGCATGAACTCAGGAAACATCGCTACGTCCGGGCTTGGACGATGTGTGGGCGAAGCATACTGACAAACCGCTGGACGCAACGCATAGAATGTGTTTCGGGCACCCACACAAACGCTTTAAACCGTATACCGCCCTCCATGAATCTGTAGAAGTCCAGGCAGCCCCACGTGCAAGGCTAGTCCACTGAGAATATGGATTCAGAAACTAGTTTATCTCTCCAGAATCTCTTTTTATATTAGGGATATGGATTTGCTCGGGCTGTAAGATGCAGGTTGGACAACTACAACTCGAGAAGCAGGATAATAAGAAGAAGACCGAGCTCATGGACGATGAGCTGGAGCTCCTACCGGTTTACACTAAGGAGACCAGCAGGACCCGGCTCCCCTCAGAAGCGATGGAGCACATCAGTTCCCTGAAGACTATCGATCAGGCTCTGAGCAGGTTCAAGCTCAGCAAGAACGAGGTCAGGGTCTACCTATACCTAGCACGGTTCGGCGCGCATAAGGCTCAGAGCGTGGCGGAGGCCCTGGGCGTTCACCGCACTGAGGCGTACAAGATACTTCGCCGCCTCGAAGCCCAGGGGCTCATCTGTAGGGTCATGGAGAGGCCCATGAAGTTCGTCGCCGTCCCCTTCGAAAAGGTGATGGACAACCTCATAGAGGAGAGGCGTCAACGCGTCCACCAGATGGAGCAGCAGAAGGCCGAGCTCCTGAGGATCTGGAAGAGCCTCCCGGAGCCGGAGAACATCCAGCAGACCAAGGAGACCTTCCAGGTGCTGGAAGGGAAACGCCACATCAGCGTGAGGCTGAACGAGTTGCTCACGGGCTGCAAGGAGACCTTCGACATAGTGGTCTCGGACAGTAACCTGATCTGGCTCTACAACACGCCGTTCCTGGATGAGCTGGACGGGCTGGTGACCAGCGCCGGGATAAAGGTGAGGCTGCTGACCAACTACTCGCCCACCAGCAGCTACGTCCTCGACCAGATAGAGATAGGTGAGGGGGACTTCGCGTACCTCAAGAAGTATGAGATGCCTGGATACTTCGTCAAGGACGGGGAGGAGATGATACTACTCATGGCGAACGACCAGAGCAGTCTATACGGCATGTGGACAAACTACAACACAATCGTTGATAGCTACAAGATACTCTTCGAGCTACTATGGAAGAGCAAGTAGCATCCCATTTTTGTTGTTAAACTTCTATATTATCAGGTTAAGGTTCCATAGGCACACGGCTACCTTCAGCAGCCCGGCCAACAGCGGGAAAGCCCACAGAGCCCTAGCTGCCTTGTTCTTGATCGCCCTGTTCACCACATAGGGGACGATCACAAGTGTAGCCACCAGCGTCAGGTCGACGCTGACCCATTGCCCGCTGCCCATGAGCGCCGCTGCCAGGGCGTTCCCCTCGGCTAACTCGCCCCTCAAGCCGATGCCCGTGGACACCCAGTCGCCCGCCGCGCCCAGTGCCAGAAGCAGGTATGCGGCCGCCTCGAACCGGCCAGGGACCTGAACCCGAAACAAATAGATCGATAATATGGATCAATAATCCACGATATAAATGTATAGATCATAAAAATATTAATCAAAATCAATATATTAACGGACCTAAATCAATGCAATTTTTTGAGATGTGAGAGAAATAGCTGAATCAAAGTGAAGAATACATTGATTCAGGTAGATGCGTTACTCTATGCGCCAGTAGAAGACCGCGTCGCCCGGCAGAGAGGCTCCGAGGTTGACCCTGAAGCTGTCCGAGTCGACGCCGTCCACCCAGAACACCGTCGAGCTTACGTCTGTCCTCGGAGTAACCTGGACGTTCACGGGCGTCCTACCCAGAGAATGCTGGACGTCGACGAAGGTGTCGCCCGCTGACACCGTGGCTGAACCAGTCTCGTAGGACAACGTGAACCCCGTGGACGCCTTCACACCGTTCACGGTCGACATGATGACGTACCTGAAAGAGGGGCCCACGGCGTCCACGTGTACCTGCACCTCTAACACCTCCTGCGGGTCCCAGTTGCCGCTCACCGTGCCCGACAGGGAGATGGGGTTCACCTCGTCGCCCTGGGCTCCGTTGAAGAAGACCCTGTTAATTTTCCAGTAATCCCCGGTTGTCGCCTCCTGGTCGAAGGCCAGCCACTCGGAGGACGAAGCCCCGCCCGCCGTGTACATGACGATGCAGTCAAACTTGTCGAAGTCGCGCAGGGTCAGGCTCGTCTCGCCCACGTTAGACACGTTGAGGCGCAGCGTCTGAGGGCCCACGAGCCTCCAGCCAGTGAACTCAAGGCGCTCGTTCACCAGTATGCTGGTCTTGTCCGTCTGGTCCGTGATGCCGCTCGCTATTATACCGAACCCGGAGACAGCGGTGGTGATGAGTATGGAGACCCCCGCGATCATCATTATCGCCGTGAACGCCGTCGCTACGGTTGTTGACTGGCCCATCACTAACCACCTATGCTGAAGTACAGCTCATCGTCGACCCCGTTGAACGTGTTGAAGCAGAAGTAGTAGTCTCCTTTGATGAAGGCCACGGCTGCGGTTATGGTGATCTCTATGGTTTCTCCGTTCTGCCAGTTAGTGTCGTCGCTGTTCAGGAGCGCGAAGTCCCAGCCGACGCCCGCCTCCGAGAAATCCACGTAACCGTATGCGCCGAACCTGCCGAAGATGACGTCGCTCTGCTCTATCACGGCCGAGGGTATGATGTTCGTGCCCGTGTTCTTGACCCATACCTTCGCCGTCGTGGAGCTGGAGTTCACGGCCGATATGATCTTGATGCTTGTCTTCATCTTGTCTCCGAGGCGCTCAGACATGGTTACGCTGCTCTGCTCTATGCCGGTCATCGTCGTGAGGAACACCTGGCTCAGCATCGCGGCTGCCACAACCACAGCTATCAGTACTATGCCCTCTGACACGATCGATGAAGCCATTTCCACTCCCTCATCGAGCTGAAATATATAGATAGTTTATGAAGTCGTGTTATGGAACAGGTAGAATCAGTGTCTCATACGAAACAACGACACAGAGAAGGTTCATGGATGTGCCGCTAGTGGGGGCTAAATAAACCCCTCTTGGCCTTCAGCTCCTCCACGACCCTCGAAAGTTCATTAAGCGTCGCTATCACTTCACTGTGTTTAAGCAGCTCGTTGACCTTCTCCTCATCCTCGTCCACGTTCAGGAACCGCTGCTGCGATAGCTCATCTATTTCATCGAAGTCCAGCTCCTCTTCTTTAGGCTCCTCACTCGTGGGCGCCTTGTCGGCGTCGACCTTCACTTCTATTGTTTTGTAGCTTACGCCATCCTTTTTTAGTTCGGTGATGGCGTTGTCTGTGGCTGGACCTGTCTGCGCCTCGACTTCGGTGCTGCCAGGTAGCTGCTCAGGCGTGGTCAATTCTATGGGCATATTTATTGACGGCTCGACGACTCTTTGAGGCGCCTTACTGGGCATGGGTTCAGCTGCGGTGGTCTGAGCCGCCGCCCTCGGCGACACTGAAGCGGATTGAAGCTGTTGCACGCGGTCAAGCAGGTCGGTTAACGCGAACAGGCCCTCCATCCTCTTCTTGGTCTGGAAGTACTCCGAGACCACGACCAGCATAGCCATGGTCGTGAGAAGGTAGGAGACGACCAGCATCAAGCCCGTCATGTTGCGCCCCAGAAGGGTGTCGATGGACCCGATGTCCACCGTCTCGTTTATCGCGTACAGTTGAAGCATGAGCACGACGCTCAGTATGACGCCTGCGACCAGAAGCCACCGCCCAGGCTCGTACACCCTTCTGATAGATACACCCATCAAGCCATCCTCCTATAACGTCGTAACCCCCGCCAGGTACTTCACCACGGCTTCGCTGATGATTATGTACACTAAGCCGCCTAAAGTCATTTGCATACCCACGTAGTATAGGACCGTGAACCTCGAGTCTCCCTCCATGTTGTATATGCTGAAGACGTTGTTGAGGGCGAATAGGGCGAGTGCGAAGACGAAGAAAAGCCTCATGAAGCCTACGTCGGGCACAGAGAAGAAGTCCAGGACAGTGGCCATCTGCCCGATGAACTCTATGAGGCTCGCGAAGAACCCGTCTATGACGGCGAAGAGGGCCGCCGCCACCACGTATACTGGCACAAGTAGGCCGGTGTGGTACCCCACGGCGTTGTACCTCTGGTTCCTGATGGTCGTGTACACGTGATAGAACTCGTCTATGAACTTGTTGGCTATGCCCAGGTCGCCCCCCGTGTAGATCGTGTCAGTCATGATCGTGTTTATGCGCCGTATCAGGGTGCTGTCTACCTCAGTCTCGAAGCCCCACCAAGCGACCTTTGGCTCGACCCTCATCTTGATCTTGTTGTTAAGGCTCTGTATGACGGGGTTCAGTGTCCCGAAGTCGGTGGCCGCGGCCCCGCTCAGAATCTGGGCTAAGGGAATGTTGGCAGAGAGGTTTGAGGCCATGTACCTGAAGAATGTAGGGTAATCCCTCTCGCGCTGCTTCACGTTGTTCACGTAGGTGCGCCCTATCAGTCCACCCATGAAGAGGATCAGCCCCACAAGGACGAAGTGCCTGAACCTGTTCTCGAAGGGTATCAGCAGGACCAGGCCGGACAGCACAATGCTCATGATTACGGCGTACTCCACCCTCCTCCTGATGGCTGGCTTCTCCTTCTGCCCCTGAACCAGAATGGCGTCGGGTTTAGACGAGTTGAATATGAGCCAGGACAGGATGTAGAGGATGAAGCTGATGGCGATGACTATCATGATGGCTAAGACGATCATGATCTTGGCGTCGTAGAAGATGGAGGATATGAGCATGGTCGTCGTCATGAACAGGGTGACGCTGATCATGGGCACGTAGGCGTCGCTCAGGTTCTTCAGGCGGGTCATGGACTGCATCCTGGAGGCCTCGAACTCGGCCATGAAGTTCTTGTGGTACATCTCGATGAACTGGTTCACGGGCTCACCGGACGATATGCTCTGGCTGAACTTGAACAGGAAGTCCTTGAAGTCCCTGGTGGGGGCCTGGCCGCTCATAATCTCTGTGGCCTTCGTTTGGGGGTACCGCCACTGGTTCATTAGGTTCAGTATCTTGACGAGGTACGGTGTGATGCTGCTGAATATGAGCTTCTCCGAGGCCACCTGGAGAAGGAGAACCCTGCTTATTGTGCCGGACGTGATAGCCCTGAGGTACAGGATGAAGAAGGGGAACTCGAAGTCCACCTTGTCGCCCTTGCTGAGGCCCTCAAGCAGCTTCGAGTTCTTGATCTCCTTTAGCCTCGTCATCATTCCGTGTTACTCACCTTCTTCTTGATCTGGGCCTCGACGCCCTGACCCAGCTTCGTGAGCGCCATCCTCTTGAGCTTCGAGTGAGCCTGCTCTATGCCAACGCCTTGAACGTATAGCAGGTTCTCCAGCACGTCGTCGTACTCTAGGATACCGAGGGCTATCATGTACTCCAGTATCTCGGCCCTCATGTAGAGCTCATCGTAGACCTTCTTGATGTCGGTGCCCGTGTAGCCCTTCATGATGGCGATCTTGCTGTCCAGCAGGTAGCTGGTGCCCAGGCCCCTGAACACGACCTTGTCGGTTGACGGATCGAAGCTGAAGACCTCAACGAAGTTGAAGGCCTGGTCAGCCGGCTCGTAGCCGAGTATCTCGTTTATGCTCACGACGCGGCGCTTGTACTTACCCGTCTCGTAGTCGTGGACGGCGCTCTGGAAGAGTGCCGCGTTGAGGTTGTCCACGTGGGTCTTGGGGACGTTGATGGGGTAGTTGGTGAGCCTCTGGACCAGCTTGCCTACGGAGGCCGCGTGGAAGGTGGCGATGCTGGGGTGGCCCGTCTGCATGGCCTGGAAGGCGATGTTGCCCTCGGCGCCTCTGACCTCACCAACGATGATGTACGTGGGCCTCTGCCTCAGGGCGGCTTTGAGCAGGGTGAACATGGTGACGCCCTCCTCGCTCCCAGCGTTAGCCGTGTCCCTGACGACCTCCCTGATCCAGTTCTTGTGAGGCGCGTAGACCTCGGGGACCTCCTCTATGCTTACGATCTTGTAGTCCCTTGGCATGAACATCATGAGGGCCGAGAGGCTCGTGGTCTTACCGGAAGCGGTCTCCCCGCATATCCATATGCTCATCTTGTTCTCCAGGAGCATCCAGACATATGAGGCGGCCAGGCTGCTCATGGTGCCCCACTTGATGATCTGGGTGATGCTCAGCGGACTCGTGGAGAACTTGCGTATGGTGAAGTTGCTCCCCCTAGCTGACACGTCCTCCCCGTAGACGAGGTTCAGCCTTGAGCCGTCGGGCATCTTGGCGTCCACTATGGGCTCCCTGTGCGAGGCGGGTTTACCCACGATCTCGCTCAGCTTCATGGCGAAGCTGTCCAGTTGCTCCGAGCTCTCAAGCTTGATGGTACTCTCCAGGGTACTGAAGATCTTGTGATCTATGAAGATGGGGCCGACCCCGCTGCAGTGGATGTCCTCTATGTAGATGTCGCGGATGAAGGGCTCAAGGATGCTTGAGCCCACCTTCTCGCAGTAGACCTCGTACTTGAGCATCTCGTAGCTCAGGGGGTCCAGCACTATCTCCTTCTGGTCTCTCTTCTTTATGCGTGAGAGGAACCCCTTGTTCTCTTTGTCTTCATCGCCGTTCATGACCTTCGACTTGTGGCCTTTCTCCACACTCACGAACGTGGTGAGCAGCTCGTGTAGGTACCTGGTCTTCTCCTCGGGGGTCTTGAAGCTGATGGTCTCGTCCACGTTGAGGGCTATCCTCCGCTCCACCTCGGCCATGATCCAGTCCCTGTTGTGGACGAGCCTCGGCTCTATTGGCTGATACATCAGTTCCTTGTTCTTGCCCCTCACGAAGACGTGGATGAACACCGGGTCCCCCACGGGGTAGATGAGGTTGGGGTTATCCATGGTCCCCATGTCTCTGCTCAGGCTGTCAACGAGCTGGGGGGCCTCATCGGGCTGCTCTTTCAGCAGCTTCTTCATGTAGTATCTGAAGTAGGGGTTTTTTTTCACCCTCTGCTCCCAGTTCTCGTTGAATCCCTTGAGTCTGCTGATCTTGCCTTCTACGGTTATCTCTCCGTCTGTGCCGTATCCGGCGAAGCTCTTACCAATAGCCTCAAAGGATTCCAAGTAGTAACCTCACGGTTCCGGGGAAATGTTTCTGTTATTGACGCGGCTCTATTCTTTAAATGGGTTATAGAATGGTGTTCCAGCGGTTCACGGCTCTTAGGCTGACGTATTACAGTGGCTGTACAGAACGTACATTTTTTTTGGGTTAGATTTAACGTGTTTTTAGCTACTTTTTTCGGTGTCTTCTCAGGTAAACCACAGCTCGCGGGTCGTCCCGACCCATAATGGCTTCGATAATCTAATGCAGCAGGGCGTCAGCTCGACGCATGGTCCCTGTACATGCCCTGTGCCCAGGCTATGATCCTCTTCGCCTCCTCCGCGTCCTCCCACTTCAGCACCTCGGTGACAACGCCCTCGGCCCTCTTGTAGTTGTTGTAGAAGTAGGAGAGCTCATCGATCATGCTGCGGGGCAGGTCCTCCAGGCCCTTGATGTGCCTGTAGAAGGGGTCGGTGGTGCTCACTGCCAGGATCTGGTCGTCCACCTCCTCGCCGTCCCTCATCCTGATGTTGGCCACGGGCCTGGCCACGGTGACGCAGCCCGTGAAGGTGGGCTCGTTTATGAGCAGCACCGCGTCCAGCGGGTCACCGTCGTCGTCCAGCGTCTGGGGGATGAACCCGTAGTCGCAGGGGTAGTAGGTGTACAGGACCCTGTTCAGCTTGAAGACGCCCATCCTGGCGTCGTACTCGTACTTGTTGCGGCTGTTCCTGTGTAGCTCGGTCACTATGTATATGGTCTCGGGGGCGTCGGGGCCCGAGGGGAAGTCGCGCCAGTAGTTCACCATGGTTACCGTTCAATGAGAGCGGGTAAAACCTATTTTAGGCTATACCATATAGCAACGGTATATGGCTGCAATGATCACTGGAAACCGTGTACGCTTGAGATCATTGGAGGCGTCCGACGCCGAGTTCATGCACAGATGGAACAACGACCCTTCGTACTCTGGAAAATATGAGCCCTACGAACCCGTCACCTTGGAATGGATGCAGAAATGGATAGCCGGCGGCAAGGGGGGCTCGCCATGGTACATCATAGAGAGATTAGACGGTGAACGCGTGAGGCAACTTGTGGCGACCAGGAAAGGCGAAACCGTCGAAGTGGGTTACAGAGTAATCCCGCCCATGAGGGGCAAGGGCTACTGTACTGAAGCGGTCAGGATTCTGGTCGAGCACCTGTTCCGCGATAAGGGTATTCGCCAGGTGATAGCTGAGACGAACCCCGAGAACACAGCCTCCCAAAAGGTGCTTGAAGGTAACGGATTCAAGGCGCGTGAGTACAAAAGGGACGCGGTGAGGATCAACGGTGTCCTGATGGATGGAGTAGTCTACAGACTCACGAGAGATGAATACGTCTCCGCTTAGGATTCCACGTTGCTGAGGATCTCCCTCCAGAGTTCAAGGGTCTCCTCGGCCTCGCGCTTGTCCAGGATCTGAATGACGAACCCCGTGTGAACCAGGACGTATACGCCCGGCTTAACGGTCCCGGGCTCCATGAGGTCTACCACGGCCTCGCGCTTCACTCCGCCGAAGTCCACCAAGGCGGTGCGGCCTTGGACGCTCTCAACCAGCCCCGGGACAGCCAGACACATTTCAATGAATCCACTGCGGCGCCATTTATATGAGTTGGGTTTAAATCTGGGGCCCCGCTCTGATGCAGCGTATCCGGTGACCCATGTTTGGAGCCTAAGAACATCAGAATCTTCTGGGCAATTTTCTTCGCCACCTTCTTCGCCATGTTCGGGGACACGATACCTCAGAGCTTCCAGCCACTCTTCATAGCGGGCCTAGGCGTCTCGCCGGCCGTCATCACCCTCATATACAACATAAGGAACGTCATCCAGACCATCCTCAGGCTCGTGGCCGGTATCCTGAGTGACACGTTGGGGCGCAGAAACCTCACGATGTTCGGTCTCGCCATGTTCGTCGTCGTCCCGTTCCTCTACAGCGTCGCCGACAACCCGTGGATACCGGTATTCGCCATGGTTGCCAGCGGCATCGCCGTCAGCATCTATTTCCCACCTTCGGAGGCTTACGCGTCCAGCTTGTTCCCTCCGGAGAAGGTGGGAGAGGCCATGGGCAGGTACCATATGAGCTGGGCGGTGAGCAGCGTCGTCGGCCCCAGCGTGGGCGGCTTCCTCGTGAGCTTTGTACCCGGCTACAGGACCCTGTTCGTGTTCGCGGGCGTAGCCACGTCCATCGGGTTCCTGATAGCGTGGAGGTTCACAGAGGATGACAGGGACAAGTCGAGCCACAGTGTGCCCGCGGAGCAGTTGAGGCAACTGGTCAGAGGTCTCCCATCAACCATGCGGAGGATGCTCTCCAACAGGAAGATACTGGCGGCCAGCGTCTCCGTCTTCGCCCACGCCTTCTGCCACTGGGGCCTCATCACGTTCATACCGATGCTGGGCGCCGAGATGGGGATGAGCGAGTTCCTCATAGGCTTGACGATGACGGCGAACGCGCTGGTGATCGCCGTCAGTCTCCCCATAGTCGGGCGACTATCTGACAGGGTGGGAAGGTTCACACCCATAGCAGCGGGTCTGCTTGTGAGCGTCGTGGCCTTCGCCCTGATGCCCCTGGCCCCCTACCACTGGATGATGCCAATCATTAACGCCGTCCTCGGCCTCTGTGCTGTCTTGGTGTTCCCCGTGAGTCAGGCCGCCACCATGGAGTCCATGCTCCCCAAGGAGAGGGGCACGGCCACGGGCGTCTGGGGTATGATAATGAGTCTCGGCGGGACCCTGGGCATGTTCGCCATGAGCGGCGTCCTCGCCTTCTACACCATCGAGACGGTGTTCTACGCCAGCGCGGGGTTCACCCTCGCGGCCGCCCTCGTGGTGGTGGCCATGAGAGGCTACTTCAGCTGAGCAGGTTTCCTCACGGTTGCGCCTGTGTGAGGGTCCACGGCGACCCCGTAGCTTCTCTCGGCTTCCTCAGGCGAGACCAGGCCGTTGACCACGTCCCTAAGTACTAGTTCAGGCTCCCTCTCCACGGGGTCGCCGTAGCCTCCGCCGCCGGGAGTCAAGATCATCAGGGTGTCGCCCCTGTATATCTCAACAGTGCACTTGGATGGCAACTTCACTGCATCCCC
>CAZAKG010000064.1:0-12718 GCA_964485755.1 uncultured Candidatus Bathyarchaeia archaeon | reverse complement strand
AGCCATCACGGGAGGAGCGTCCATCGTCGACGACCCGCTGCCTCTGCTATACGCGTTCATCACCGGGTTCACCTTAACAGGGGCCTCCATGGCCGTCAACGACTACTACGACAGAGATATCGACGCGGTGAACGAGCCCCGGAGACCCATACCCAGCGGCAGAGTGACGCCCGCCGAGGCCCTGTACCTCACCGGGCTTCTCAGCCTCATAGGGTTAGCCGCGTCCTACGCCGTGTCCGCGGAGGCTCTCGCGGTGGCCGGGTTCAGCTGGGTTGTGATGGCGATGTACTCCGCCTGGGGGAAGCGCACCGGGTTCCCCGGGAACTTAATGGTGAGCACATGCATAGCCCTGCCCTTCGTCTACGGCGGTGTCCTGACGGGTAGGGTCATTGTCGGCCTATACTTCAGCCTCATGGCTTTCCTGAGCAACACTGGCAGGGAGGTGGCTAAGGGTATAGTGGACGTTGAGGGTGACAGGAGCGCCGGAATTAGGACCGTCGCCGTTTCCAAGGGGCCTGTAGCCGCGTCGAGGCTGGCAGCCGTCTTCTTCGTGGTGGCAGCGGCTTCCAGCGCTGTGCCCGTCTACCTCGGGCTTGTGAGCCTCTGGTACGTACCCTTCGTTGCCGTCACCGACCTCGGGCTCCTGCACAGCGGCGTCAGCCTACTCAGGGAGCCGACACGCGAGAACAGTCGCAGGGTCAAGAACAGGGTCCTGTACCTTATGCTTGTGGCGCTGGTCGGCTTCGCAGCCGGGAGCCTGCTGTGAAAAAGGGTTCTACCTGGATGATAGGGCTATCCGCTCTATCTCCTGCTTCCTGCGGACCGCGAAGTTGTTGCCGTCGTTGTTGGCGGCCCCTATGAGGTTGTCGGCGACTACCTCCTCCAACGCCTTCCTCGTTCCGAAGGTCTGCTCCACGATGCCCTTAACTATGAACCTCATGGCGATGTCGATGCGGCGCTGTGGGCTGATGTCCACGGCGAGCCTGTAGACGACTCCACCGTAGCCGATCCTCGTGGTGTCCTCGTTGGGCGCCGAGTTCTCTATGGCGCGCACCAGGACCTCGATGGGGTTTCTGCCGCTCTTGAGCGTGATGATCCTGAAGGCCGTGCGCACGCAGTCAGTGATCCTGCTCTTCTCCCCGCCGCTTGACCCGGGCTTCAGGAGGTTGTTTATGAACCGTTCAACGATGTTGAGGGTGCTCTTCCTGAATCTACGCGCCTCGTGTCTGCCGCCGCTGTGGGGGAGGTACACTGGGTTCAGGTTCAGGTAACGCTTCAAGCCGATGTCTCTGACCTCGATGCCCTCGAAGCTGTACTCTCCGAAGAGCTTTATCTCGCTGTCCTGTACCTGAACTTCCTCTTCGCTCATTTGACCACTTCGCGTGTGCAGTGTCCTTGAAAGGGGCACATAAATAAAAGCATTGTCAAAAAAAGGATGTATTTTAAATGAGTGGGCGTCCACTTAGGGCGCTATGGGCCAGAGAGGCTACTCGGGTACGTATTATCTGCTCTGCGTCATCGCCTTCCTCATGATGCTGGCCACCCAAATCACTAATCCACTGCTCAGCATATTCGCCAAGAGGATCGGTGCGACGGGAGTCATGATCGGGTACGCCGTCGCCGGGTACTGGGTCACCAGGGTGATCCTTGAGGTGCCCAGCGGCTTCATCTCGGCCCGCGTAGGCTACTATAAACCGATGGTCGCGGGGGCCGTGCTCACCGTAGCCGGTAACCTTCTGACGATCAACGTGGACGCCCCCGTGTTCCTAGTCGTGGTCCGCGCCATCATGGGCCTCGGCGCCCCCCTCTTCTTCGCCATCTCCATGACCTTCATAGTGAACCTCTTCGACGCCGAGAGGCGCGGCAGCGCCATGGGGCTCTTCCAGGGCATAGAGTTCATAGGCACCGTGATCGGCTCGGGGGTGAGCGGCTACGTCATAGAGAACCTGGGGTTCAAGGGAGGGTTTATACTGAGTTCTGCTCTGGCGGTCGCCGCACTGCTGCTCCTGGCCGTGCCGCCCCAGATACGGAACGAGACTCAGCGCTACTCAGTCAAGGCTCCCCTCAACGTCTCGGACCTGCCTGAGGTTCTGATGAACCGCACACTGATCCTGATGGCCGTCATCACCCTAGCCGAGTTCGTGATGAGCACAGGGCTCATCTACACAGTGTTCCCCCTCTACGCCGAGGAGACCCTCATGTTTCCCCTCGCGGAGATCGGATACCTCATGGGGGCGAGGAGCGTGGGCTTCGTTGTGGCAATGTTCACCATGGGAGCCATCTCGGACAGGATGGGCCGGAGGCCCGTGCTCACCTTCGGCATAGCGTCCACGGCCGCCCTCATCTTTGCCTTAAACTTCTTCACAGGGTACATGGCCCTGGCCGCCCTGATATGCGCCGTGGGGTTCACGTCGGGGGCAATCTGGATCATGGGCCCGGTTCTCTCAGCGGAGGCCGTGAAGCCAAACCAGCGGGGCGCAGCCATAGGCATCTACCGCACCTTCTTCGACCTCGGGTCGGTGTTCGGCCCCATAATAATGATGTCGGTGTTCGCGGGCTACGGCATCTCCTACTGCTTCTACGTCTCAGCCGGGCTCCTGGCGGTCAGCGTACCGTTGGCCCTGCTCATCAAAGAGGACAGGGGCCGGTGAAAACCTAAAAATGGTTTAGCTAAAAGGTTTAACGTATGGACTTCTGGACCTTGCCTATCACCAGCAGATGCAGTGGGGTCCCGTTGACCTGGCTGACCTTGTACCTGACGCCTGGGATGTCGCCCATTGACCTCGAGCGGGGACCGTGGATACCCTCTATGGTCACCTCGTCGTGCTCGTCCACGTAGTTGAGGGCTCCGTCGCCTGGCAGGAACGCCGTCATAAGCCTACCGTTCTTGATGAGCTGAACCCTGACGCACTTCCTGATGGCCGAGTTGGGCTGCTTGGACTCGATGCCCACCTTCTGGAGCACTATGCCGCGGCCCATGGGGGCCCCCTCTAGCAAGTCTCTTTTCTCCGTGCGCCTCTTCAGCCTCAGCGTGTAGTCCTTGCTCTTGTACCGCATCTTCTTCCGGATTTTCTTTTTCCTGCGGGCAGCGTAAAGGCCGTTTGCCATTTGATTCTCCACCACTCCGATACTGGTAACCGTATTAAACTTTACGCATTTCCGTGATTCAGTGTAAGCCAGACACTTATAAGGGCAGATGAATAAAATGGAGCGGTTAAAACGCGGTAAACCTAACCTTTTTAAACTTCATGTTGGTTGAAGGTGTAGGAGAATTCAGAGATGAGTAAGAGGCAGAAACCTCACATTAACCTGATCATCATCGGCCACGTAGACCACGGGAAGTCCACTACCATCGGACACCTGTTCTACAGTGCGGGCGCCATCCCAGAGAAGCAGCTGAAGGACTTGGAGGCCGAGGCTAAGGCCGAGGGCAAGGAGTCTTTCAAGTACGCCTGGGTCCTTGACAGGCTCAAGGAGGAGCGCGAGCGCGGCGTAACCATCGACCTCGCCTTCTACGAGCTGGAGACCAAGAAGAACGTTTTCACCATCATCGACGCGCCGGGCCACAGGGACTTCGTCAAGAACATGGTCACTGGCGCGAGCCAGGCTGACGGTGCTGTCCTCATGATCTCCGCGAAGAGGGGAGAGTACGAGGCCGGGACTAACCCCGGCGGCCAGACCCGCGAGCACGCGTTCCTCGCGAAGACCCTGGGCGTAAACCAGTTGGTGGTCGGCATCAACAAGATGGACGACAACACGGTCAACTGGAGCCAGCAGAGGTACGAGGAGGTCAAGGACGGCATGAGCAGGCTACTCAAGATGGTCGGCTACGACCCATCCAAGATCCACTTCATCCCCACCAGCGGCTGGACGGGCGACAACCTGGTCGCCAAGAGCGACAAGATGCCCTGGTACAACGGCCTAACTCTACTGGAGGCCCTTGACACCTTTGAGCTGCCCCCCAAGCCGACAGAAAAGGCGCTGAGGATACCCGTGCAGGAGATCTACACCATCAGGGGCGTCGGCACGACCCCGGTAGGCAAGGTCGAGACCGGCGTGCTGAAGCCGGGAGACGACCTGATCTTCATGCCCAGCAAGGAGACAGGCAAGGTCAACAGCATCGAGACACACTACACGAAGATCGATAGCGCAGGCCCAGGCGACAACATAGGCTTCAACGTCAAGGGCGCCATCAAGGAGAAGCTCAGGAGGGGCGAGGTGGCGAGCCACCTGAACACCCCGTGCCGCGTAGCGCAGGCCTTCACGGGAAGGATATTCATCATCCACCACCCCACGGCCATCGGCGTAGGCTACACACCTGTCCTACACATCCACACGGCGCAGATGGCCGTGCGGTTCGACAAGCTCATATCCAAGCTGGACCCCAGGACAGGCCAGGTGGTCGAGCAGAACCCCAGCTTCCTGAGGACGGGCGAGGCAGCCATCGTGCGGTTCGTGCCGCTGCAGCCCATCGCCATCGAGACCTTCAAGGACTACCCGCAGCTGGGCAGGTTCGCCCTCCGTGACATGGGCACCACCATCGGTGCAGGCGTCGTCATGGAGATCGAGGACAACAAGCAGTAAAGTCCTCCCCAACCCTTTTTTAGTAACATTTAAGTTCTGACTCTCACGTTGTAACGGGGACCGATATGGCGCGACGTGCAAGGATCAAGCTCACCAGCACAGACACCGAGAAGCTGGAGGGCGTCTGCGGCGAGATCAAGGACATAGCCAAGAGGATCGGTGTGAAGCTCGTTGGCCCCATACCGTTGCCTACGAAGAAGCTGGTGGTCCCGACGCGCCGGACGCCCTGCGGCGACGGAAGCGACACCTGGGACAGGTTCGAGATGCGCGTGCACAAGCGCCTGATTGAGATAGACGCGAGGGACCGGGTGATGCGCAGCATCATGAGGATCAGGGTCCCCAACGAGGTCTACATCGAGATGGAGATCCGGTAGGGTCTCATAGCCTAACGTGTTCTTAGACTCTTATCATAGTCTGATTAGTGAGTCCGTCACTGAGCCTAGATGACAGTGGCTGTACAGAACGTACATTTTTTTTGGGTTGCTTTTAGCTAATTTCTAGAATGTTTGAAAAGTATATAAAGATGGAGAAGAATAAAAGAATTATGAGTGTCAGCATCAAGGACATCGACGAGAACGCCTTCCGTAATCTGAAGGCCGAGGCTGTGCGGACAGGGATAAAGGTCGGCGAAGCCGCGACGGAGGCCTTCAGGATGTGGGTCGCCTCCAAGAGGCAGTCGCGGGTGAAAGACAGGGGCAGGATGCTTGAAGCCGCCAGAGACATGGATCAGCTGCGAGGTGAGGGAGGTGAGGGGTGGTCAGGGGTCGAGGAGATCAGGAGATGGCGGGACGAGAGGAAGCGGTGATAGACGCATCCGTCGCCGTGAAATGGTTCTCTGAGGAGGAGGGCACAGACAGGGCCCTTGAGGTCAGGGATGACCACATCGATGGTAGGCGAACCTTGGTGGCGCCAGACCTCATCGTGTATGAGATAGCTAACGCTCTCCGATTCAAAACGGAGTTTACAGGGGAGTATGTGGCCCGGGCTGTGGATGATCTTCTGGACCTTCAAATGGACCTCATTGAGCCCGGCAGGGAACTGATCCGGTTAGGCTCTGAGCTTGCGTACCGCTATGGGATCACTGTATACGACTCGTCTTACTTGGCGCTGGGTGAACTCATGGGGATCGAGGTTTACACCTCTGACAAGCAGCTCTATGAGAGGGCGAGGGAGAGCGGCCTGCTCAAATTTGTATGATCGCGTGGCTATTTCCGAGTAGGCCCTAACGGCTTTCGTGGGCGTCCTCTCCTTGGTCTCCCTGTCCACCCTGTATAGGCCGAAGTGTATCTTGTACCCGTCGCTCCACTCGAAGCTGTCCGTGAGGGTCCAGTGGTAGTAGCCCTTGACAGGGACATGGTCTTGCTCGATGGCTTTTTGCAGCTCCTCTAGGTGACCGGTCAGGTACCTGGTCCTCAGCTTGTCCTCCTCGTCGGCGACCCCGTTCTCGGTAACATATATGGGCCTCCGGTACCGCCTGTACGCCCAGTCCACCACCTTCCTGAGGCCCCACGGGTAGGTCTCCCACCCGTAGTCGCTGAGCTGGCCCCTGCCGGGTGCGAACTCAAAGTCTAGGAGCGGGTCCCCGCCCCTTCCCTTGCTCCTGACCCTCCACTTGGTGTAGTAGTTGACGCCTATGTAGTCGCAGCCCTTCACCAGCCACGGGTGCTGCTCCGCCGGCTGCACCACCATGTCGGCGTTCATGTCGTAGTCGCCGTGGAACACGGCGTTCAGGTTCCACTCGTTGAACATGTACTCCACGAGCCTGGAGGCCGCGGCGTCCTCAGGCCTCTTGGGATCGTCGGGCTCGAAGGCCTGTAGGACGACCACGACTCCGACAGTCGCAGGGCCCAGAGGCGAGACCTTCTCCTTGTCCCACCTCTTAACCTGCTGGTAGGCCACGCCGTGGGCCATTGAGAGGTGCTTCATGCACCGGATGAACAGGGACGGGTCGTTGAGGCCCGGCGGGAACTCCCCCCTCTCGGTGAGGTACCCGTGCTCCGCCACGATCCTCGCCTCGTTGACGGTGGCGTACAGGTCGATGAGGTCCCCCATCTGGTCCGCTATAAATGCGTTGTACTTGGCGAACTCCACGATGGTCCCCTGGTCCAGCCAGCCCCTTTGCTCAGCCTCGTCCAGGTTGTTCCTGCAGGAGATGGGGTCGTGGAGCCACAGCGGTATGGGCCAGTGGTAGAGGGTCACCATGGGCGTCAGGCCGTGGCCTCGCGCGGAGGCTAGTATCTCTCTGTAGCGCTTCACCGCGTCCATGTCGGCCAGGCTCTTGAGCGTGCCGAGGGCCTTCCTGTCCAGCTCCACGTCCACCACGTTGTCCAGGTGGTCTCTGCTCACCTTCGCCTCGACCCCGGTGGTGGGCTCCGGGAATATCCTGCCCCAGTCTATGGACAGCCGCACCGAGTTGCAGCCCAACTCCTCCTTGGCTCGGCGCAGGTCATCGTCGTACAGCTCCCAGAACCCGGGGCCGTTGAGCGGTGTGTCCCCGCTCACCCGCTTCGCGTCTATGTTGGCCTGGTCGTGGACCCACGCCCACCAGTCGGTCCCCTTGCTGGGTTCACCCAGCCCCATCTCGGCCTGGAAGCTGGAGATGGCCGTTCCCCACAGGAAGCCCTCAGGGAACACTCGTTCGCTCATAAGCATCGAGATGACATCGGCGACTCAGGATATAACAGGTGGCAGCGGTGAGCCATCACAGAGGTCATGCAGCCATGTTTGGTGCAGACGTTGACCTGTTTGTCCTACTTCATGGTAAGTATTTTAAGACCAGTGGCGTTCCTTTTATCCCTCTCACGGTGAACCAAATTGAGCAAACGGGTCATGATCGCCCTCGGAGGCAACGCCATAAAGCAGCCCCACGAGAAGGGCACCTTCGAGGAGCAGATGAGCAACGTCGCCATAGCGTCCAAACAGATCGCGGAGATCGCCCGCAAGGGCTACGAGATAGCCATAACCCACGGGAACGGGCCCCAGGTGGGCAACCTGGCTATCCAGCAGGAGCAGGGCGCCGAGATGGTGCCCGCCCAGCCGCTGGTGGTCTTGGGCGCCATGACCCAGGGCCAGATAGGGTACATGATGCAGCAAACCCTTTACAACCTCCTGGCCGGCGACGGCAAGGAGGTGGCCACGGTGGTCACACAGGTCATCGTAGGCGCGGACGACCCCGACTTCCAGGACCCTACCAAGCCCGTGGGCCCCTTTTACGACGAGGCCACGGCTAAGAGGTTGGCCAAGGAGAACAGGTGGGTCGTGAAGCAGGTCCGGCCCACAGGTGACAAGACTTGGAGGCGCGTCGTCCCAAGCCCTATCCCCACAGGGATCGCGGAGGCCAAGGTCATCAGGAGGCTCGTCGAGTCGGGGGTCATCGTCATCGCCAGCGGCGGAGGCGGCATCCCCGTCATCAGGAACGGTGAGGGTAAGCTGGAGGGCATCGACGCCGTCATCGACAAGGACCGCGCCGGGGCCGTGCTGGCCGAGGAGGTGGCCGCCGACATATTCCTCATCCTGACCGACGTGGAGTTCGCGCTCCTAAACTACGGTAAGGAGAACGAGAAGCCCGTGAAGAAGATGACCATCGGGGAGGCCAAGAGGTACCTCAAGGAGGGCCACTTCAAAGCCGGCAGCATGGGCCCCAAGGTGGAGGCGGCCCTAGGCTTCGTCGAGAGGGGCGGAGAGCACGCCGTCATAACCAGCCTGGACAAGGCCGTCGCGGCCCTTGAGGGCAAGACCGGCACCCACATAGTGCCTCGTTAACCTCACTCTTTAAATGTTAAGCATCACCCATCTTCTCCCATGAGTGAAACACCGAGTCTATTAACACCTCTCGTGGCTCAGCTCGGCGTCGGCGGCATCGGCGGCCTATGCGTGGGCTACGCCATCAAGAAGGTGGCCAAGATAGTGGCAGTGATCGTGGGCCTGTTCTTCCTCGGCCTCGAGTATCTAGCGTACCAGGGCATAATCAACATAGACTATATCGGCCTGGAGAACTGGGCGAACGGCGTGGTCTCAGGGGCCGGAGCCCTCGAGGGGGTGCTCACGGTCATGATAGCCAACCTGCCCTTCGCGGCCAGCTTCGCCGTGGGGCTTGCCATGGGCCTCAGGATGGGGTAAGACGCACACAGGTCAGGGTCTCGAAGAAGAGGGGCTGCTCCTCGAGCACATCCACCACGTAACCTTTAAAATCTTTTTCAGTTAAACCCGTCAAGCTACTGTACACCATAACTATGCTTCCACCCAACTTTAAGTGGCTCGGGGAGGCGGCGAGGAACCTCCGTATGGTCTCGTTACCCCCTCTTCCGCCGGACCAGGACGCCTCATCCGCCGCATCCTCTGAGGGGAGGTACGGCGGGTTGAAGATGATCCAGTCGTAGACGCCGTCCACGCCCTGGAAGAGGTCGCTCAATATGAACCTCATCTTACGTAGAGTCCCCGCGGCCTTACCCCGTTTCTCGGCTGCTATAAGCGCCGCCGGATTTACGTCCACAGCCGTGACCGCGTCAACCTCCTTCTTCTGGGCGGCCGCAACGCACTGTATCCCGGAGCCTGTGCCCATGTCCAGGACTTCGCCGCGCACGAGCCTCTCCACGTGCCTCTGAAGGAGGTACGAGTCCTCAGCCGGCTGGTAGACGGGCTCCACGTGTAGAACGTCGCGTGGACCTCACTTTAATTTGACGGACCGGCCCCGTCAAATGTCAGCTGACGCTGGAGTCCAACCTCTTTTATCGTTCAGTTGCGTGTCCTTCACCCATGGAGATCACCTTCTTGGGCACAGCCAGCATCGGCGGCGTCCCCGAGTGGGACTGCACCTGCCCCAACTGCGTGAACGCCAGGGCCGACACGCGGCTGAGGCGGATGCGTTCATCCATAGCAGTCACCCTGGACGGCAGGAGGCACGTGCTCGTGGACGCAGGACACGACCTCAAGCAGCAGCTTGAGGCGCACCTGGCCCCGACGCCTGAGGAGGCGGGCGAGACGGGGCGGATGAGCCGCCTCGACGCCGTGTTCCTAACCCACGGGCACGCGGATCACACCGTGGGGGTGGCGGAGTTCTGCACGGGTAAGAGCTTCCAGATACCCGTCTACGCTCCGCCGGACCTCATAGACTTCCTGTTCGGCTCCGAGGAGAGGCCCGCATACTTCGGGGAGCTGGGCAGGCTAGCCAGAAACTACGTTGTGCCGTATAAGCTCAGGGAGGGCAAGGAGGTGACAGTGCTGGGTGGGCTGAAGGTGATGGGATTCGAGGTGCCCCACACGAAGGTCCTGGACGACGGCAGGAAGTACCCCAGCAGCACGTACGCGTACGAGTTCAGCAGCGGCGGGAGAAGGTTCATCTACGCCCCGGACCTCGGGCGGATAACCGACGCCCTCAGAGACCGACTGGACGGAGCCGACCTTCTCATAGTGGACGCCTGCTTCTGGTGGGACGACGAGCTGACGAGGATAAGCGGCATCCCCGTGACCAGCTACCAGCTGGGGCACGTCCCGCTTGAGGAGAGCGTGCGGCTCCTCTCGGACGTGGATGTGGGACGAGTCGTGTACACCCACTTCAACCACACTAACCCTGTGCTGGACGAGAACAAACCATACAGGAAGATGGTGGAGGACGCGGGCCAGGAGCTGGCCAGCGACGGCCTAAAGATCAGGCTCTAGATGGTCCTGCTCACGTAGGCCACGTACTTGGCCTCGTCGCCGCAGAGTATGCATCTGCCTGTGGGCTTCTCCTCCTCGTTCCACCTGGTTCCTCTGATCTCGCCGGCGACCAGGTCCTTCATGTTGATGGCGCAGTCGGGGGCCCCGCACCAGTTGACGCGGACGATCATCCGTGACTCCATGTAGGCTCGGAGCTGGTCTATGTCGTAGGCGTCCACGATCATGTTTCTCAGGGTCTCCCTGTCCCTGTCTCGCAGGTTCTCGAATATGGACGTGAACAGCTCCCTGACCTTATCCAGGATCTGGGACCACTGGACTGTTACCTTCTCGAAGGTGTCTCGCCTCACCAGGGTCACGGTCCTGTTCTTCGCCTCCCTGGGGCCAACCTCGGCTCGCACCGGGACGCCGTACATCTCCCACTTGTAGTACTTGTCCCCGGCGCTGAACCTGTCGTCGTCGTCCAGGGCCACCCTGATACCTGCTGCATCCAGTATCCCTGAGACTTCCCTAGCGTACTCGTTTACACCCTCGGACTTTCCCTTGAACAGTATCGGGATCACGACCACCTGCTTGGGGGCCACCAGCGGAGGCAGCACCAGGCCGTGGTCGTCCCCATGGTGGGCGATAGTAGCGGCCAGGACCCTCCCGAAGCCCATCCCGTAGCACGTCGTGGCCGCGAAGGCCCTACCGCCACCGGCGTCCTCATAGTTTAGGTCGAAGGCCTTGGCGAAGTTGTAGCCCAGCTGGTGGACGGTGCCTATCTGGTTCACCTTGCCGTCCGGGTTCCACGTGTCGAAGGCCACACTATAGTCGGCGCCCGCGAACTTGTCGAAGTCCGGCCTCTTGAGCATGATGTAGCTGAGGCCCAGCCTGTCGTAAACGCTCTGATAGATCTTGATCGCCTTCCTCACCTCCTCCTCGGCTTCCTCGTAGCTGGAGTGTGCCGTGTGGCCCTCGTTCCACAGGAACTCGCGTCCACGGTACAGGGGCCGTGTTGCCTTTGTCTCGTACCTGTACACGTTGCAGGTCTGGTGCATCTTTATGGGCAGGTCCTGGTGGCTCCTGGTCCACAGCTTGAACATGGGGTATATGGCCGTCTCACTCGTCGGCCTCAGCAACAGCCGCCTCTCAAGCAGGTTGTCCCCGGCGTGGGTGATCCAGAAGACCTCGGCGCTGAAGCCCTCTATGTGGTCCTCCTCCTTCTGGAAGCTGTCCTCAGGTATCACGACTGGGAACTGCATGGGCTCGTTGCCGTTCTTCTCAAGCTCCTCCTCAAGCATCCCTATGATGCGTTTAGCCACGCTGAAGCCCCACCCGGTGTACACTGTGAAGCCCTTCACCGGGTAGCGGTCGTCAGCCACCTTCGCCTCAAGGAGAACGTTGTCGTACCACTCGCTGAAGCTCTCCTTGGGTATCAGCTCCTTCCTAGAGGACGTGTTCACAGTCATACTGATTCCTCTACCCCCCTGTCTTCGGCTCAGGGTTTTAAAAAGGTAGGGGAAAAAAGGCGGCCCTGGCAACAAACACTATAGGAACAATGTGCACATTATTCTCCCATGCCTAAGGTCGAGTTAGAGGACGTCGTCCACGTCGAGGACACCCACATCACCGTCAGGGGGTACCGGAGGAGGACCACCATACCGTCTGGCGTGTTCAAGTTCATGGGTCTGAAGAACGGGGATGTCATCAGGTGGGTGGCTACCAGGGACGGTACGGTTTACGTCAAGAAGCTGGGTGAAGGTGTCGAGTGAGGCCCCCGAATATTTAAGACACTGTAAAGAGCGGCGAGTGAGGCAGAGTATCATTGTCGGTGTGTCCCAGTAGAATCCTTGTCAACTGGAGAATTGTTGCACTATTTAGAGGAGATTATTAATGGAAATATTATTCGATGCTTACTGTTCAACGGTCAATAAATGAAAATAATTACATGATTATTTGATTAATTATTCTTGACAAACAAATAAATAATATATGGGGGACAGCAGTATAGTGAGGTTCAAATGACCAGTCTGGTTTACATCCTTCTCAGGCTGATAAACGGGCTGGTCACGATGTACCTGGCGCTGCCTCTTTACGGCATATACAAGAGGACCACCAGGCGCTTCTACTTCTTCTGGAGCCTGGGGTTCGTAATGTACGGGCTGAGCGTCATCCTGCGCATCCCAAGCATAGACACCAGGCTACCGACGCCCCTCGGCCTGCTGTCTTACGCCATACTGCTGGCGGGGCTGACCCTGATAATCGCGGGCATAGGGGATCTAGTGAACCGGCTCAGGGCAATCCTACTCTCGGCCCTAATATTGCCCGCGGCCCTCGTGGCGATGATCGTCCTGGGCAGGGACTGGATAGACTTCGGCCTCTTCGTAGCCCTCGCCCCCTATGTGTTCATCGCGGCCAGCCTGGTCGTCATAAAACTTGTGTGGAAGCCCAACATCAACCTGCTGATAGCTGGCTGGATCAACATCATGCTTCTCAA
>CAZAKG010000063.1:0-12764 GCA_964485755.1 uncultured Candidatus Bathyarchaeia archaeon | reverse complement strand
GCGACGCTCGCCGTGGCAACGTAGGGGACCTTGTGGGCTGCTATTATGAGGGGTATGTCCTTCTTGTTGCTCTCCTTGCCTGTGGGTGTCGTCGTGGTCCAGGCCCCGAAGGGGGTGAGGCCGCTCTTCTGGATGCCCGTGTTCATGTACGCCTCGTTGTCTATGCATATCTGTATGATGTTCTCGTTGCGCTCCGCTGCCGCAGAGACCTTGCCGAAGCTGATGTCGCCTGTGGCTCCGTCGCCGCCCGAACTCACGATGGTTATGTCTTCGCGTCCCTTGACCCTCATGGCGGCCGAGATGCCCGTGGCGCCGTCGGCTATGAAGCTGAAATGGATGGCGAAGAAGGGCACCTTGATGTTCCTTAGGGCGCACATGGCGCATGGCCCGTCACCGTAGACGATGGTCTCGGGGCCCAGAGCCTCGAGGGCTATCTTCCAGAACAGGGGTCCCCCGCATCCTGGGCAGCACTGGGTGCCGCCCTGCATCAGGAGGTCTGTGTATCTGCGGTCGAACTGTTCGTTGATCACTTTACATCACCTCTCCCAGGTCGTGGGCCTCAACCCAGTCTACGACCCTCTTCACCTTGCCGGTCTCAGCCGCCTTCAGCGTCTCCTTGCACATGTACTCGATCTGCCTCATGGTTACGTCTGTGCCGGAGAGGCCGACGTGGAAGTTGAGGAGCAGGGGCCTGTCCGGGACGCTGTAGAGGGCCCTGGCCACCTCCATGGAGACGATGCCGCCCCCGGCAGAGCCGAAGCTGTTGTTGCGGTCCACAACCGCGAGAGCCTTGTACTTGGGGGCTATCTTCTGCAGCTCCTCGGTGGGGAAGGGCCTGAAGCCCCTCATCTTTATGAGCCCTATCTTCTTGCCCTTTGCTCTCATCTCGTCCACCACGTCGCGTGCCGTGCCCGTCATGCTGCCCATGGTCATGATGACTGCATCGGCGTCCACGCAGTTGTACTCCTCAAGTAGGCCGTCGTAGCCGCGTCCGAATCTCCTCTTGTAGTCCTTGTCCACCGCCTCGATGACCTTCTTGGACCTCTGGAGCGCGTCCTCGAGCCCCATGCGCATCTTGAGGAAGCTCTCCTGTGGAGGCATCTTGAACTCTCCTGGGATGAGGCTGTACCACTCGTGCCTGTAGGGGGGCAGCCACTCGTCCACCTGGGCCTGGTCCGGGACCGTTGTGGGTGTGGCGGTGGCTGATACGAAGTAGCCGTCGTAGCAGACGGCCACGGGCAGGTATATGTCCTTGTCCTCGCCCACCTTGTAGCCCATGAGTATGGTGTCCAGTACCTCCTGGCTGTTCTCGCAGTAGAGCTGTATCCAGCCCAGGTCCCTCTGTAGGAGGCTGTCCGTGTGGTCGGGCCTCAGCCCGCCGAGGGGCCCCATGGTGCGGTTCACCATGCACATCACGATGGGCAGCCTCCTGCCTGGGGGCTGCCACAGGGCTTCCTCCATGAAGGCGAGTCCCTGGCTGCTGCTGGCCGTGAATACGCGGGCCCCGGCGACCGATGCGCCCACGGAGGCGGCCATGGCCGTGTGCTCTCCCTCCACCTTAATGTACTCGGCCTTCATCGTCCCGTCGGCGATGAGGGTGGCTATGTTGCTGATGAGCTCTGTCTGGGGCGTTATTGGGTAAGCGGGCACAACCTCGACCCTTGCGAGCTTGGCTCCCCAGGCCGCGGCCTCGTTTCCTTCCATCATCCGTGTGAAGCTCACTGTGTTCCCTCCTTCACCATCTCGATGGCGTGCACCGGGCACTCGTTGGCGCAGACGCCGCAGCCCTTGCAGTACCTGTAGTCGAAGATGGGTTTCTTGTTCTCGTTTAACATAGCCGTTCCCTCGGGGCAGTAGAGCTGGCAGTTGCCGCAGCCCACGCACTTGTCCGGGTCCGCCTTGGGCGCGAAGGCCCTTACCACCTGGCTCATCCGGCCACCTCCACGGCGTCGTAGCCGCGCCTGCACGCGGCCACGTTCTGGTCCCCCAGCCTGCCTGGGAGCCCGTGCTTTATGGGCCCGGTGAGGCTCTCAAGCTTCACCCACCCTGTGGCCTTGGCTACGGCGCCCAGCATGATGGTGTTGGTGATGGGTATGGCTCGGACGCCGAAGAGCTCCGTGCTGAGGGCCGTGGCGTCCAGGGTGGCCACCTTCTTGAGTTTTACGCCCAGGTCAACATCCTTGGGCTTCCTGGGGTCGTTGAGGACCACCGTGCCGCCCTTCTTGAGGCCCTGGGTGACACCCCCCTGCTCTATTAGCGTAGGGTCCAACACAACCAAGGCGTCCGGCTCGTAGATGCCGCACGTCCGCCTGATGGGCTTGTCGTCGAGGCGGAGGAAGACTGTGACGTCTCCGCCGCGGCGCATGCCCCCGTAGACAGGTATCTTCTGGGCGTACTTGCCCTCGCTGAAGGCCGCCTCGGCGAGCATGAGGGCCCCCATGACGGCTCCCTGTCCACCCATTCCGTGGAACCTTATCTCATTCATCTTACCACGACAGAAATCAATTAAGGTATGCTCATGGTTTAGATAAGACTTGCCCGGTCAATCATTTCAGTGACATCTTTCTACTCAAGGGCTCAGCCGCAGCCCAGTTTACTGCATAGACGCTTGAAGCCCAAAAGTAACGTCTTATAGACTGGGGCACCGTGTACCATTACCATGCCGCGGGGAATACTTGCTGTGGTCTCTCACCCCGACGACGAGACCTTCGGGTGCGGCGGGACACTGGCGCTGCACGCATCAGGCGGAGCGCCCGTGGACGTCCTGTGCCTCTCATGCGATCCCCCTGAGCGGAGGAGCGAGATCATGGGGGCCGCCGAGGAGCTGGGAATTCACGAGCCCACAATCTTCGAGAACCCGAGCATCGAATACACTCCGGGGCTCATCAGGCGGGTCTCGGACACTATAGTGGACTTGAGGCCGAGGGTCGTCGTCACCCACGTTCCCTTCGACTATCACCGGGAGCACAGGGCCGCGTACGAGGTGGTTAAGGAGGCTGTGGAGTGGGCGGCCCACACCACTACGTACGCTGAGCCCTGCGTCGTTGAGCGGCTGCTCCTCATGGAGGTGAACACACTGATCCCGACCCCCCACGTCCTGGTGGACGTGTCCAGCGTGATGGACAGGAAGAGGAGGGCCATACTGAGGCACGTAAGCCAGCTAGCCAAGTTCAGGTGGGGCTACTACGAGGAGTTCAGCGAGAAGAAGGCCGAGCTCAGGGGGGTGCAGGGGGGCTGCGCTTACGCCGAGGCGTTCCTGGAGGAGCCGCTGCCCCGGAGCGGGCCCTTCTACCCCGTGAAGTCCACGGTGAGCCTCCTCTGAGCCTCAAGGTTTAAACCGGCCACCCCCGGAGTCTCATGGGATACTGTTTGAACACCTACGGGCTCAGGGTCATCGACTTCCACAGCCACTTCCCCATCCAGAGAGAGAGGGGAGGAGGCGGGGGCTACTGGCAGCGCGTCGTGGATAAGTACGGTGAGGAGAAGGCCAGGATCATCATGGAGAACTCCCGGCGCTACAGGGACGAGTGGAGGCGCATGTGGGGCTTCGACCCGCCCGAGGAGGGGGTCCACAGCGACGCCGAGCAGGCCGAGAGGTGGGTGGCCGACCTGGACGCCAAGGGCGTGGAGAGAGTCAACTTCGTGACAGGGGGCGGCAACGAGACCCTGGCGGGGATCGTGGCGCTGCACCCCGACAGGTTCACCGGGTTCGCGCACCACGACCCGTTCGAGGAGGACGCGGCCGAGAAGCTGGAGAGGGGCGTCAAGGAGCTGGGTCTCAGGGGCTACAAGCTCATAGCCTCCGGGATGACCAGGCCCGTGGACGACAGGGCCGCGTACCCGCTTTGGGAGATGGCTGAGAAGCTGCGGGTCCCCGTGCTGATCCACTTCGGCGTCCTGGGCGGAGGAGGAGGCCCCGCCAGGGACCTCAGGAACATGGACCCGCTGACCCTGTGGGAGGTGGCGGCCAGCTTCCCGACGCTCAACTTCGTGGTGCCCCACTTCGGCGCGTGCTACCTCAGGGAGCTGCTTCAGCTGTGCTGGAGCTGCCCCAACGTCATGATCGACACATCTGGGAGCAACCAGTGGATGAGGTGGATGCCGTACAGGCTGACGATGGAGGACCTGTTCAGGAAGGCCATCGAGACCGTGGGCCCGGACAGGATAGTGTTCGGCACCGACTCCAGCTACTTCCCTAGGGGCTTCGCGGCCGAGTACCTGAGGGAGCAGGTGATGACTTGCCGCAGCATCGGCCTTGAGCAGGGCACCGTGGATAAGATTTTCTACGGGAACGCGGCCCGGCTCCTGGGTCTCTCTTGAAAGGTTTTTATGAGCATCCTCTGAATGCATCCCATACAAGGGGCATTCACGTGGCTGAGGATAACACTACGCCGGCGCACCTGATCTACAGCGACTACGTCGAGAAGGGGCTTAGGAAGGAACTGGCGGAGGCCCTGTGGGGCCGGATACCCTCCACCATGGGGGACGCCTACGAGGTCCTTGTGAGGAAGCGTTCAGAGTACAGGGTCCCCGACGAGTTGGAGGGCTTCAAGAAGGCGTTGAAGGGGCTCCAGAGGTCGATGGGGCTGCTGACGGGTAGGGTGGAAGAGAGCATCGACCGCCTGGACAGGGGCGTCGTGGAGTCGGGGCAGCAGCCCATGTGCCTGTCCGGCCCCAGCCTCATCCTGAACAAGGTGGCCTACACGCACAGCATGTGCGGCCTCGGGGAGGACGGGTTCGTCCCCGTCTACTATAACGCTGACTACGACGGGGTGCAGGCTGAGCTGCTGAACATCCGTCTGCCGAGCCCCTCGACCCGCGGCCTTCTGCTGTCCTATCCGGCCGAGCCGGGGGACGAGGGTGTACCGATACGGATGCTGCGCAATCCTTCCGAGGAGTGGCTCAGGAAGACCATGGAGAAGATCGAGGGCAACCTCAGGGGGATAATGAAGGGCGTGGACCCGGGGACCCAGGGGCGTGTGGCCCAGAACCTCAGCCACAGCCTAACCATCCTGCGGGGCGCATACTACTCCACTGGCAACGTGTCCGACTGGGCCGCCAGGACCCTCGGGGTCCTCATAAACCTGGAGGCTGACATGGGGGTCTCCATAGTCTCCCCCAGCGATCCGGGGCTCAGGCCCTTCTTCCAAGGCGGGTACGAGTACCTACTCTCGGAGCCTGTGCGCAGCCGCTTCGTGGAGGCGTCCAACAGGGCGGCCAGGCTCGTGGAGGGGGCGGGCTTCAGGGCACAGATAGGCGCCAGGGCGGCGGACTATGTTCCCTTCTTCTTGGAGTGCATGACGCCCGGGTGCAGGAGGAGCCGGGTTGAGCTCAAGTACCTGGACGGCTCCGTGAAGGGGCGGTGCCCCAAGTGCGGCGAGGAGTACGCGTTCAGCTTCAACCCGGGCAGCCCGGACCTCACCGACATCATCGACTGGGTGTCTCCCAGGGTGGACTCCAGGCAGTTCATCGTGGACTCTGTGATGCCCGTGCTGGCCCACGTGGGGGGCCCAGGCGAGACCAGTTACTTCGCCGAGGTGGCTCCGGCGGCGCGGGAGCTGGGCGTAGCGTTCCCCCAGTTCCTCCGCTACACCAGGGTCTTCTATAACACGCCCTGGAACGAGGCCACGGCTAAGGAGGTGAAGGCCCAGGGATGCCCAACGATCCTAGACGATGAACTGTTCGGCGCCCTCTCCCGGTGGGTCGAGGCGCGCAACGCCGGTGACGGCGAGGCTCTGGCCGAGGCCCACAGATTGATCAGGGCCTCCATAGACGCGGGCTTAAGCAGCCTGGTGGGCGAAGCCGAGAAGCTCCAGACGGGGATCGACAGCATAAAGGGGCGGCTCGGAGCGGCGGAGGACAGGGGCCCACTCATCAAGGAGATGAGGGACAAGCAGACCAGGCTCGGTGTCCTTGAACTGTACCTCTCCTGGGCCTACGGCAGGTTCAGCCCGGAGAAGATCGGCCAGGAGGTGAACTGGCACTGGCTGGACCTGGCCACGGTGACTGGCGTAGGCGACCTCATGGGCGTCTACAGACGGGTCTACAACAGGTGGACGCCCAACTCTTCGGTCTACTTTGCCAACACGGGCTAGTCGCCGTGCCTTTTCCTGAGGGGCGGCGACAGCCGGACCATGGTGAGCATGCGCTCGAAGACATCCACCCACTCGGCCATCTCGGCCTCCAAGGCCCTGGGGCTGAGTAATCCGGAGGGCGGGCCTCTCCCTATCTCCCTCGCCGCCTTGGCCCGGTAGACTGTGAGCATCCTGTCGCCGAAGCGGCCCACCTCCCAGAAGTCCTCTGTGAGGAACACCACCATGGGCACCCTGAGGGCGCCCAGGATGCGCAGCTCGTTCTGGAGCTCCTCGGAAGCCTCCCTGTCGATGACCCTGAGGTGGACCTGGGAGCCCGCAGCGTCGGCGATCCTCTTAAGCATGGGGCCCTGCCTGGCGCAGTCTCCGCACCAGATGCCCCCGTATATGAGGACGTTGAGCTCCCTGCCCCAGCCGTGCAGCCGCTCGGCCTGCTCCGGCGTCAGTTGGGGGAGCCTCTCCGTGGTCTCCCTCCAACGAGCGGCCTTCTCCTGGTCGGATTCGGTGATGAACTCGTCGTAGGGCTTGGCCATGTCGAAGTGGCGCTTCCAGAACTCGGCCCTCTTGTCGTAGTAGGCTGGCTTCTCGGTCACGTCGAATCTATGCGGGGCCGCGTCATATATGGTTAGCCCATGACCTGTTTGTAGACGTCCAGGTACTGGCGCACGACCTTATCGGTGCTGTACCTCTCCAGCACGGTCTCCCTGGCAGCCTCGCCCATCCGCCTCAGCTTGCCCCTGTCGGAGTGGAGCTCCAGTATCCTCTCGGCTATGTCCTTGGGGTGCTTCAGCGGCACCAGGAACCCGTTGCGTCCGTCCTCCACCATCTCGGGTATGCCGCCCACCCTGGTGGCTACGACGGGGAGGCCGGTGCTCATGGCCTCCAGGATGGTGAGGGGGGCGCTCTCGGTCTCGCTGGGCAGCACAAGGGTGTCCGCGCATCTGAGGAGCTCAGGTACGTCGCTCCTGTAGCCGGTGAGGGTTATGTTGCGGCGTAGGTCCATCTGGTCTATGAGGCGCTCTATCCTGTGCCTCTCGGGGCCGTCGCCGATGAGCATCAGCTTCGCGTCGGGGGCCCGCTTGGTGACCATGCACATGGCGTAGACGGCGTCCTCGACGCGCTTCACGGCCCTGAAGTTGCTGACATGGGCCACCACGATGTCGCGTTCAGGCTGCTCCATGAGCTCGCAGGGGGCCGGGTGGTAGACCTCGGTGTCCACGAAGTTGGGTATCACCCTGATCTCCTTGCTGATCCCAAGGCTATTCTTTGCCTCATCCGCCATGAACCTGGAGACAGCCGTCACCGCGTCGGCCTGCTCCACGCTGAAGGTGTTCACAGGCTCGTAGCTTGGGTCGCTGCCCAGGATGGTGACGTCGCTCCCGTGCAGCGTCACCACGTAGGGCTTCCCCGTGAGGCCCCTGCTCAGGTAGGCTGCCGTGGCGTGGGGGATGCTGTAGTGGACATGGAGCAGGTCCAAGCCGTGCTTCTTTGTTACTCGGCTCATCTCGCTGCCCAGGGCGATGGTGTAGGGCGGGTACTTGAAGAGGGGGTACTCAAGGACGCTCACCAGGTGCACGTACACGTTCTCGGGGTCCACGCCCTGGATGGCCACGGGCCGCTCGTAGGTTATGAAGTGTGCCTGGTGGCCCCTCCTGGCGTACTCGACGCCCAGCCTGGTGGCCAGGATTCCGCTTCCCCCAACAGTGGGGTAACATGTGATGCCTATCTTCAATGCGGGTCACGTGCCCTGCTTCACTGATCAGAAATAGATGATGGGATAAAAAGGGTGAGCTAGGTTCCCTTCATGCGCTTCTCGACGCCCAGGATGGCGGCGATCTGGCCCTCGTGGTGGATGATCTCGCTGACGGAGAGCATCAGGTAGAAATCCATGGGCTTCTTGCCGTAGAACCAGTCCATCTCCTTCTTCAGGTCCTCGTCCTTTAGGCCGCCCAGGAGCTTCGCGACGCTCTTCTTGCCGTCCTCTATGTCCTTTAGCATCTTCTCCAGGCTGTAGCTCTTGTTCCCCACGTAGTCCTTGGGCCAACCCTTAGGCTCGTAGTTCTTGTCTCCCTTCACGACCTTGGGGATGAAGCTGTGGAGTTCGCTGCTCAGGTGGGTGAGTATCCACCGGATGGTGTTTGCTTCCTTGCAGCTCTGCCAGTCCAACTGCTCCGGCTTCAGGTCCTTGGTCGCGTTACCTAGGCGCATGAAGCCTACCTCGGCGAAGGCCTTGATGGCCTCGACTCTGCACGACATATCTATCACCAGAATAGTGTGTTAATTGGACGGTGCTTGATGCCTATAAAGCTAATTTTTTATAAGAAAAAGGGGTTTATTTGAGGAAGTTTGGGTCCTTCTCCTTGAGGCGCTTCACGGTGCCCCTGATGTAGGCGAGCTGGCCCCTGTGGTGGTACAGCTCACCGATGTAGGCGAATACTCCCGTCTTCCGCTTCTGCTTGCCTCCCCAGAGGGGTATCTCCTCCTCCAGCTGCTCGTCCTTGAGCTTGCCGAGACCATCCACTGCGGCCTTCTTACCGGCCTTGATGTCCTTCATCATCTTCTCCATGCCGTAGGCCTGGTCCTTGTAGTCGGCTGGCCAGCCCTTAGGGCTCCAGTTGGGGTCCGCCTTGACGATGCGGGGGATGCTCTGGTTCACTATTCTGCTCAGGTGGTTGAGTAACCACTGGATATTATTGGATTCCGGGGTGAGCTTGTACATGAACTCTTTCTCGCCCAGGTTCTCGACGTGCCTGTCCAGGCTGTCGATGACGTACCCGAGCTGCTCTGCTAGGATTGACGCTTTGTCTCCCATAGAAACACCATGATCAGGGATGAGCGGGCCGCTTATAACCAGTTCTCCCGCCTACGCCTTCCTCATCTTCTCCACGAAGCCCACAAGGTACTCCACAGTCTTCTCGTAGAGCTGCCTCCCCTTCTCGGCTGAGCCCCGCGTGGGGTCCCCCATGAATCCGCTGGGCTCCACCTCCTCGGCCCAGTAGTATACGCTCTGGGGATGGCCGTCGAACACGTGGGTGCCGTAGCTCCGGGTCTCCAGGCCCTCCAGCGGCTGGTTCAGGGGCTTGAGCTCGGCCCTGCTCATGTCCACCAGCTCCGGGTGCAGGTGCAGCATCACCGAGGTGACGGGCTCGCCGCCGTGGCCCATCCTGAGGCCCGGGCCCCAGAAGTCCTTAGGGATCATCTGGGTCACGACGCCCCAGACATGGATGACGGCGCAGAGGGCCCCCGCCTCCTCCCTGAGCCTGTAGGAGACCTCTCTGAGGGCAGGGAGGTTGTCTCCGCCGTGGGCGCTGAAGAAGATTATCTTCCTGAAGCCGCATTTAGCTAGACCCAGACAGGACTCGTAGACGTACCGGCTCAGGGTCTCCATGCTCACCGTCATGGTGCCGGGGAAGTGCTTGTAGGGCTCGGATACGCCGAAGGGGATCACTGGGGTGACAGGAACACCGGTCCTCTCCCCCACGTCCCTGGCCGCGGCCTCTGCCAGCAGGTAGCAACAGCCCACGGGCTTGTGGGCGCCGTGGGGCTCCATGCTGCCCAGGGGCACAATGACTGTGTCGCCAGCCTCCTCCTTTATGGTGACCCAGCTCTTATGGTGCAGGTAGAAGGACAATGGTCATCGGTTGAGGGTCCACGCCTCGGTTTATAGAACTTGTGAGGTGTAATACAAGGCTATTTTGAATTACGCCGTGCCTAGTTCCCGAAAAAAAAAAGGGGATTAGGGCTTGATGGGCACCTGTACCTCGGTCATGATCTCGTCCGGGCTCACACTGTTGGGGTCGTTGAGGTAGAGGTCCCTCATGGGCCCAGCGATCAGCAAGCCCTTCTCGGCCGCGTAGCCGTGGAGCCTCCTGTACGCCTGCCCTATGGTCTCGTAGCTGCCCCTGTGGACCAGGCTCACCACCCTGCACGACTCCAGGTTCCTGACCTCCACGGCGGGGTCCTCCACCACCACCTTCCCCGTCACCGGGACGGCGACCTCTATGTCTGCTCCCTCGTCCCTGTACTCCTCGTCGTGGTAGATGGTCATCACTGGGCCCACCATCTTGACGAAGTTGCGCTGGTTCTCGGGAGCGTACAGCACCCTCATCAGGTCGCCTATCAGCTTCCCTATGGTCTTGTCGTAGCTGCCGGCCTCCCGCTTGCTGAGGACACGCAGCCTGGGCACATCCTTGACCACCGGTTCATTCATAGTCGTCTTCATCATCTCCTTGTTATTCCTGAGCAACGACACCGCCCTCTGGAGCCTGGCGAGTTCACGCTCGGCACATTGAAGGCGCTCACCGAGCAGCCTCTCCACGGTCCCGGCGTCGCCGTCGGCCTCGGCCTCGAAGTAGGAGGTCATCTCCTCGACGGTGAACCCCAGGTCGGCTAGGTGCCTGATCTTGACGCCGGCCCCGATCTGGTCGCCCGTGTAGTACCTGTAGCCGGTGAAGGGGTCCTTGGCTCCGGGCACCAGTAGCCCCTTAGCGTCGTAGTAGCGGAGGGCCTTCTGGGTGAGGCGTGTGACCACGCTGAACCTACCGATGGGTATCTGGTCGAGTGTCATCGCTCAACACATCTGACGCGGCCGGGCTTCTAACGGCTTGGAGTCTGCCACGGGGTAGGGTTTGGGCAGCTGAGAGTTATTTGTCTGCTGCTTCATCGCCGAAACGTGGGTCGGTTCAATGAACGATGTGTGCGGGACATCATCGAGTGTTATTAAATTATTTTAACGGCTTTGAGTTTCCTTAACATTTAATTGGAGGCTCAACGTTGTTCAAGGCGCGTTTCTGGATGAGGCTGTTGTTGGCGGTCTCCCTGTCATTCGCCGCCACGGCTCCAGCCGCCCTGTGCTCTTCCGGCCCGAGCCCACGGTTTGGATGCCGGTTAGTCTACGACCCTGTGAACGAGAGGCTCATGATGTTCGGAGGCACCTACTCGGGGACGTCGCCTCAGGTCTACGACGACACGTGGACCTTCGACTGGGACACTGAGGCGTGGAGGCTTCTGGAGGTTGAGCCCCACCCGCCCCCGCGAATGGACTACGGCATAGTGTACGTCCCGGAGCTTGAGGGCTTCATACTCTTCGGGGGCTGGAACATGGGGGGCCGGCTGGGGGACACGTGGCTCTACGACTGCGCCTCCCAGACATGGACAGAGCTACACCCCGACGCGGCGCCGGAGGCTAGGACCAGCTCAGGGTTCTGCCTCGACGAGGCGAACGGGGTCGTTGTGCTTTACGGGGGCTACACGGACGATCAACCCGACATGGGCGACACGTGGCTCTACGATTACTCCACAAACATATGGACCGAGGCCGCGCCTGAGGCTAGCCCACCGGCCATTTACGGGTGCGAGATGATCTATGACCCATCCACCCAGGCCACGCTCCTATTCGGGGGACACTACTACGAGAACGACAGAGACTTCTTCGTAAGAACCATCTGGGAGTACGACGCTGCCGCAGACACGTGGACCGACCGGCAGACGCAGAGCGGACCATCTGAGAGGTACTGGCAGAACACGGCGTATAACAGCCAGGACGGCACCGTGATAATCTTCGGGGGGAGGCGCCTCGGGAGCCAGTACGACGACACCTGGCTGTACAACCCAGGCGACGACGGCTGGACGAGGCTCAACGTGGCTAATCGCCCCCAGGCCCGGTTCCAGTCAGCCTTCGCCTACGACCCGGAGCGCAACGCGGTTGTGATGTTCGGCGGCTTCACGTTCCAAAACCGCCAAACCTTTGGGGACACGTGGATACTTGATCTGTCCGAGGAGAGCCCAGACTGGAGGCAGGCAGGCGTGGCGACTCAGCCTGAAAGCGCCCCTGCCTCAGGAATAGGCGGGTTCCCCGTCGAGGCCATCATCCTAGGGGTTGTCGCCATGTTTCTGCTGCGTACGCCTTCCTCATCCCCTCGCGTACTCTATAAAATCGTTGTTAACGGCCCATGATTCATCATTAGCAGGGTTATTAATGTTCATCTTCGTATGAAAAAACACATGAAATATGCTCTTTTCCTTCTCGTCATCCTTCTTTCAGCAACCACCCGGTTGCCTCCTTCGCTGGCCGCCAACCAACCGTGCCCCACGGAGAGGTACGGCGCAGCCATGGCCTACGACGAGGTGAACGGGAGGCTCATACTCTTCGGGGGCAGCGAATGGAACGCAGGCTTGTTCTACGACGACACGTGGGCCTACAACTACAGCTCCAACGAGTGGGCGGAGCTCAACCCTCCAGTCCGGCCTCCCCCCAGGTTCAACCCAGGGGTAGCGTACATCGCCGATCAGGAGGTGATCCTCATCTTCGGTGGGTACAAGCCCCCCGAGCGCCACCTCAACGACACGTGGCTGTTCGACGTGAAGACGGACACGTGGCGGGAGCTGAAGCCCTCCAGCAGCCCCACGCCGAGGAGCAATGTCGGCATGGCATACGACGCCAAGAACAGGAGGGTGATCCTCTTCGGGGGCAGCAGCAACTCCGAGTACCCTTACGCCGACACGTGGGCGTACGACTTCGAGTCGAACAGCTGGACAGAGATGCATCCGGCGGCCCCGCCCAAGCCACAGTACGGCGTCGGGATGGTGTACGACTCCCTGAACGAGCGGGTCCTGCTCCTTGAGGGCCACTGGGTCATTAGGGATGAAAGCGGCAGGGTGAGGGACGGTTAC
>CAZAKG010000062.1:0-12837 GCA_964485755.1 uncultured Candidatus Bathyarchaeia archaeon | reverse complement strand
GGCTCTTCCTATCCTGGCCTTGCATAAGGGGCCAAGGGTGAGGCTGCTCGCCTATTAAAAGGGATCGTGAGCTGGGTTTAGACCGTCGCGAGACAGGTCGGATTTTATTTACTGGGAGTGTTGGATGTCTGAGGGGAAAGGGCGATTAGTACGAGAGGAACATCGCGCTGTGGCCTCTGGTGTACCGGTTGTCTGATAAGGCATCGCCGGGCAGCTACGCCGCGCCGGATAAGGGCTGAAAGCATCTAAGCCCGAAGCCGCTCCTAAAAATAGACATCCGTGCCTTCGGGCTGGAGGGCTCCCGTAGAAGACGGGTTCGATGGAGACGGGGTGTAAGTATCGAGGCTTCGGCCGAGGTACTCAGCCCGCGTCCCCCAAACGCCCAAGATTCCAGCTATGTTGCCTGGTCCCGCAGGAGAAATCGGAGCCGTACACGGCGTTCACAGTTTCTACTTGTTAGCGTGAGCCTTGTTTGTACCCAGTGGTTGGGTATAAGCGTTTTTTGGGTGGGCTGATTACGGCTGCTGTATAGAACATGATTTATTTTTGGGTTGGATTTGCACCGTTTTTAGCTAACGCCGTTATCACGTTCGTTTGAGGTCTGGGTCCTCGAGAATGGTTTGCGCTTCGCACCAACTTTTATATCCCCTCCCCCCGGATAGCATCAGTATGCTTCATGCGCATAGGCGGAGAAAGGACATCAGGAACAGGCTGGTGCGCGCCGAGGGCCACCTGAAGGGCGTCATTAAGATGATAGACGAGGACAAGGACTGCCCGGACGTGCTCATACAGTTGGCGGCGGTGAGGGCTGCCCTGGACAAGGTGGGCAAGATGGTTCTCGTTGACCACCTGGAGTCGTGTGTCCTGGAGGCCGCCAGCTCGGGGGACGCTGAGGAGCAGGTGGAGAGGCTGGAGGAGGCCCTCTCCAAGTTCATTTAGAGGACGGCGCCGCGTGTGGTCGACAAGCGTAAGGCTATGCTGCTAGTGGCCACTGTTGCGTTGGCTGGGGCGAGCTGGGTCAGCCAGACGTTCTCGCTTCTACCTCCGGGGGCCTACAACGCACTGTCTCTGGCAGGTGCGGTCCTGGGCGCCGTCTTCATAGGGCACAGCGCGCTTGTGACGCTGCTGGGCGGCGTGTTCAGTATAGACCTCCTGGCGACCGTAGCCATCGTAGCTTCCATATGGCTGGGCGAGTACCTCGCGGCCTGCGTCGTCGTGCTGATGCTTGGAGGCGGCGAGGTCCTTGAAGGCATTATATCCGACAGGGCTAGCGGAGCCATAGACAGGCTCATAGAGGCCTTCCCGAAGACGGCGACGGTGATACGGGGCGGCGTGGAGGCCGAGGTCCCCGTCTCCGAGATACTGGGCGGCGAGACCATCTCGGTGAAGCCCGGGGGGATGATCCCGGTCGACGGCGTCGTACTGGACGGCAGGGCCACCGTGAACCAGTCCTCGGTCACAGGCGAGTCCATGCCCGTGGAGAAGGAGCAGGGGTCCGAGGTCCTCAGCGGGTCGATAGTGGAGCTGGGGGCGATCAGGGTGGAGGCGAGGGCCGTGGGCGACGCCAGTACCTACGGGAAGATCATCAGGATGGTGAGGGAGGCAGAGGAGAACCAGGCGCCGATAGTGCGGCTTGCGGACCGCTTTGCCGGGTACTATATTCCGCTCATCCTCATCATCGGCCTCGGCGTGTACTTCTGGACGAGGGAGCCTCTTCGCATGGCCTCTGTGTTCATCATCGCGTGCCCGTGCGCCCTGACGCTGGCGACCCCCATGGCTGTGGCTGCGAGCATAGGAAACTCTGCGAGGAAGGGTATACTCATACGCAACGGGGAGAGCCTTCAGAAGCTGGCCGAGGTCGATACAGTGGTGATGGACAAGACGGGCACGCTCACTGAGGGGCGCCCAGATGTCGTCGAGGTCAAGGGATTCAACGGGTTCTCCGAGGAGCAGGTCCTGGGGTACGCCTCTGGGGCCGAGAGGCACTCCGAGCACCCCGCGGCGAGGGCCATCATGAAGAAGGCGTTGGAGCTGGGCGTCCCGCCAGAGCAATGCTCCGAGTTCGAGGCCCTGCCTGGCCTGGGCGTCTGCGTGACCCACGAGGGTGTCACGACCATAGTGGGCAACGAGAAGCTGATGAGGGAGCGCGGCGTCGCCATGGATGCCGAGTCGAGGAGCTACCTTGAGAGGGAACGGACGGCTCACTCTGTCCTCCTCGTGGCCAGGGACAGGCAGGTCGTGGGGGCCCTCCTCATGGCTGACAAGCTGAGGGACGGCGTGCCCGAGACGATAGACGAGATTAAGCGAAGCGGGGCCAAGAGGACGGTTATGCTTACAGGGGACCACAGGGCGGTCGCGGACTCCATCGCGTCGAGCATCGGGGTCGACGAGGTGGCCTCCGACCTGCTCCCCTCCGAGAAGGTGGACCACGTGAAGAGGCTGAAGCGGGACGGGGTAGTGATGATGGTCGGTGACGGCATCAACGACGCCCCAGCCTTAGCTACGGCCGACGTAGGCGTCGCGATGGGTCTGACTGGGACCGACATCGCCATAGAGACAGCCGGGATCACCTTGTCGACGAACAGCCTTGACAGGATACCGAAGCTCCTAAGGATCGGCAGAGAGACCATGAAGATCATCAAACTGAACATCGCCTTCGCCATGTTCGTCAACGCGGCGGGCATAGTGCTTTCGGCGTTAGGGATCGTGTCTCCTCTCGCGGCCAGCATAATTCATGAGGGAAACGCCCTGCTGGTGATGTTTAACTCTCTTAGACTTCTCAGGGTGGATTAACTCTTTTTTCGGGCCCTTTTTTTATCAAGTGCGCTTCAGATTTGCAGAGTGTGTGATGTTACTTCTTGGCTCTGCTCACATTAAAAGAAATGTGAATATGATGGCGTCCTGCAGGAAGTGGATGAGCCACGCCCACGCGAAGCCCCCCGTCTCCTGCATGCTCTTACCCAGGAACCAGCCCAGGAACCCCGCCAGCAGCACCCCCACGACCCCGTAGGGCACGCCGTAGTAGTGGCCCACGCCGAAGTAGAATGTGGTCAGCCAGAGGGCCTGCTCCCGTCCCACGGCAGGCTCCAGGACGCTGAGGGGCGCGGCCTTTAGGGTGAACTCCTCGTTGAAGGCGTTCAGCGCAGCTATTATCAGGGCGGTGGGCAGCGCGGCTAAGGCGGCGGGAAGGCTGCTCAGGGTGGGCCTGGTGGCTAACACGAGGAAGCCGAAGGTGCCGGCGCAGAAGATGGCCGCGAAGGTGGCTCCCACCCTGGTCCACGGCTCAGGCTTCTTCATGCCTATTAGCCTTGACGGCGCGGCCTGGGCTCTCATGTCGCCCACCGTCAGGTACATGTCCCTCGGCCTCCGACCGGTCAGCAGCAGGGCCCCCAGGACGATCAACGCGGGGACAAGCCTCAGCAGGTGTAAGGCCACGTCAGACAGCCCCGTGGGGAGCCCGCTCACCCAGCCGCCCCACATGGCGCTCTCCCTCACCCATGTCACTAGGCCCCACCGCCATCCTCCACCGTAGCCCAGCACGTGAACCATGAGTAGATATGAGAAGTAGAGCCTCAGGGGTCTCAAGTTGGTTCGTAGATACGTTGCCGAGAGAAGGGCAAGGAGGCCAGCGAGTGTGACGATCGGCCACCAGTCTGGTTCACCCCCCGCGAGTTCACGCCAAGGGATCAGGGTCACGCAGCTGGCCAGCAGAGCAGCAGCCCATGCAGTTGACACGATTCCACTTCGCCCCTCATTCATGTTTTCCATCTGTGATCACCACATCCCAAATATTTTCGCTAACGCCTCTCCCACGGCGTCGGGCAGCCCGTGTGCGATACCGGGGGCCACCACGCTCCCCGTCTTCTCCCTTATGAGGCCGAAGAATAGGCCCCCGAAGAAGGTGAACAGGGTCCAGCCCCACGCAAGCTCGAACCTGCCCCTGAAGGGGTTGAACGTGTTGAAGGCGTGGCAGAGCGCGAAGAGGGCGCTGGACACCAGGAGCCCGGGGCCGAAGGCCACGCCCATGAGGCTCCAGGGGCGGCCGAACTCCTCGTTGACCCTGGACTGGTAGTAGCCCCTGTACATTATCTCCTCGCCGAAACCGGAGAACAGGAACTGCCATACCACGGTGGACACCACCTGGAGGGACAGCCTGTTCAGGGCGTACCCTGCGGCAACAGGCAGGAGCAGCAGGCCCGCCATGACGGCCAGGTCCATCCGGGCGTTGCCCTCATCGAGGGGCTTCCCTCCGATCCACCTGAGGAAAATGAGGATGGCCGCCGCCTCCCCGATGGCGATGGCCGCCGAGGCCACCGGGTTAGTGTACATGTAGCCGAGCCTGTGCATGATCAGCATCGTTCCCAGGGGCACGAAGCTTATTAGGTAGCACTTCATGCCGACCCCGAGCCCACCCCTCCAGCCCTCCATCGTCAGCCCGTACCTCTTGAAGTCACGGCCTGTGAGGAGCAGGACCGCGACGGGCACCAGGATCAGCAGGGCGCCGGACACGTAGCTCCACCCGAGGAGGGCCACCTCTGCCTGGACCAGGTCGTCCAGAAGAAGCCACCCCACCAGGTATGAGCCCAGGAACACCGCCGCCACCTCAAGAATAGAGCCGCCTCTCATACGCGCCGCCTCTAACCTGAATCACGTACAGCCCCGTGGCCTTCAACGTTGCTGCGGGCCCCGAGGAGCGCCCTCAGCTCCTCCTCCCGGATGTCGACGCTGAGCACCCCGTAGGCACCCCTGATCTCCAGCATCAGCCCCTCGACCAGCCCTACGCCCTCCAGCTCGCCCAGGTACCCCTGGATGAGCAGCCGGTCGCCTGGGCCGCTGGGCATGGACACCCGCTTGATGTGCTCCTTGGAGTTCAGCTCAAGGCTGAAGGCGTGGAGACACGCCTTTGAGCCTGTGCCACTCATCTAGCCGCCTCCCCAGTGTCTGCGGTGCCATTAGCCTTCATCATCGATCCCTCGCTATTTGTTGACGTAGTCATTTCGCTCTCAAGAGCCCCATGGGTTAGATTAACCAACCTGAGGAGCCTTGCGTCTTGCTCTGCACCGATCCTAAAATTTTAGTATCTCCTTGTATGCATCGTGTCTGTGGAGAACCTCTGCGACCTCCTCTTCGAGCTCAGCAGCGCCGAGAGGATCAACATCATGCTGACCCTTGGAGGGGAACGCCTGAAGCTGTCCCAAGTCTCCCAGAGGCTGGACATGACCGTCACGGAGGCGTCTAGGCACCTGCAGAGGCTAAGCGACGTCCAGCTCATACACAGAGACCCCGACGGCACCTTCAGCCCCACACCCTACGGCGAGCTGGCCATGTCCCTCCTCTCCGGGCTGGAGTTCATCTCAGACCACAGGCAGTACCTCCTTGAGCACGACCTGGGCAGCCTGCCCCACGGGTTCGTCAACAGGATCGGTGAACTCTCTGGAGGCGCCCTGGCAGCGGACGTCATGACGGGGCTGCGCATAGCCGAGGTGATGTACCAGGAGGCCGAGGAGTACGCGTGGGTGTTATCAGACCAGGTCCTGGTGAGCGCAACATCCATCGTCAGGGCCAAGGTGGGGGAGGGCGTCAGGTTCCGCAGCATATTCCCTGAGAGATTCACGCCGCCCCCCGGCTACACACCCAGCCCCGGCGTCGACAGGAGGACGCTCCCCGAGGTGAAGATGAGGATCATGGTGACAGAGAAGACGGCGCTGGTCTGCTTCCCCTACCTCAACGGCAGCATCGACTACGCGCCCTTCCACGGCGGGGACCCCAGGTTCCACAGGTGGGTCAAGGACCTCTACGAGCATCACTGGGTGAACGCCAAGCCCTCCTCGTCCACACTGCTGACCCCTGACACCTGACGAAGCCTCCCCAAACCATGCGGCGGCTCCGCCCCGTCCCGAGCGTTAAAAGCCTTTTACCTGAAACACGCCACAAATATGGAGGGCTCAGCTTGTCAACCTTCTTCATTAACCAGCCGTCGCCAGACGAGATACGGCGACGCGTCGAAGGCTACCCGGTGTGGGCCGAGGTGGACCTGGACGCCATAGGCAGGAACCTGGACACCGTCAGGAGGCTCACGGGCGCCGAGGTGGTGCCCTGCGTCAAGAGCAACGCCTACGGCCACGGCCTAGCCGCGACCGTCGCCTACCTCATGACCAGGGGCGTCACCAGGTTCCTGGTCGCCAAGCTATGGGAGGCCAGGCAGATCAGGATGGCTGGCCTCGGCTGCGGAGTCATAAACATGGACCCCCTGTTCACAGAGGACCAGTTCAGGGAGGCCGTTGAGATGGACCTAACACAGGTGGTCTACCACAGGGAGTCAGCGGCGGCGCTGAGCGAGGCCGCCGCCCGCGCAGGGATGGTGGCTCTCGTCTGGGTCAAGGTGGACACGGGGCTCGGCAGGGCCGGCGTCGCCCACACGGAGGCCGCGGACCTCATGGAGCACATCTCGCGGCTCAGGAGCATCAGGATCGACGGCGTCTTCTCCACGCTGCTGGAGGATGACGGCGACGAGCAACAGATAAGGAGATTCGTGCAGTTGAGGGAGGAGCTTGGGTCCAGGGGTGTCCACGTGGAGACGTGGAGCCTGGCAAGCAGCCACGGCGTCTTCTTCAGGCCCGGCGCCCACCTCGACGCGGTGAGGCCCGGCGTCATGCTTTTCGGCTTCTACCCGGTCCCCGAGGCCCGAAGCACCGGAGTCGCGCTCAGCCAGGCACTGAGCCTGAAGGGGCGTCTGGAGCACGTGAAGACCGTGGAGGCCGGGACCCCCCTGACCTACGGGGGCGCCTACGTGGCCTCCAGGAGGATGAGGGTGGGCACCATGCACATGGGGTACAGCGACGGCTACCTGCGGCAGCTGTCCCGGAGGGGCCTGGTCAAGGTGGGCGACAAGGTGTGCCCCGTGATCGGGGGCGTCAGCATAAACCACCTCCTGGTGGACCTGACGGGCACGGACGCTGGGGTCGGCGACGTAGTGGAGGCCATCAGCAGGGAGGGCCCCAACAGCGCCCACGCCCTCTGCGACCTGGCCAGCGTGGAGCCCTACCAGCTGGCAGTCTGGATGAGCCCCCTGATCCCGCGCGTCTACTTCATGGGCGGCGAGCCGGTTGCACTGAGCGAGCCTGAGCTCACGGAGAGACGGGGCACCTGAGCCGCCCAGAGGCCCCGCCGAGCCTTCGACGGGTCCTAAATTAATTTGTAACTGTTTGTGTATTAATTCTGATATAAATCTGAAATCCCTTTAAAAGCTCAGCCGCGGGCTGTCACCCCGTGAAAACAATGGTGTACTGTAAGAAATGCGGAAAGGAGCTCGCGGAAGGGGCGGAGTTCTGCCCCGGCTGCGGAGCGAGTCTGGTCGAGGGTAACCTGACCTACAGGAAGCAGGGTTCCAAGGGGTGGGACGCCGGGAGGGTCATAGCCGTCATCTTCGGAGGCCTCATGATCATCGTCGGCCTGCCCCTGGCCTTCGCGGGCACGGCCCTCATGGGCGTCACGTCAGCCATGGACGACGGGTCCGGCTACATAGGGGTGTGGGGCTTCGACTTCGAGACGGGCACACAGGCCCTGGTCTTCAAGGACATGCACGTGGAGGACATCGTCATCAACAGGATTGAGAGTCCCGCGGTGAGGTACTGGTCCCCAAGGGTCGGCGACCTCCTGAAGCTGAAGTTCAACCTTGAGAGCAACAACGGTAAAGAGGTGTTCATAGGGATACTGGATGAGGCCAGCGCCCTCAGCTACCTGGGGGCAGCCGAGTACGAGACCGTCACAGACTTCAAGATGGAGAGCCCCTTCGACGGGCACCCATACATAACCTACCAGCTGCACAGCGGCGACGAGATAACAGTGGCGCCCCAGGACATGAGCGTCTGGGACATCTACGCGACTGGTGAAGATGTCGCCCTTGAGTGGGAGCCCGAGGGAGGCGACTACTGGGTGGTCATGATGAACGCGGACCTGACGCCCGGCTTGGACGTGGAGTCCGGCGTCGGCGTCAGGATGCCCTTCCTCAGCTTCATAGGCCAAGGCATCCTCGTGGGAGGCATCATATGCTCCCTCATAGGCGGCGTCATCGTCTACGTGGGAGCCATCAAGAGGAGCTAAGGTGAACGAGCATGGTGTACTGTAAGAGCTGCGGTAAGGAGATAGCGGACGACGCCGAGTTCTGCCCGGCCTGCGGGGCCAGGCAGAACGTGAGCGAGCTGGTTCTGGCCACCTGGGGCGAGCGGTTCCTGGCCTTCGTCATCGACGCCATCCTGGTTGGGATGGTGGCCGGTATCATAAGGCCCATGTACTGGGCGCCCACCCACATGCCCTTCATAGACCTGGGCGTCAGCAACGTGCTGCTGTTCCTCTACTGGGCGTTCCTGGAGGGGACTCAGGGCCAGAGCCTGGGCAAGAAGGTGATGCACATCAAGGTGGTGGACCTGCAGGGCGGGGCCATCGACATGAGCAAGAGCCTGTACCAGGCCATCGGGAAGGCGTTCCTGCTGCCCCTGGACGTCATCATAGGGTGGCTCATGTACTCGGAGAAGCAGCAGAGGCTCTTCAACTACCTGAGCGGAACCATCGTGGTCAAGGAGTAAGCCTCTGGGCCACACCCCCCCTTTTTTTCTTTACTCAATATTTCTGAATGCGCCTTAACTTTCAGCAAGCCTCAATAAGTTGATTAATCTGAGAGCCCGCAACGAACCTAACCAAACGGTGAACGAGGCGTGGAGAGCATAGTGGCCGATGGCCTCACCAAGAGGTTCAACGGGCTGACGGCCGTGGACCGGCTGAGCTTCAAGGTCGAGCAGGGGGAGATATTCGGGCTCCTGGGCCCCAACGGCGCCGGGAAGACCACCACCATAAGGATGCTGGCGAGCCTCATCCAGCCCACGGAGGGCGAAGCCTACGTGGGCGGGTTCAGCGTCAGGGGCGACGCCCTCCGGGTCCGCGAGACCATAGGTATACTCACGGAGAACCCCAGCCTCTACGAGCGGCTGTCCGCACAGGAGAACCTGGAGTTCTTCGCCAGGGCCTACGGCGTGGACGACCCCGGTACGAGGAGCGAGAGGATCAGGGAGCTGCTGGAGTACTTCGACCTCTGGGACAGGCGCGGCGACAGGGCCGGCACCTTCAGCAAGGGCATGAAGCAGAAGCTGGCCCTGGCCAGGGCCCTGGTTCACCAGCCCAGCATCCTGTACCTAGACGAGCCCACTAGCGGCCTGGACCCCAAGTCGGCCAAGGACATCAGGGACCTCATGGAGAGGCTGAGCCAGAGGGAGGGCCAGACCATACTTCTGTCCACCCACAGGCTGGAGGACGCAGAGAGGCTCTGCGACAGGGTGATGATCATCAACCGCGGCGCCTCGGTGAGCGTGGCCTCGCCCCGGGAGCTCCGGCAGAGGGCCACCGGCGCACACGTGGTCAGGGTGGGGCTCAGGGAGGCGACGGAGTCTCTGATCAGGGCAGCCGAGGCGGCGGAGGGCGTGAAGGCCGTCGAGGTGAAGGAAGCCGTCCTCTCCGTGACCCTCGTCGACGAGGGCTACACGCCGGGCCTGGTCCGCAGCCTGGTGGAGGCTGGGGGCCGCGTCATGTACGTTGCGCCCATGGAGGTCTCACTGGAGGAGGCCTACCTGAAGGTCATAGGAGGCGAGTGAGTTGAGGTGGAGCAGGGTGCTTCTGGTGTTCAGGAAGGACCTGAGCGAGGTTGCGAGGAACTGGGAGGTGATGGCCCCAATGATCATACTGCCCGTCGTCATAACGGTGCTCATCCCCGCCATAGTCACTCTGGCGCCGGACTCCATGAGCGGGTCTAGCAACGGTGACATCCTTGGCACTTTCTTCCCAAACCTCCCCGAAGCGGTCAAGCAGATGCTGGCTGGCTTCCCCGAGAGGCTCCAGGTGATGTACATCATGCTGGTCTACTTCTTCGCACCCTTCTTCCTCATCATACCCCTCATGGTCTCAGGAGTCATAGCCTCGGACAGCTTCGCCGGGGAGAAGGAAAGGAAGACCATCGAGGCGCTGCTGGCCGCGCCCTTCACTGACAGCGAGCTACTAATGGGGAAGATATTGGTGGCCTTCGCCCCCGCCATGAGGGTCACCCTCCTCGGCTTCACCCTGTACACGGCCACGGTGGACGCGTTGACCGTGGGGCGCTTCGGGTTCCTGCTGCTCCCCAACCTAACCTGGCTGGTGATGATCCTTTGCCTTGCCCCCGCGGCGTCGCTCTTGGGGATCGGGGCCACCGTGATCATATCGAGCCGCGTCAGGGGGTTCAGAGAGGCCCAGCAGTTGAGCGCCCTCATGGTGGCGCCCGTGCTGGCCCTGCTCTTCGGGCAGGCCACGGGGTTCCTGATACTGGGGCCCACGGTGTTGCTGGTGATCACTGCCCTGGTGCTGGTTGTGGACGCGGCCCTGTTTGGGGTGGGCGTCAGCCTGTTCAACAGGGAGAAGATACTCTCTCAGAGCCACTGACAGCCCGGTCAGCCGTCGTACTTGGGCTCACCGCCGAACTTCGTCAAGTCTATGATGTTGATCCTGTTTCCGTCCGGGTCCGAGAGGACTGCGTACATCCCGCACCGCACCTTGAAGGGCTCCATCAGCACAGCGTATCCCTGCTCCCTGAACCTCTCGCAGACCTCGACGACGTCCTCGACGCTGAAGCTGTACGATGGGCTGTCCAGCTCGGGGCCGGTGTGGATGACAAGCTCGGAGTCGTTCCCCGGGAACAGGAACCCTATCATCTTGTTCTCCTTGTCTGTCCAGGCCCTCCTCAGGCCCATGACTTCCTCGTAGAACCGGGCCGAGGAGTCGAGGTCTGTGACCCTCACCATTATGCTGTCGATCTTCCTCAGCCCGGGCATGGCTTAGCCCCTGCTCTTCCAGTGGTCAGCTACCTGCCGCGCGTTGGCGAACCATACGTCTGGGAGCCGCTTCATGTAGTTGATGGTGCGCTCTAGGAGCATCATGTTCCCGGGTTTGCCGATGATCTGGGGGTGGAACATGCTGGTCCAGCAGAGCCCGTATCGGTAGTAGCCGTCGAAGGCGTTGGTCCATATCTGGTACCCGGTCTCGGGGCTCATCATCCTCGCCTTGTATGTGCTGAAGGGGTAGTCGGCGAAGAGGTGGAAGTCGTCCATCTCGTAGTAGCTGGGAACCTCCACCAAACCATTCGGTAGCGTGTAGGGCATGTCGCTGCCCCTGAGGCTGCTGTCGTAGGTGAACCCGTTCTCGGCCAGCACGTCCAGGGTGTTGGGGCTCAGCTCGCCGCCCGCCGTCCTGTTCCCCACCGGCCTGTACCCTGTGGCGTCCTCGATCGCCTGAACGCACTTCAAGAGCCTCTCCGTCTCCTCAGGCTTGCCTAGGTGCTCTATCTTCTCATGAATCCACCCGTGGGTTGCCACGTCGTGGCCCCGCCTCACGATCTCTGCCACCTCTTCTGGGTGGTTCACCGCGTTCATGGCCACCACGAAGAACGTGGACCTGATCCCGTGCTCGTCTAGGAGGTCCAGTATCCGGGGGATGATCCCCGCCCTCCACACGTAGTCGCCCTGGCTGAGGACTCTGGGCATCTTTGCCACGTCAGGGTTGGTGCCCAGGAACACGTACTCGGCGTCCAGGTCGAAGGTGAAGCAGGCGACACACCTAGCACCGCCTGGCCAAACAGACTCCATGGAATAACGTCTGCTTCAGGGGGTTAAAGGTTCACCGTCTGCGAAGACACACAATAACCTACGTGTGTAGTCGCCGGGAAGCTAGGGGAACCAATTCGCCCGCATCTCGGAATAAAAATCTTTGACTAATCATGATAAGGTGTAAATACGGGCCTTTGAATCTGCAATGAGAAGACTAGACCCTTGGGTTATCGGAGGAATCATTTTGGATCAAGTTAGCAAGACATTGAAATCCGCCTCCAAGAAGACCGACGAGGTCATTCTGGAGCTGGAAACGGACGCTGAGAAGGGGCTTACCTCCGCCGAAGCCGAGGTCAGGCTAAGGAAGTATGGGGAGAACTCTATTGAGGAGGCGGAGAAGGAGAGCTTCCTGAGCACCCTAGCCGAGGAGGCAAAGGAGCCCATGATCCTGCTTCTGCTGTTCGTCGGGGTCCTTTATAGCGTCTGGGGCAGCATCCTGGACGCCGTCACCATATTCACTGTCATAGCCGTACTGGTCCTCAGCGAGGTGTTCAACGAGTACAAGGCCGAGCAGGGGATGGAGTCCCTCAGGAAGCTGGCTTCCCTTACGTCCCTGGTGGTGAGAGACGGGCAGGTGAAGGAGGTGCCCACAACAGACCTGGTGCCGGGGGACATACTTCCGCTGAGTGTGGGCGGTAAGATACCGGCGGACGCCCGCCTCATCAAGTCGTACGGGCTGCAGATAGACGAGTCGTCCCTCACGGGGGAGTCCATACCCGTGATGAAGGATGCCGGCGCCGTGCTTCCAGAGGGCTCACAGGTGACGGACCTCTCCAACATGGTCCTCACGGGCACCCTCATCGTACAGGGGGAGGGGCTCTCAGTGGTCACCTCCACGGGTCGGGGCACCGAGCTGGGCCGAGTCACCGAGCTGGCGGAGGAGGCCGAGGAGCCCGAGACGCCTATGCAGGAGACCATGGAGGAGCTCTCCAAGACTCTTGTGTGGGTCGCCGTCTTCTTCAGCGTCACGATCCCCATCCTGGGCTACCTTAGGGGCCAGCCCCTGAGGACCATGATCCTTACAGGGCTATCCCTGTCCTTCGCCGTCATCCCGGAGGAGCTGCCCATCATAATAACCATGGTGCTCGCCATAGGCACCTACTCCCTATCCAGGCGCGGAGCCCTCGTCAAGCACCTGAGAGCATCGGAGACC